>CANGZP010000004.1 GCA_947458475.1 Cyclobacteriaceae bacterium | reverse complement strand
GAGCACCAGGGTTTTGTTTTTGATATGGGCCCCAGCTGGTACTGGATGCCTGATGTCTTTGAAAGTTACTTTGCCAACTTTGGCAAGAAGCCCTCGGACTATTACGACTTGATCCGCTTGGATCCTTCCTATGCAGTCATCTATGGCGAGCAAGATACGCTCGACATTCCTGCCGATCTAAACGAATTCAGAGCCATGCTCGAAGGCATTGAGCCTGGAGCAGCTGCCAACTTGGATAAGTTTCTTGCCCAAGCCAAATACAAGTACGAAGTGGGGATCCACGACCTCGTGCACCGACCGAGCCGCTCCCTATTTGAGTTTACCTCTCCAGGCCTGCTCTTGGACATGATCCGAATGGACATCTTCCAGTCCATGTCCAAGCATGTGCGCAGCTATTTTTCACACGACAAAATTGTGCGCTTGATGGAGTTTCCGGTGCTTTTTCTCGGAGAAACCGCCAATAACATCCCTGCACTGTACAGCTTGATGAACTATGCAGACATTGCGCTAGGCACCTGGTATCCCAAAAAAGGCATGCATGAGATCATCAAAGGCATGGTCGCTTTGGCGGAAGAAAAAGGAGTACAGTTCAAATACAATGCGGAAGTAGAAAAAATTGAGGTAGTCAACGGCAAAGCGCAAAGCCTAGTACTACGTTCCGGAGAAACCATTCAAGCAGACATCATCGTAGCAGGAGCAGATTACCACCACGTGGACAAGCACCTACTCGATCCTGCCTACAGCAACTATACAGAAGACTATTGGAACAAGCGGGTGATGGCTCCATCCAGCTTGCTTTTTTACCTTGGCGTAAACAAGCGACTGAAAAACCTGAGGCACCACAACTTATTCTTTGATGAGCCGCTCGGTCCTCATGCCGATGCGATCTACACCAACCCAAGGTGGCCTGAAAAGCCCCTATTCTATGCATCTGTCCCTTCCATCACCGATCCTACGGTAGCTCCGGAAGGAATGGAAAACCTATTTCTACTCATTCCACTCGCTCCAGATTTGGAAGACACGGAGGAGATGCGTGAAAAATACTTCCACATGATCCTAGATCGCTTGGAAAAAATCACGGGCCAAGAAATCCGTTCGCACATCGTCTACAAGCGATCCTATGCACACAACGATTTCAAGTCGGACTACCATGCTTTCAAGGGCAATGCGTATGGATTGGCCAATACCCTCCTGCAAACAGCCATTTTGAAGCCAAGTCTTAAGAGCAAAAAGGTAAGTAACTTGTACTATACAGGCCAATTGACTGTTCCAGGACCTGGCGTTCCTCCCTCCCTAATTTCAGGGCATGTGGTAGCAAAAGAGGTGATGAAAGAAAACAATTTGTAAACAAAGCGGTATATTACGTAGATGGACGCCATTTCTCTATATAACCAAACTACCTTGGAGTGCAGTAAGCTCATCACTGAGCGCTACAGCACTAGTTTTACCTTGGGGATAAAAACCTTAGCGAAAGAGTTTCATCTTCCCGTATATGCCATTTATGGTTTTGTCCGCTATGCAGATGAAATTGTAGATACGTTTCATGACCAGGACAAGCAAGCACTTTTGGAGCGCTTCAAAAAAGACACCTACGAGGCCATCGAATCCAAAATTTCGTTGAATCCGGTTTTGCATGCTTTTCAGTTGATCGTCAACGAATACAAAATCGATCTAGATCTCATCGAAGCATTTTTGCATTCCATGGCAATGGATTTGGACTTCAAAACCTACAACGACTCGAAATACCACGAGTACATTTATGGCTCAGCTGAAGTTGTAGGGCTGATGTGTTTGAAGGTTTTTTGCAAAGGAGATGACGCCGAATACCAACGGCTGAGAGAACCTGCCTGCAAATTGGGCGCAGCTTTTCAAAAGGTAAACTTCCTACGAGACATCAAAAGCGATTACGAGGAGCGAGGAAGGGTTTATTTTCCAGGAGTAGATTTCAATCGCTTCGACACCTCCGTCAAAACGCTCATCGAAGAAGATATCCAAAAAGACTTCGACGATTCCTTGATTGGGATTGCTGGCCTTCCAGCAGGAGCCAAACTTGGAGTGAAGGTGGCTTACTTGTACTACCAAAAGCTATTTGATAAAATCAAAAAGCTTCCTCCAGAGACCATTACCCAGGAGCGCGTGCGCATTCCCAATGCAAAGAAGCTGACCCTCCTTTTTGGAAGCTATGTGGAAAATAAATTGGGCTTCTCCTGATGGAAAAGTACCTGTACCTAGGCGTACTCCTCTTTGCAATCAGCTACCCACTGGCGCAATCCTTTGAGCGCCGCATCCGCTATGCGACCCAATGGAAATACTTGTTCCCCGGCATGCTCGGGACCGCTGCTTTCTTTATTGTTTGGGACATCTGGTTTACCAACCTGGGCGTATGGGAATTTAACTCGAGGTATGTGCTGGGATGGTTCTTCCTAGACCTCCCGATTGAAGAGTGGCTATTTTTCTTTATTGTCCCTTTTTCATCGGTATTCATTTATGAAGTATTGATCTATTTCTTCCCAAAAGATCATTTTCTTCCTTTCGGAAAATACTTTGTCTGGATTTTGGCTCCATTTCTACTGGTAATGAGCATCCTCCACCTAGACAAGTGGTATACTTCGGTCAACTTCTTGGTAGGTGCAGTCACGCTAGTGATCCACTACCTGGTCTTCAAAGAAAAGTACTTGGGTCGCTTTATTTTCGCTTACCTCGTGCACCTTATCCCGCTGATGATTTGCAATGGCATCCTTACGGGAGGACTGACCGAAGAGCCTGTGGTGATCTACAACAATGCAGAAAATCTAGGAATTCGAATTTGGACGGTACCCATTGAGGATTTAATTTATTCTTTGACTCTATTGCTGATGAACATCAGCTTCTTTGAATGGCTCAGAAGTAAGCAAACAATTTCACCAAATCGTGGTTAATAGGAACATGAAACACCTACAGGTTCAAATAGATGATCATTCGGGCTTTTGCTTTGGGGTAGTCTACGCCATCGAAATGGCGGAAGAAATCCTAGAGGAGCAAGGCTATCTCTATTGCCTGGGGGACATCGTGCACAATGACGAGGAAGTCAGCCGCTTGACCCGAAAGGGACTCAAAATCATTGACCATAGTGAATTGCATGGACTCACCGATGAAAAGGTACTGATCCGTGCACACGGAGAGCCGCCTTCGACCTACGAGTTGTCCATCAAAAACAACCTAACGCTCATCGATGCCAGCTGCCCAGTGGTGCTGAAGCTTCAAAACCGCATCAAAAATTCCTTCGATAAGGAAGACAACATCTACATCTACGGGAAGCATGGGCATGCGGAAGTAATTGGCCTTTTGGGACAAACCAATAACAAGGCAGTGGTATTCCAAGATATTTCAGAATTGGATATTCCCAACCTTCCCAAAAACATCACGCTGTACAGCCAGACCACGAAGAGCACGGATAAGTTTTACGAAATCAACGAGATTCTACGTGAAAACGGAATCACGGTAAACACCAACGACACCATCTGCCGACAAGTGTCTAACCGCGACAAGGAGCTTCGAAGCTTTGCCGAAAAGTTTGACAAAATTGTATTTGTAAGTGGCACCAAGTCCTCCAATGGAAAAGTGCTTTACAATGTCTGCAAAGAGAAAAACGAGCACACTTTTTTTGTTTCCAATCCAGATCAAATTGAAGCGGGCTGGTTTGTTCCTGGGGACAGTGTAGGCATCTGCGGAGCTACTTCCACGCCTATGTGGCTCATGGAACAGGTTCGGGAGCGTATTTTAACTTTCTAATCTCCACACCATGGAGGCTAAAACCACAGTACATTCCGTAGACCCCAAAGGTCTTTTGATTGGATGGGGAGTTATTCTTGCCTGGGCTATTTCTTTGGGCTTCCTACTTACCTGGGAGTTTTCCTGGGAGAATCCCTTGACCTACCTGGCCATTCTTGTCCAAACGCACCTTTACACAGGACTATTTATCACGGCACACGATGCGATGCACGGCATTGTTTCCAGCAATAAAAAAGCAAACCATGTGACCGGCTGGATCGCGGCGATCCTGTTTTCCTACAACTTCTATTGGAAGCTTTTTCCCAAACACCACGAACACCACCGCTACGTAGCCACGGATAAAGATCCAGACTACCATGCCTCTGGAAAGTTTTTCCGCTGGTACCTCAGCTTTATCCTACAGTACCTCACCATCTGGCAGTTTCTCCTGATGGCGGTTACCTTCAACCTCCTCAAGCTCGTCCTTCCCACCGAAAACTTGATTCTCTTTTGGATGGTTCCTGCTGGACTATCCACACTGCAGCTCTTTTATTTTGGAACTTATCTTCCTCATATGGGGGAAGAGACCAATGCGCACCACTCTCATTCACAGTCCAAAAACCATCTTTGGGCATTTATCAGTTGTTACTTTTTTGGATACCATTTTGAGCACCACGACTCCCCTGGCACGCCTTGGTGGCGTCTCTGGAGAGTAAAAGAAAAACAGGGGGCCTAAAATTTCTAGCCCACCCTAACACGCCATTTAAAGCACTACACCACATCATGCGAATCACCGGTCTATTTGGACTCCTCTTTCTCTTTTCCCTAACCAGTATGGGGCAAGGTATCATCCGAGGAAAAATCACTAATCCTGTCAACAACCAGCCCGTGGCCTTTGCCAATGTGCTCCTACTCAATACGGAGCTTGGTGCGATCACCAATGAGGAAGGCTTCTACGAAATCAGCAACATCCCCGCAGGACTGTACAACGTGCGGGCTAGCTATGTAGGCTACAAATCCTCCACCGCATTTGAAGTTCAAGTGAGTTTGGCAAAACCCATTCAACTGGATTTTACCCTAACCGAAGATGCTTCTGAACTAAGCGAGGTGGTGGTCAGCAGTGAATTTACCCGCTCTGAGGAAACACCCCTCTCTGTCCGGAAACTCAACACCAACGAAATCGAACGCTATCCCGGTGGCAATCGAGACATCTCGAGGGTGATTCAATCGCTTCCTGGTGTAGCAAGCACCCCTAGCTTCCGAAACGACATCTTGATCCGAGGCGGAGCACCCAATGAAAACCGCTTTTTTGTAGATGAAATCGAAGTGCCCGTCATCAACCACTTCGCCACCCAAGGGTCCTCTGGAGGTCCCGCAGGAATTCTAAATGTCAACCTCATTAAAAATGTAGACTTGATCACAGGTGGTTTTCCGGCCAATCGAATGAATGGCCTGAGCTCCTTCTTCGAATTTCAATTGAAGGAAGGAAGAAGAGATCGGATGGCTACTCAGCTGACCGTGGGCGCTTCCGAGCTCACAATTTCCAACGAAGGCCCACTTTCCCCTAAATCAACCTATATCCTTTCGGCTAGAAGATCCTATTTGCAAGGCTTATTTCGTTTACTCAACCTCCCATTTCTCCCTACTTTCAACGATTTTCAGGTAAAAACCACCACCAAAATCAACGAGAAAACAGAATTAACTTTTATCGGCATTGGAGCCATCGACCAATTTGTGCTCAACGAGGATGCTCCTGAAGAAGAGACGCTGGAAGAAAAAGAAAACCGACTTTACATCTTGAACGTCTTGCCTGTGCAAACCCAATGGAATTACACCACGGGGGCCAAGTTAAAGCGGTTTCGAGACAACGGCTTTTGGACCTTTGTATTGAGCCGAAACATGCTCAACAACGAATCCTATAAATATGCCGGAAACCAAGAAGGAGACGAGAAAAACTTGCTCTTCCGATACCGCTCACAGGAGTCAGAAAATAAGTTTCGCGCCGAAAACAGCATTTTCGGAAAGGGCTACAGCATCAAATATGGGGTTAACCTGGAATACTCTCGCTACTTGATTGACAACTTTGACCGCGCTGCACTCTCTCAGACTGGAGGCACCATTGATATCTTGGCTACCTCCAACTACAGCAGTTATGGAGCTTTTGTATCTGGAACCAAAAATTGGCTCGGCGAACGCCTCCTACTCAGTGGAGGAATACGTATGGACGGTTCTGACTTTGCCAAGACTGCATCCAACCCCTTTAACCAGCTGAGCCCACGATTTTCGGTTTCCTACCAACTGAAATCCAACCTCTTTGCCAATGCCAATGCCGGTATCTACTACCAGCGGCCGGCCTATACCATTCTCGGATACCAAAATTCGGCAGGGGATTTTGTGAATCAGGACAGCGATGTACGATTTATCCGAAACGCGCAACTGATTGGAGGGATTGAATACCTGATGCCTGAAAAAGCAAGGCGATTTACTGCAGAAGCATTTTTCAAGCGCTACAGCCACTACCCGACTTCTATCCGGAATGGGATTTCTTTGGCCAACCTAGGGGCAGACTTCGGCGCCATCGGCAATGAACCCGTCCTTTCGAATTCCAAAGGAAGAGCTTATGGAATGGAGTTTTTGGCGCAGCAGCGCCTGTACAACAATTTCTATGGGATCGCTTCCTTGACCTTGGTGCGCTCGGAGTTTACCAACCCCAACTCAGAGGGCATGATTCCTTCGTCCTGGGACAATGGTTTTATTGTGAGCCTTACGGCAGGCAAGCGCTTTGGCAAAAACTGGGAGTTGGGAGGAAGATGGCGCTTTTTGGGTGGAACGCCCTATACTCCTGCTGACTTGAGTGCCTCCAGCCTTCGCAGCAACTGGGACCTTCGAAATGCAGCTATCCTAGACTTTTCACGAATCAATGGCATCCGGCTAAAGCCCTTTCACCAACTGGACCTTCGCCTTGATAAAAAGTACTTCTTTGACCGCTGGAGCCTCAACTGGTACTTTGACATCCAGAACGCTTACAACTTTCAGGCTCAACAGCCACCACAAATAGTCCCAGTCCGAGATGGACAAGGCAACCTGACAGTAAACTCTACAGACCCAAGCCGCTACCAACTCAAATCCATCGTGAATCCTGCGGGAACTATCCTTCCTACCATCGGATTGATCGTTGAATTTTAAGGAATTAAAAAACCCGCCTAGGAATGGGCGGGTTTCCAAACTAAAGGGGAAGAATTAATTCAATCTCCAACGAGCATTGAATCCAAAGCCAGCTCTAAATTCGGTAACCTCCACCAAAAAAAGATAAGGCCTAAAATCTAATCCTAGGGTAATGGGAACTTCTGAAAAGGCGTATTCAACGCCTACTTCACCTGCTGCACCCAGTCTAAAATCTTCTGAAAGGTAAACCGAAGGTCCAAATCCCGCATACCATTTGAAATCGGTGTCTTCGATGTCATCGTAAATCGGGTTCCAAAGGGCATCTAATCCAAGTCCTTTTTGTCCAAAGCTTAGGTTTCCGTGAACTCGGCTGAATTCCCCTGTAGAGAATATCCCATCTAGGGCTACATTGTTGCCGTTGATGTGTCCAAATCTCAAGCCAATTTCTTGTGCCTGAACGTTGATTGCGCCAAAAAATAAGGCTGCAAAAATCAGAATTACTTGTGTTCCTTTTCGCATAGCTGGTTTTGTTTATTGTACTACCAAACCCTAGCGAAAATTGAGCCAATTCAACCTTTGTCCTCCGCTATTTTCTGGTTGCCAAGGCGAAGCACTTCTCTTACCAACAGCTCCATGTCCTCTTTTCGGGTGCGTTGGTTGGTATTCGCAACCCTCAAGGTAAATTTACCATTCAATATCGTCGAACTAGGCGAGGCAATCCCTTCCTCCTGAAGACAAAGGAGAATTTCCCGGTTAAGTTCACGAAGCTCTTCCTCCCCCAATCCTGGGTAAACCATCCGAAAGCAGGTAATGCTCATGGACACTGGGGCCATCAATTCCAAATTGGGATGCTGCTCGACCAATTCCGCCAAATAGGCTGCATGCCGGTTATTTTGAGCAATCATGAATGCATACTTTTCCCTTCCGTGCTCTTTGAGAGACATCCATACCTTCAAGGCTTTGAAACCGCGCGAAAGCTCAAATCCATAGTTGTTGATGGAATCCAAGCCGCCCGCAAGGCCACGCTCCTCCCGCAATAAGTAATTGGGCGTAATGGCAAAGGCATCTCGGTGTTTTTTCGCATCCCGAATCAGGGTACAGCCCACTTCATAGGGTACATACAGCCATTTGTGCAAGTCAAATGCCAAGCTGTCAGCTTCTTCGATCGCTTTCAAGGCAGGAGCATAGATCGGGTCAAGTTTGGCCAAGGCCCCATAAGCCCCATCTACATGGAACCAAAGCCCATAGGTTTTCGAAATCTCCAATAGCTCCTCCATCGGGTCAATGGCACCCGTATTGACCGTGCCAGCTGTACCTACCACACAGAAAGGAAGGAATCCTGCCTGCAGGTCCGCTTCGATTTGAGTTCTTAGGGCAGCAGTATCTAGCTGGTATTGTTCATTCACTTGAATTTTTCGAACCCCATCCGTCCCTAGCCCGATGATCTCCGCTGCCTTTTGGACGCAAGAGTGCGTTTCTACCGAGCAGTAAATCAAGAGTTGAGCCGAAGCCACTTTAAGTCCTCTTTGCCGAATTTTTTCTTCCCCAAAGGAATTTCTAGCGACGGTAAGTGCCGTGATATTCGCCATCGAGCCTCCGCTCACGAGAATTCCGGATGCTTCAGAAGGGAAGTTCATCAGTTGCTTGCACCAGTTGACCACTTGCCGATCCACATACATCGCCGAATGCTCGCCGATGGCGTTGTTGGGATTCATCCCTGAAGCCAGCAAGTCACCAAAGGTCCCCATAGGAGTTCCAGTGCCTTGGATCCAAGCAAAAAATCGGGGATGCACATTGCCCTTGTTGTAAGGAAAAATGTATTCCTTAAACTCCCGATAAACCTCTTCCGGGGACTGTCCCTGTTCCGGAATAGGCAGATCAAAAACCTGTTTTACCTCGTCTGGGATGGGTCTCCAGATTTTTTCTTCTCGAATACCCTTCCAATAGCTTATCAAATCGTCGACCATCTGATGGCCAAGTGCGCGCATGGCATCCCAATCTTGAGGGTCTAGGGATTGGTCGGGGATTGGATTAGTAGGGGACATAAAGCGAAATGAGAAGAATTATTTTTTAAACATAAAATAAACTGCCAGCACCAAGAAAATTGCGCCAATCAAGTGATTGATTTTGAACGTCTCAGTCTTGAAGACAGCAAGCGTGAACCCCATAAACACAAGTAACGTGATGACTTCTTGAATCACCTTGAGTTGGACCAATGAAAAGGGCCCTCCATTTCCGATATACCCCATTTTATTGGCAGGAACCTGGAATAGGTATTCAAACAAGGCGATCCCCCAGCTAATCAAAATGACGGAAATCAGACCCAGTTTGCTAAACCATTTCCATTCGGCAAACTTCAAATGTCCGTACCAGGCTAAGGTCATAAATGTATTCGATAGTACGAGGAGTCCGATAGTCAAAAGTGCTTTCATGGGCGGGTGGTTTGGGTCTGTAAGTTGCACAAACAGAATGAATTTTGCCAAAGCTCAACTGCTTCCAATTATTTGAAATTCTTTTTGTTAGTTCTTCTTCGATAGAGTCCCCAGATTACCAAACCCAATGAAGGATAAAAAGTGAGTCCCGCAAGCATTCCATAAATAACTGGGTTTGGATTTGGGTCATTGCCAAATCCCAGCTTAGCAGCGACCATGACAAAAACCAAGGGGCCAGTACCTAGTACCAAAAGGATAAGCCCTACTATTAGAGGCCAATTTTTCGAAGGAGAATTTTCATCCATTTTTTAATTTCTATCCTAAATTAAAAACGCTCAAAAAATCAACTGGTACATCTCTTCCAACTTGCTCACTTGGATGATCTGAATTTTAAACTTACTTAAGTCTAAGCCTTTGACGGCATATTTGGAAACCATTATTTTTTTGAATCCCAACTTCTCCGCTTCAGCGATCCGGTTTTCGATGCGAGACACCGCTCGAATCTCACCACCTAGGCCTACCTCGCCGGCAAAGCAAATTTGTTCCGACACGGGCGTATCCTCGTAACTCGAAATCAGTGAGGCGCAGACGGCAAGGTCTAGTCCGGGATCATCCACCCGTAGACCTCCTGCCACATTCAAAAACACATCTTGTTGTCCGAGTCGCATGCCTCCCCGTTTTTCCAGTACCGCCAAAAGCATGTTGAGGCGCTTGGCATCGTGCCCCGTACTGCTTCGCTGGGGTGTACCGTAGGTAGCCGGGCTCACCAGGGACTGAATCTCAATCAACAGGGGACGGTTGCCCTCTAGCATCGCACCGATAGCTACGCCGTTGAGCACTTCTTCTCGCTGCGTAAGTAGGATTTCTGAGGGGTTGGAAACGGCCCGCAGTCCCTCTGCACGCATTTCATAGATGCCGAGTTCCTGGGTGGAACCAAATCTGTTTTTGGAAGTTCGCAAGATGCGGTAGGTCAAGTGTCGATCCCCTTCAAACTGCAAGACGGTGTCCACCATGTGTTCGAGCACTTTTGGTCCAGCAATGGAACCATCTTTGGTGATGTGGCCGATCAGAAATACCGGTGTGCCTGTTTCCTTGGCAAACTTCATCAGTTCTGCCGTGCATTCCCGCACCTGAGAAACCGATCCGGCTGCAGATTCTACGTATTGACTGTGGAGCGTTTGGATGGAGTCAATGACCAAAAAATCCGGGTTGAGGGCCTCGATTTGCTGAAAAATCTGCTGCGTATTCGTCTCAGAAAGCACGTAGCAATCTGGGTTTTTGGCAGCCATTCGATCTGCCCGCATTTTGATCTGAGCTTCACTTTCCTCCCCTGATACATAAAGCACTTTCTTGCCTTTTAGGGTCAGCGCTATCTGAAGCATGAGCGTGGATTTTCCTATTCCGGGTTCGCCCCCAATCAGCACCAGTGAACCAGAAACAATGCCTCCACCTAGCACCCGATCCAATTCCGGATCGGAAGTGATCCAGCGGGGCTGCTCCTCGTAGTTGACCTCATCAATTTTTTTGGGCGTGCTCGCTTTTTTGGTTCCGGATCCTTGCGGTTTCCAGCTTCCTTTTCCAAGTTCTTCTTTTTGGATGATTTCCTCCACAAAGGTGTTCCACTCCCCACAGGAAGGGCACTTACCTGTCCACTTGGGGCTCTGTGCCCCGCAATTCTGACAGAAAAAGGTGGTTTTTACTTTAGCCAAGGTAGAAGGATGTTAATTTGGAAATTGGAATTTTAATGAAAATACGAAATACGAAGTACGAAATACGGATTGAAAACAAATGTCGAATATCGAACGCTGATTAAAGAATGTTGAAGTGATAACTAGCCTCCGACCTCAGCAGGCTCCCAAGTCTTGGTACTTTGCCTGCCTGCCGCAGGCAGGTACTTCGTACCTAGTACATCCTTCGATGTCTTGATACTTACTACTAGATACTTGCTACTTTAATGCGCTTGCAACCAATCCGGACCTACGCCGACTTCCACTTCGATCGGTACGGGGAGCGGAATAGCGTTGGACATCAATCCTGGAATTTCTTTTTTGAGTAGCTCCACTTCGTCCTTGTGCGCATCAAATACCAATTCATCATGCACTTGGAGAATG
Organism: Cyclobacteriaceae bacterium; assembly: GCA_947458475.1. Classification (GTDB taxonomy): domain Bacteria; phylum Bacteroidota; class Bacteroidia; order Cytophagales; family Cyclobacteriaceae; genus Algoriphagus. The sequence goes on along the minus strand of CANGZP010000004.1, from coordinate 55,604 downwards.
AGTTTGGATTTTAAATTTTTGGATTTCATCCAGGCCTGCACATGAATCATGGCCACCTTGATCAGGTCAGCCGCCGAACCTTGCAGTGGGGCATTGATCGCATTTCGCTCTGCAAAACCCCGCATGGTCATGTTGCGGCTATTGATGTCACGCAGGTAGCGCCGGCGGCCAAGAATGGTTTCCACGTATTCTTGCGTTCGTGCCTTTTCAATGGCTCCATCCATGTACTGCTTGACCGCAGGAAACTCGGTGAAATAGGCATCGATGATTTCCTTTGCCTCCCCTCTAGGAATGGATAGCCGCTGGGCGAGCCCAAAGGCAGAGATGCCATAGATGATCCCGAAGTTAGCGGTTTTGGCCTTTCTTCGCATGTCTGTAGTCACCTCCTCCAAGGGCACCTTGAAGATTTTGGCAGCGGTGGTAGAATGGATATCACGTCCTGTCCGGAAGGCTTCCAGCATGGACTCATCCTGCGAAAATGCCGCCATCAGTCGCAGTTCAATCTGGGAATAATCGGCAGAAAGCAAGACGTAATTCTCGTCTCGAGGCACGAATGCCTTTCGGATTTCTCTCCCACGAGCCGTACGGATTGGGATATTTTGCAAGTTGGGGTTGATCGAAGAGAGACGCCCTGTTGCTGCCACAAACTGGTTGTAAGTAGTATGAATCCTTCCCGTCTTGGGGTTGATCATGGTAGGCAGCGCGTCCACATAAGTAGACTTCAGCTTCACCATTTGTCGATGCTCGAGAATGGCCTGTGCGATTTCATGTTCGTCGGCCAACTTACTCAAGATCTCTTCGCCTGTGGCATACTGCCCAGTCTTGGTTTTTTTTGCCTTGGGGTCCAATTTCAATTTTTCAAAAAGTACTTCCCCAAGCTGCTTGGGCGAAGCCAAATTAAACCGTACTCCTGCCAATTCGTACACGCGCTTTTCGATTTCCTTGCTTTCTTGTTCCAAGGATACCGACAGCTCTGCCAAGCTCCCCGTATCGATCCGAACCCCTTCAAATTCCATGTCCGTCAACACTGGAATCAGTGGGTTTTCTACCTCTTCCACGAGCTTTTTCAAACCATTAGAAAGTAAGATTGGGTCCAATTTTCCTTTTAGTCTCAGCGTAATGTCCGCATCTTCGGATGCATAGGCCGTCACCTCATCCTCGTCTACATCCCGCATATTTCCCTGGCCTTTGCCTTTCTTTCCGATCAGCTCGGTAATCGATACAGGCTTGTACTGCAGGTACTGCTGTGCGAGCCAATCCATGCCATGCTTGCCTTCCGGTTCGATGAGGTAATGGGCCAGTAGCGTATCGTACAGCATTCCTTTGATCTCAATCCCGTAGTTTTTGAGGACGAGCAAGTCGTACTTGATGTTTTGGCCAATTTTGAGAATGGCTTCATTTTCGAATACTGGGCGAAGCAATGCCAACACTTCTTTGGCTTCGTTTTGATCTGCCTCCAGCGGAATGTAATACGCTTCCCCTTCCACATAGGAGAAAGAAAGGCCAACCAACTCGGCGTTCATAGCGTCCAAACTGGTCGTTTCAGTGTCAAAACAAATCTCTTTTTGCAAAAGCAAATACTCCACCAGCTCCTGAATGGCTGCCTTACCTTTGATTTTGTGGTAATTGTGGGCATTGCTATGAATAGTGTCCAGAACAATCGGTTCTGAAATGGAAACTTCTTCTTGCTCCTCTTCGGCTACAAAGCTGTTGGTTTTAGGAGCAGGAGCCCCAAAAAGATCCATCTGCGCGGGAGCAGGAGCTGCTGCAGCCGCTTTCTTTGCAGGACCCTCCTTGAACAATCGATTGGCTAAGGTGCGGAACTCCAGTTCCGAAAAAATTGCCCTCAATTTCTCTTCGTCAACGCCTTCAACCCGGAGGGCTACCTCGTCGAAATCTACTGGCACATCGATTTTGATGGTTGCCAATTCTTTGGATAGTATGCCTTGCGGTCCAAAGTTTTCCACATTTTCTCGTTGCTTTCCTTTGAGTTGATCGGCATTCGCGACCACTCCCTCCACGGTACCAAATTCCTTGAGGAGCTTTACCGCTGTTTTCTCCCCAATGCCAGGAATACCAGGGATGTTGTCCACTGCATCACCCATCAAGCCGAGGATATCGCGCACCTGATCAACCTGTTCAATGTCCCACTTTTCACAAATCTGCTTTGGGCCCATCACATCCACTCCATTGCCCATAAAGGCAGGCTTGTAGAGAAAAATATGGTCGTCTACCAATTGCCCATAGTCCTTGTCTGGGGTCATCATGTACACCGTAAACCGTTCCTTTTCTGCTTTTTTTGCGATGGTGCCGATGATATCATCTGCCTCAAATCCATCTAGTTCTAAAACTGGAATTTTAAAGGCGCGAACGATCTCCTTTACCCAAGGGATGGATACGGTAATGTCTTCCGGCTGCTCCAGGCGATTGGCCTTGTAGGGCGTATATTGGATATGTCGAAACGTGGGCGCCTTGGTATCAAATGCCACGGCGATGTGGCTGGGTTTTTCTTTTTCCAAGACCTCCAAAAGCGTGTTGGTAAACCCGAGCATGACCCCAGTATTTAGTCCTTTGGAGTTGATCCTTGGGTTTTTACTAAAGGCAAAATGAGCCCTATAAATGAGGGCCATAGCATCCAAAAGAAAAAGTTTATGGGCTTGAGTTTGTGACATTCGAACAATTGGTTGGGGGAAATAATCCGACATACTAAGATACAACTTTTCCGTAGGGGAATCCGGTCAAATCCGCGTAAGGATTTACAAATTCAGACAAGCTAAGTCAATCTTCTTTCTCTAGCTCCTTCAGGTAATTTCTTACTTGAAGGCTTCGTAAGAAAATAAGAGTCAAGGGAATCAACCAGAGTAACTCGTTAAACACCAAATGAAAAATTGAACGCTTGTTCCAGCCTAGTTCGGGGGCAAAGCCCAAGGTGAACCAGGCCGCCAAAATGATTTTGCCTGAAATTCCAATTAAAATCAACCAGACCCAGGAAACCGGATAAAAGGCAGCAAAAAAAATCACCAGACCCACTGCCATCCCAAAGATCCCAAAAAAGTAGCTGGGAAGGGTAGTTGTAGGAACAAGCCCCATTGCCATCCAGTTGACTAGTGTCTCCCCAAAATAAACATAAAAGGCAGACCAAGCGATGGTATACATACCAGCCAACAACAGTAGGCCTCGGTAATGCATCGGGAACTTGGGGAAATTTGAAGCTTGATCCATGGAAGGGTTGATTTTGTAATGCGAAATGAACACCTTGAGGTGAAACAAGTTTGAGGCGTTTACAAAACTATCTAATGAATCGAAAAAACAATCTCCCTTCCTTCGCTTTTCTTTTTCTTGGCGCAGCGATTTTCTCGGCTTTGGGCTTTGGCATTGGCAGAAACAGCGGAGAAATCACTCCCCTATCAATTGATGGGGCGGCTGATTTGATCGGCCTTTCCTTTACCCCACAAGAAAAGGACAGCATGATTGGCACCTTGACCACCCATCGAACCAATTTTGAGTTGATGCGCAAAACAACCCTCGACAATTCCGTTGGGCCCGCCTTGGTGTTCAATCCCCTCCCACAAGGGTTTTATCCAAGCCAGGAACAAGCTGCTATCGATTGGGGGCTGCCCGCCAAGGTAGCACTCCCTACATCGGATGTGGATCTGGCGTTTATGCCTATTCACCAGCTTGCCGTATTGATCAAATCACGTCAAGTGACTTCAGAGCGACTGACGCAACTTTATCTGCAACGAATCAAAACTCATTCCGATACCCTCGCCTGCCTCGTGACCCTCCTAGAAGAGGAGGCCCTCACCCAAGCAAGAGCTCTTGACAAAGAACTCGCTGCAGGCAAATACCGTGGTCCACTCCATGGAATTCCTTACGGCATCAAGGATTTATTTGCCGTACCAGGTACAAAAACCACCTGGGGTGCTGACCCTTACAAGGACCAAGTAATCAATGAAACCGCCACCATCGTCACCAAATTGGAACAAGCAGGTGGGGTGCTCGTTGGGAAATTCACGCTTGGGGCCTTGGCTATGGGCGATGTATGGTTTGGAGGAGTAACTAAAAATCCCTGGAATCTGAAGCAAGGATCAAGTGGGTCCTCGGCAGGATCTGCTTCTGCGGTGAGCGCTGGATTGGTACCTTTTGCCATCGGTACCGAAACCCTCGGTTCCATCGTATCTCCTTCCACGCGCAATGGCGTAACCGGGCTTCGTCCCACTTTTGGGCGAATCAGTAGACATGGCGCCATGGCCCTCAGCTGGTCTATGGACAAAGTGGGGCCAATTTCCCGATCTGCATTGGACAATGCGATTGTCCTTTCAGTACTGAATGGCAGCGACACCAAAGATCCGGCCACCATTCCTGCAGCATTCAATTATTCAGCGAAAAAGGAGGTTAAAAAGTTAAAAATCGGGTATTTCAGTTCCTTTTTTGAGGGAAATCGGGCAGGTATCGAAAATGACCGTGCCGTCCTAGAACTCTTGAAAAACCAAGGGATTACCCTTCACCCCGTAGAACTGAAAACGAGCATCAATGCCGCACCTTTGGTATCCATGCTATTGGTGGAAGGTGCTGCCGCATTTGATGACCTTACCCGCCTAGGCCTTGACGACCAACTCGTGGCACAACACAAAAGCGCTTGGCCAAATGTCTTCAGAGCTGCGCGATTTATCCCAGCTGTGGAATACATCCAAATGAGCCGTCAGCGAAGTATATTGATTGAAGAAATGCATGCGATAATGAAGCAATACGATGTGATCGTTACACCATCCTTTGCAGGGCAGCAGCTTCAGATCACCAACCTTACAGGTCATCCAGCCTTGTGCCTTCCCAATGGATTTGGCGCGAATGGCAGTCCAACTTCGATTACCTTACTGTCCAACCTATTTGAGGAAGAAAAATTAATCATGGTTGGACGTTTGATTCAGGAAAATTCCGATTGGCAAGCCAAACGCCCTCCACTATTTGCGAAATAAGATTTCCTGTTTTAAAAATTGAGGTGGCTCAGCAGAGAAATTAACCCTCCTGTTCAAAACAAGAGGCCCCGCGCTTTTGCGGGGCCTCCTTCTTTTTTAGTGGATTACTCCAGAGATTTTGATGTGTGTAGGAGATAGAAATAGAACTTTCTGAGTAGTCTCCAGCTTGTATTGGTCTATTTTTCCCGTAGCCTGATTCATAAAAAGTTCCCCTAGAGTCGTGCTTTGGTAAAACATGTTTTCATCCTTCAGCCTAAACGTAACCCAAGCAGGATAATTTTGCACATAGCGTATGGTAATTTCTTTCACTTTTCCTTTTGCCTCAGGAAGCAACTCATGAATCAGTTGGTCTGGGGTAGTCCGGGTGCCATACGCAGTGACGAGAGAAGGAACATTGATATCTGCTTGATAGAATGAGGCAAATTCCTCCTTCCAGTCTTTGGCCGTATACCGTAAATCCTGGGTCTGCTTTTCCCCATTAATTTCAGAAATTTTGAGTACAGAGTCTCCTTCCAATTCATTGATTTCCAAATCAATAAAGCCTTTTAAATCAAAATAAGGAAGTTTGTCAAGTACAGGTTCTTCTTTAGTTGGAGCACAAGAAAGAACTGCTCCTAAAAGAAGAAAGCTGAGGTATAGTTTGATTTTCATAGGTCAATAAGCAGTTCTCCTGTCATTTCTTCGGGAATACCTACCCCCATCAACTGAAGAATCGTAGGTGCTAAATCACCTAATTTCCCGTCTTTCACCATAAACTGATGTTTGTCCACCACAATGAGAGGCACCAAGTTGGTGGTATGCGCCGTGTTTGGTGAACCGTCCTCATTAATCATCACGTCTGAGTTGCCATGGTCCGCAATCACCAGCACAGTGTAGTCATTGGCGATAGCCGCCTTGACTACTTGTTCAGCCGAAGCATCTACCGCTTCGCAGGCTTTTACTGCGGCATCAAAATCTCCAGTATGGCCCACCATATCCGCATTCGCAAAATTAAGGCAAATGAAGTTGGCACTTTTCTTTTCCAACTCTTTGGTAATTTTTGAGGCAATTTCTCCTGCACTCATTTCAGGCTGCAAGTCATAGGTAGCAACCTTAGGTGAAGGGCAAAGGATTCTGCTTTCGCCTACAAACTCTTTTTCTCTCCCTCCAGAGAAGAAAAAGGTCACGTGTGGGTATTTCTCTGTTTCCGCAATGCGGATTTGTTTTTTTCCTGCCTTTTCCAAAACCTCCCCAAGGGTATTGTTGAGCTTATCCTTTTCAAACAAGACCTGCACCCCTGTAAAAGTCTCGTCATAAGTCGTGAGGGTCAAGTAGTCCAAGTTCAACTTCTTCATGTTAAAATCCACAAAATCGCGTTGACTGAGTGCCTGTGTGATCTCTCTTCCGCGATCGGTTCGGAAATTGAAACAGAGGACCATGTCCCCTTCTTGAATAGTGGCTAAAGGCTTGTTGTCCGTGCCCACCTGAATGATGGGGCGGATAAATTCGTCTGTGACATTGTTGCTGTAAGACTTCTTGATGGAAGCAAGGATGTCTTTCGATTTTTCTCCTTCACCATGAACCATGGCGTCGTAGGCAAGCTTTACACGCTCCCATCGGTTGTCTCGATCCATGGCATAATAGCGCCCAATCACCGAAGCAATTTTTCCTGCTGAATGCTGTAAATGGTTTTGTACATCTCCTAAATATCCCAATCCCCCCTTGGGGTCGGTGTCACGACCATCGGTAAAGGCATGGATAAACACCTCTTCCATCCCGTGGTGTTTGGCAGCGTCACACAAGCCTTTGAGGTGCTCGATGTGTGCATGCACGCCTCCATCTGACACCAATCCCAAAAAATGCACTTTTTTATTTCCTGCTTTGGCTCTAGCAAAGGCCGCGCTCAACACAGGATGGGTGAGAAGTTCGCCTTGCTGAACCGCCAGATTAATTTTTACCAAATCTTGGTAGACGACCCTTCCCGCTCCAATGTTCATGTGACCTACTTCCGAATTGCCCATTTGACCTTCAGGCAATCCTACTGCAAGCCCTGAGGCCTCTAGCTTGGAATGTGGATAAGTCTTGAATAAGCTGTCCACAAAAGGGGTATTGGCCTTGTCGATGGCAGAAACCGCAGGGTTGGTAGCTAATCCCCAACCATCTAAAATCATCAATAAAACGTTCTTATTCATGCCGCAAATATAGTACAATAGAAACCAAAATTGGGGAGAAAAGGTTGCGAAATTGAGGTGTGAAAACGGGCATTTTTGCACCAAACGGAAATTAAAACCAAACCCTGCTGAAGCAAAAGCAAGGAGCACTCCACCGCGGCGAATACGTGAGCTTCTTCTTCAGATGTGAGCAAAAATCAGGAAAATTTGGGAGTCGTTTTGACTAATTTCTTAGTCAGCAGACTTATCAAGAGATAAAAATTCCAGATTGCGGGTGATCCCTTTCAGCTTGGTGCGGGTGACGGCCGAACCGGTAAATACCCGTTTGAAGGTTTCTTCAGTGAGTTCTTTCCAATCCTGTGCTGCCAAGGCTTCCAAGTCCGATGAAGGTGTGAAAGCAGGCTCCTGATGCGGTTTTGAAAAACGATTCCAAGGGCAGACATCCTGACAAACATCACAGCCAAACACCCAATTGTCCATCTTCCCTGCAAAGGTATTGGGGATGGCGTCCTTCAGCTCGATCGTGAGGTAGGAAATGCAGCGGGAGCCGTCCACTACGCCCGGTGCCACAATCGCCTCCGTAGGGCAGGCATCCATACAAGCTGTGCACGTGCCACAATAGTCTTTGGCGATGGGAAGGTCTGGGCTTGCCTCCAGATCAATCACCAGCTCAGCCAAAAAGAAGAAACTTCCCATGGAACGATTGAGGAGAAGGCTATTTTTACCGATCCAGCCTAAACCCGCACGTTGTGCCCATTGCCGCTCCAAAATCGGTGCGGAATCCACAAAACTACGACCATTGATTTCCCCAATCTCCTCCCGAAGACAAGTCAAAAACTCTCGGAGCTTTTCCTGAATGACGTCATGGTAATCTTTCCCATAGGCATATTTGGCCAACTTGATGTTTTCATTCCCTTCTGGGAGGGCTTGTTCTGGGAAGTAATTGTACACCAAGGACACGACTGTCTTCGCTCCTTCCACCAATTTTCGTGGATCGAGGCGCTTATCAAAATGATTGGCGAGATAGCCCATGCGGCCTTGGTAGTCTCTGCGCAACCATTCTTCCAATTTGGGTGCTTCTTCAGCCAAAAAATCTGCTTTTGCGATTCCACAAAAGTCAAAGCCCAAGCGCTTGGCTGTGGATTTGATCCATTGGGCGTGTCGGTCGGCAGCAGTCATCTCGAGTCGAAAATAGGGAGATTTCCTCTTTTTTTGCTAAAAAGATCCGTACGAGTACGGTTGCTTCACAACTACCACCCCACAAAGTCCCTGAAGAAATGAAATCTGAATCAGGCCCCTGGGGAAAGAACCTGTTTTTTGCTTAAATTTTTTCCAAAGCAAAACTCCTAGGCCTGATTGCGTGTTGTACTTTCGCAACTGCCAGTCATCCCTATTTTTGGGAAGCTGGTTTATCCCATTGCTATCCATGAAAGGGTTCCGATTTACAAAATTTATCCCCACACTCGATCCAGAAAAGAATCGGTTCGATAGCCTATTGGATATTTTTTTGCAGCTCGCCACCATGACAGGTGGAGATGTAGCCGAAGCGCTGAGTTGGTTGACCAACCTGGACAAACGCTACCAGCTAACTAGTCCCGACTATGGCATCGGCAACTTCATTGAAGACCTCAAATCCAAGGGATACCTCAGCGAGGAAAATCAGCAAGGCAGATTTGAAATCACCGGTAAAGCAGAGCAAACCATCCGAAAAAGTGCTTTGGAAGAAATTTTCGGGAAACTGAAAAAAAGCAAGTCTGGGCAGCACCGAACCCAAATTTCTGGCCCTGGAGAAGATCAAGGAAGCGAGCGACGCGCCTATGAATTTGGAGATAACCTAGATCAAATCGCACTGACCGATTCACTTCGCAATGCACAGGCAAACCGGGGCATTGGAGGCGATTTTCTATTGACTGAGGATGACTTGGAAGTGGTGGAAAATGAGCAGCGCACCCAAACCTCCACGGTGTTGATGATTGACATTTCCCACTCCATGATCTTGTATGGAGAGGACCGCATTACCCCAGCAAAGAAGGTGGCGATGGCCTTGGCCGAACTAATCAAAACCCGCTACCCAAAAGATACGCTAGACATCATTGTCTTTGGAAACGATGCCTGGCAGATTGAAATCAAAGATTTGCCTTACCTGCAAGTGGGTCCCTACCACACAAATACGGTGGCAGGTTTGGAGCTCGCCATGGATTTATTGCGTAGAAGAAAAAACCCAAACAAGCAGATTTTCATGATCACCGATGGCAAGCCTACTTGCTTGAAAGTGGGCATCAAGTACTACAAAAATGCCTTTGGCATTGACAGCAAGATTTTGGCAGAAACCCTCAAGCTCGCAGCCCAATGTCGGAAGCTAAAAATACCAGTCACCACCTTTATGATTGCCTCAGACCCTTACCTCAAAGAGTTTGTCAAAGAATTTACGCAAGTCAACAATGGCAATGCGTATTACAGCAGCTTGAAAGGGCTAGGAAATTTAATTTTTGAGGACTACAGACGAAACCGAACCAAACGCTTTTAGCATGGATTACGCACAACTTAAAGGAGAGCAGCTCCTTCAAATCAAGACCCTTGGCCAACTGAAGGCTTCAGGCTACAGCCCGAAGTCCATCAAGGAGGAACTTCGGACGAACCTAATCGAGAAGATCAAGGCAAAGGAAAACGTATTTGAAGGCGTTTGGGGCTACGAAGACACCGTCATTCCCGACATTGAGCGGGCGATTCTTTCCCGACACAACATCAACTTGCTTGGACTTCGTGGACAGGCCAAAACCCGAATTGCACGGATGATGACGCTGCTTTTAGATGAATATGTGCCTGTTCTCTTCGGTTCGGAACTCAATGAAGATCCTCTGCTTCCTCTTTCCACTTTTGCCAAAAACTTGATTGAAGAAAAAGGCGACGACTGCCTTATTTCCTGGTTGCCACGCTCCGAGCGCTATGCAGAAAAATTAGCGACCCCAGATGTATCCGTAGCAGACTTAATCGGCGATGTAGATCCCATCAAGGCGGCCACGCTCAAACTAAATTACAACGACGAACGAGTAATCCACTACGGCTTAGTTCCTCGTTCCCATCGCTGCATTTTTGTAATCAACGAACTGCCCGATCTCCAAGCAAGAATACAGGTTGCGCTATTCAATATTTTGCAAGAAGGGGATATCCAGATTCGTGGGTTTAAATTGCGTTTGCCCTTGGACATCCAGTTTATCTTCACGGCCAACCCAGAAGACTACACCAACCGAGGCAGCATCGTGACGCCGCTCAAGGACCGAATCGAAAGCCAAATCATCACGCACTACCCCAAGTCCATTGCCATCGGCAAAAAAATCACGGGACAGGAAGCTCGGCTTGAAGGAAAGCCCGTCGCACACATTCATGTGCCGGAATTGATGAAAGACCTGATCGAACAGATTGCGGTCGAAGCACGTCATTCCGAGTTTGTGGATGAGAAAAGCGGGGTGTCTGCTCGCTTGACCATTTCTGCTTACGAAAATTTGATTTCCGCCGCAGAGCGAAGGATGTATCGAAACAATGAATCCACTACAGTCATTCGGATATCAGATTTGATTGGAGTTATTCCGGCCATAACCGGAAAGGTGGAGCTTGTCTACGAAGGAGAACAAGAAGGCGCTGGATTGGTGGCCTACAACCTGATCGGTAAAGCGATTCGCAGTCAATTTGTGGAATACTTCCCATCTCCCGAGCAAAAGAAAAAAGAAAAGACCGGCAATCCTTATGTGATTCCATTGGCCTGGTTTGGAGAAGGCAATGAGCTGGACCTCTTAAGTGACCTCAGCGACAAGACCTACAAAAGCGGACTGCACGGCGTACCTGGGTTGGAGGAAGTGGTGACACAATTGGTAAAGTCCGTTCCCGAAAAAGAAAAGGAATTCTTTATGGAGTTTGCGCTCCATGGCTTGGCAGAATATTCACAGCTCAGCAAAAAAATGCTCGACACTGGGCTCAAATTTAAAGACCTATTCAGCTCCATGTTTGAAATGGGGGCTGAAGAGGACGATGAGTTTGAAGACGAGGATGACGATTCCTAATTTCTAAATTCAGGGGATCAGAATCGAATTTAGTGCAGTCCACCCAAGACCGATACTAGATTCCGTATATTTGTCAGATGGCCGAAAATCAACTTCCCGAGGCTTTTGAATCGCAAATGCAGGCGCTACTCGGGCCTGCAGAGTTTGCCCTATTTAAGGAAGGCTTGGAGCGACCTACGCAAACCTCCATCCGGGTCAACCGGATGAAACCAGCGGACATCTCCTTTTCGAAGCGGCCCATTCCCTGGGCCAAAGACGGGTATTTTTTAGAGGAAAGACCAAGCTTCACAGGAGACCCAAACTTTCATGCAGGAGCTTACTATGTGCAGGAGGCTTCGTCCATGTTTATCTCTCATGTACTTGAATCACAACAAATTCCCAAGGGAGTCTACCTCGATCTAGCAGCCGCTCCAGGAGGAAAAAGCACCTTGTTGTCCAGCTATTTGGGAGAAGAAGGTTTGCTTGTAGCAAATGAAGTGATTGCGGCACGTGCTCAAATTTTAAAAGAAAACCTGATCAAGTGGGGGCTTGGCAACACGGTCGTTACCAACAATGATCCAGAGCACTTCGGCCCTTTAGAGGGATTTTTTGACTTGGTGTTGGTAGATGCTCCCTGTTCTGGCGAAGGCATGTTTCGCAAGGATCCACAAGCTAGAGCTGAATGGTCACCGGACCACGTCAACTTGTGTTCGGCCCGACAAAAGCGCATTGTGGACAAGGCCGGAGAATTGGTTAAGGGAGGAGGCTACTTGCTCTACTCCACCTGCACCTTCAATGAAAAAGAAAATGAAGAGATCCTTCGCTTTTTAACCGAAGAATTTTCCTTTGAACCCGTACGAATTCCCTTAGATCCCAGTTGGGGCATCGTGGAAACTGAAGTTAATACCGAAGAAGGCACCTTTTATGGCTACCGTTTTTTTCCACACAAGGTAGCGGGAGAAGGGTTCTTCATTACGGTATTGCGAAGACCTGAGGGAGCTTATACTCAAGAGGCTCCAACAACCAAAGAATTCAAACACCATAGCCTCAAGCGTCTGGGAGAAAAGGAGTCGGAAGTACTCGAACAAGAGGTAGGCGGGGATGGGTCCGGGAAATTTTACCTCTTGCAAGAGGCTTACTTCCGAATAAATGGAAGCTATGCTCGAGCGGTAGAAAAATTAGCCCAAGTCCTGAGTGTCCGGTATTTTGGCGTAGAGCTGGGCAAAAAACAGGGAAAGGTATGGATTCCAAGTCACGAATGGGCACTGTCTACCCTTCCTAAGATTGGGTTTCCTCAGCAGGAGCTCTATGCGGAAGAAGCCTTGGATTTTCTTCGGAAAAAAGAGCAGTCATTTTCCAATCTCCCCTTGGGATGGGTGCTCCTTACCTACCAAAACCTCCCTTTGGGATGGATCAAGAATTTGGGTAAGCGGGTAAACAACTATTATCCCAAGGAATGGCGAATTCGAAACTGATTCCGCTGTCAAAAAACATCCTTTTAAAATTAATTCTTTAGGTAAAGCCACCGAAAAGACCGCTCTTGCTATCTTAGAAGTCTTGTCCAACAATCCCGTTCCATGCTCAAAAAACAGCGATACGAAGCCTTTATCCAGCATTTTTCTGAAAACATGCCCGTGGCAGAGACGGAACTGGCATACGATAATCCATTCCAACTGTTGGTAGCCGTGGTTCTATCCGCCCAATGCACGGACAAGCGGGTCAACATCGTCACTCGAGAACTTTTCAAGCACTTTCCAACGGCAGCACATCTTGCAGCTACGGACTTTGATGAACTATTTCCCTACATCCGGACGGTCTCCTACCCCAATAACAAAACCAAGCACCTGATTGGTCTTGGAAAAATGCTGCTGGCTGACTTTGGTGGAGAAATCCCATCTACTGTGGATGAACTGGTCAAACTGCCGGGTGTGGGCAGAAAAACAGCCAATGTAATCACCTCCGTGATCTGGCAGCAACCCAATATGGCGGTGGATACACACGTGTACCGCGTATCAAGACGGCTTGGGCTAGTTCCGCTGACCGCCAAAACCCCCTTAGAAGTCGAGAAGCAATTGGTCAAACACCTCCCCAAGGAGCACATCCACAAGGCACATCACTGGCTGATCCTACATGGCCGCTACACCTGCTTGGCAAGAAGCCCAAAATGTAGTTCCTGTGCCATTACACACCTCTGCAAATTCTTCGAAAAAATGCAGAAAAATGGGGAGAAGGCCTAGGGAATGAGGAATACGAATTCATCCCCACTTTTGCTCCGCAACCCTAGGTTATTGTTCAGCTCGTGGTCGGTACCCCGAGTCTTTGAATAGTTTTTTAGCATCCGCTTCCCGCATCAGTTCGGGTAGGGAAAGATCCTGCTGGACTGCATACTCCTCCACAATGTTCCAGCCAATCCAACGTCCAATTCGACCGGGCGCATCGGGGCTGATCGCATCTGTACTAGGGGCCTCTCCAATGTACTTTCTGATTTCGAAAGGATTGGTCTCAAACAAGAGTTCATTTTCAATAAAATGCGCCCAAATGACATCCTCATTGTCCCAGCAAGACTGAATTTGCTCGGGCGTGTACCCAATTAAGTATTGATCCGAAGTGCAGGGAAGGATAGATTTGACAAAATGGTAGGCCTTTCCGTAGTAGATCATTTCCGCCAAGAGCGTATTGTCTTTGGGGTCAATTTCATTGTAGCGCGAGGACATCGCCAACACGATCATGGGAACGAGGTATTTTCGTTCGTATCGGTCGGCAATGTACTTGGGCAAATCCGGCTGGAAGGCATGGTCTTTCGGTAAAAAATAATCCAATCCGATCACCAACATGTTTTCTTCAACCAGAAGATCTATGCCAAATCCTGAGACGTAGGTATAGACTTTGGGAGTTTTAAAATCGGGATAATAACTTTTCAAATAGGCAAATGCCTGTTCCAACTCCACTTTGATGTCGGATATGTCCGCAAATTCTTTGGCAACAGCCGCATTCAAAGCCTGAAAAGAAGAGTCTTGATTTGCGCGAAAGAGTTCCTGGGCTAAGGAGTCCGCATTGGGATATGTGTCCCGTTCCATCACCTTTTCTGCTACTTCTGGGTATTTTTCAAGCAGAAAGCGAAGCTCATCGGCAGTTGTGGCGGCGAAAAATTCCTGTTCCAACCGATGAATATCCAGTGCTTCTCGCCCTGCCAATCGGTCCTCATCCAAGGTACAGGTCGTATCAGCAGGCTTACAGGAAAAAAGAAAGAGAAGAATCGCAAGAATTAGAAGCTGACTACGCATGCATGAAATTTTTGGCAAGTTAAAGAAAGCAATGCAAATCCACATTGACCAAAACGCCTGGGTTTGGTTCGTTAATTTTCTTCCAAAATCAAGCGTAACTGGTTTGAAATGAGCCCACAAAACAATGCCTCTTTCCGTCAAATCTGTCAATACATTTGGTATAATTAAGAATAAAGCGGATTTTTATCCATTAGATTCTTCTACACCCTACGGAATTTCCATTTCACAATGAAGTCTATTCAAAAATTTACCTACTTTTTAGTGCTGCTTTGCTTCTGGGCTTTTGCTCCAACTTTCGTTTTTGCGCAGCAAAATATCGATCTAAACACCATACGGGTAGATCAACTCAGTGACGATCAAATCGAAGAACTCGTCAAGCGGGCGCAAGATGCTGGACTAAGTAGCACGGATTTCTTGATGATGGCTCAAATGCGGGGCATGCCTTCGGGCGAAGTGGAAAAGCTCCGCAGCAGAATTGAAGGATTGAGTGTGGGATCCAGTAAGTCCCGATCCACAAATGCTTCCAAAAGATCTGCACGAGAGCAGATTGACCTCAATACCATCACCAAAGGCCTGATGGAGACACAGGAGTTGATGGAAGAAGAAGAAGCAGACTCCTTGATTTTTGGGAGTACCTTGTTTTTTCAAAAGAACCGAAAACTAAGTTTCGAGCCCAGCCTAAATCAGGCTACTCCCAAAAACTACATTCTTGGCCCTGGAGACCTAATCTATGTGGATATCTATGGACAGTCTGAAAAATACTACGAAGCCACCGTCAATCCAGAAGGCTCCATTTTATTGGATAATATCGGCTTGATTGCCGTTTCTGGTAAAACCATTGAAGCCGCAGAAGGAATCATTAAAAACCGGGTAGCGGCCTTTTACACGGGCCTTAGTGGAGCCAATCCCCAAACATTCTTGCAAGTTACCCTGGGCAATGTCAAAACCATCAAGGTCCACATTTTGAATGAAGTGCGCCTACCAGGAACCTTCACTTTATCTGCCTTTTCAACCGTTTTCAACGCGCTCTATGCGGCGGGAGGCCCTTCTGATAATGGAACGCTTCGTGCAATACAGCTGATCCGAAAAAATAAAAAAATCGCCGAAATTGATGTGTATGACCTACTCATAAATGGAACGGCAAATTTGGATGTGCAACTTCAAGACCAAGACGTCATCCTTGTCAACCCCTACCTCGCTCGCGTCAACGTGATTGGTGAAGTGAAGCGCCCTTTGATTTTCGAAGTAACCCCTGAAGACACCTTAGAAGATTTAATTCGCTATGCTGGGGGATTTACAGACCTAGCCTTCAAGGATCGCATCTCTATTTCGCGCATTTCCGGAAATCAGCGTTCCATCTCTGATGTGTTCGGCAACCAACTTGGACTATTCACCCTCAAAGGAGGAGATGAAATCGCTGTAGGCAGAGTCTTGGATCGCTTTAGCAACCGAATTCAAATCAAAGGCGCCGTCTTCAGACCTGGAACATTTGCCCTAACTGAAGGGCTTACCCTGACCCAGCTCATCAAAAATGCAGATGGCCTCAAAGGAGATGCTTACACCCAGCGGGCAAGCATCTTGCGGACCAAAGGTGATCTTAGTTCTGAGGTGTTGGAAGTGAATCTTCAAGCTGTACTGGAAGGCCGCCAAGCAGATCTGGTCTTGCAACGGGAAGACGTAATCCGTATTTCGAGTATTTATGACGTACAAAACGAGCGCTACATCCAGATTTTGGGAGAGGTAAAGCGCCCAGGCACCTATCCTTATGCTGCAGGAATGACTCCTGAAGAATTGATTCTTACTGCCGGGGGTCTCCAAGAATCTGCCAACCTCAAAGACATTGAAATTGCTAGAAGGCTGGAAGATTCAGATTCAGGAACACTATCGGATATCCTCACCACTTCCATCAATCCAGATTTATCCTTCAACCCGAATGCCATTACTTTGGAACCCTTCGATCAGGTAATCGTTCGAAAACGAGCCAATTTTACGATGCAGCGACTCGTATCGGTAGAAGGTCAAGTCAATTCCCCAGGGATTTTTGCCATCCAAACTAGTGTAGACCGCATCTCTGATTTGGTAAAAAGAGCGGGTGGCGTCAATCAATTTGCCTATACCAAAGGAGCAACCTTGATTCGTAAAACTGAGTTTTTCAACACCGAATCCGAGCAAGTACGCAGACAGAAAAATTTGGAAGCGCTACGCCTCTTACTCAAGGACGATCCAAACAATGCAGAAGCACAGGAAGAGCTTCTCAAACGTCTATTTAGAGATCTTCCCAAGGAGAAAGTAGAAGAAAAAGACTCCGTCGCCAACGATGCCAAACGAGAGTCGCTGGATCAAATTGCTTCAGAAACACCTGGCGTAGCAGTTAAAATTAAAGAAACAGAGGCCGTCGCCATCAACTTGGAGAAAATCCTTGCGAATCCAGGTTCTCAGGAAGATTTGGTACTCGAAGAAGGCGATATTCTCAATGTGCCCAAACTCTTGCAAACCGTCCGCATGCGTGGAGATGTGGTTTATCCTACCACTTTGCGACACGAGCTGGGTCGCGGCTTCACCTACTACATCAATGGGGCGGGTGGATTTGACCGCCGGGCCAACCGCAAGCAAACCTATGTAGTTTATGCCAATGGCGCAGTCAAGCGAACCAAGGGATTCCTAGGCATCCGCAGCTATCCTGCCATTGAGCCAGGCGCCGAAGTAATCGTGCCCAGCAAAGGCCCCAAAACTCCGTTCCGCGTAGGAGAGCTCGTAGGCATTACAACAGGCCTAGCTACCTTGGCTTTGGTTCTTTCCCAAATCAACCTTCAGAATACCCAATGAGCGGAAACTCACATTTTTCTCCCCCCCAATTCACCTTGAAAGAGGTCGTACAAAATCTAATCGATTGGGTCAAGTTTTTCCGCTCCCAATGGAAACCTCTCCTTGTTTCCCTAGTGGCCGGGGCTGGGCTTGGGGCTGGCTATTCGCAACTTAAAGACCCCGTTTTTCATGCAGAAACTTCTTTCGTATTGGAGGAGGAAGGAATGGGCGGTATTGGACAAATGTCCGGAATCGCTAGCCTTCTTGGGGTAAATTTGGGTGGCATCGGTGGAACAAATGGGCTCTTTCAAGGAGACAACATCATGGAGCTGTATCGCTCGGATCGCATGTTGGAAGAAACCCTCCTCAGTCCATTTGACAACCAAAAATTATTGGTCGATCGATTTATTGAATTCGAAGAGTTGGAAAAGAACTGGGCCTCCACGATCGATTTGTCCACTTTGAAATTTTCTGCTTCCAAAGAAAATCATGGGGTAAAGCAAGATTCTGTCCTCAAGGAAATCGCCAAGATTATACGAGAAAAACAGCTTGTAGTGGTCAAGCCGGATCGGAAACTGAGCATTATTCAGGTGAATGTTTCCTCAAAAGACGAGGGGTTTGCGAAGCTTTTCAACGAAACACTGGTGAGCAAGGTGAATACCTTTTACTTGGAGACCAAAACCAAGAAAACAGGGGAAAATCTGCGCATTTTACAAATCCAAGCAGACTCAGTTCGGGCAATTCTTGACCAAAGTCTAGGCACCTTGGCCGCCGAGCAAGATCGAATTCCAAATGCCAACCCCCTGCTAAGTACAGCTACTGTGAATGGACGTCGCAAGCAAGTAGATGTGCAAACGAGTGCGGCGGTATTTCAAGAAATTGTGAAAAACCTGGAGATGGCAAAAATCAGCCACCGCATCAACACGCCCTTGATTCAATTGATCGATTCCCCCTCCTTCCCCTTAAAAAGAACTGAAGTCCGCTTGGTAAAAGGGGTGGTATATGGAGCCTTTATTCTCGGTGTTTTAGCCCTTAGCTTACTTTATCTGAGAAGACTCTATCAAAAGCATTTGCAGGAAGTCTAAACCAAAGCTTCCATGTTTGAAAAAATCAATCTGTTGATCCCTTTTGGGAATTTTATCCGGAATAAGTCACTCCAGAACTTTCTTTTTCTGGCGCTGATCCAGTCCTCAACGGTCTTGATTTCCATCATTTCCATGCCCCTACTGATTCAAAGTATCGGGGCAGAACAATTTGGATGGGTCAACCTATCCCTTTCAGTAATTATTGTCTTCAACATTTTAGTAGGCTTTGGATTCAACCTGAGCGCCCCACGAGAAGTTGCGCTCAATCAATCCAATAAGGCAGAACTATCGCAGTTGGTCTCCAATGTATTCTCCGCCAAGCTTATTCTTGCCCTTATTTCCACTGGTCTCATTTTGGTGGGAGCCTACGGCCTAACCCTTTTTCAGGAATACCAGACAATATTAGTGCTCTCCGTATTTATGCTCTTTTCGGAGGCCGCTTTTCCGCTTTGGTTTTTTCAAGGATTGGAAAAAATGAAGCTGGTCTCTGTGGCGACAATTTTCTCCAAACTGCTTTTTTTGATGGGCTTGGTGCTCTTTGTACAGCAGCCCGCGCAAAGTATCTGGGTTAATTTTCTACTGGGTATTTCTGGCCTGGGCGTCAACCTCAGCCTGTTACTTTACATCCATGTGGTACTAGATGTCCGGTTTTTTAGTCCCCAATTTTCTTCCATTTGGAAAAGTCTAAAGGATAATGTGCTCTTATTTTTTAGCAATCTTGCCAGCCATATCTCCATCAATGGAGGGCTCATTATTTTGAGTTTTTTTGCAAGCGGAGCTACACTCGGAATGTACAGTTTGGCAGAACGCGTAGTCATGATCCTGCGGCTATTCCCTGCCTTGATCATTCAAGCCATTTTCCCGAACTCCTCCAAACTTTACCAAGCGGACCAACCTGCATTTTTCTCTTTTCTTAAGAAAGTGTATCTCGGCACCCTGGCTATTGGCGCATTGATTAGCATCGGAACCTATGTGGCTGCACCCTGGATCATTGAAGTACTTTCCCGAGGGGAGCTTAACGACGCAGTCAGCTACCTTCAATTGCTTGCTGCAATTCCATTTTTGGCTTGCTTGAATGTAGGAAATGTAACCATCCTCCTGGTAACTAACCTTCGAGACCTGCTCTTTCGTGCCAGCTGGATGTTTTGCGCCTACATGATCTGTGCCTCAAGCCTCCTGACCCACTTTTTTGGGGGAGCGGGCCTCTGCATTGCAATCTTGAGCACCGAACTCATGGTCTTCTTTATTTGCATGTACCTCTTGTATCGCCACAAAAAAGATCTCTTGTATGGCTTCTACTCCTGAGGTTTCTGTAGCAATCATCTTGGTCAATTGGAACGGCTATGCCTATACCCAGGCCTGTTTGGAATCCTTAGAAAAGGTAAAAGAGCCTGCTTTTCAAGTAATCCTTGTGGACAACGGTTCCCAAAATTCTGAAGGAGAGCAGCTTAAAGCTCGCTTCCCGAATATCCACCTCATCGCCAATCCAGACAACTTGGGCTTTGCTGGGGGGAACAATGTAGGCATCCGCTATGCTTTAGAGGAAGGTTTTGATCAAGTCCTGCTGCTCAACAATGATACCCTTGTGGATCCTTATTTTTTAAAACCGCTGCAAACGGAATTACGTGCATCTAAATATGGAGTAGTCCAACCCATAATTTGCTTTGCCCAAGAATCAAAAACGCTTTGGAGCGCTGGGGGAAAATGGAATTCCTTACTTGGAAGGGCGATTACCTTAGGGGATCGAGTTACTTTGGAAAATTACACCCCTCCTAAATCCCTTGAACTGGACTGGGCCACAGGCTGTTGCATGTTGCTTTCCAAGGAAGCTATCCTGGCCGCAGGACTACTTAATGAACAATATTTTGCCTATTTTGAAGATGTGGAATGGAGTTTACGCATACGAAAATCTGGTTTTAAAATCGGTTTATCTGAAAATTCCATTATCTACCACGAAGCAGGCGCTGCCTCCAAAAAACAACATTCCGAAGGCACCCTCAGCCCGCGTGTATTTTATTTTCATGTGCGAAACCAGCTGTTTCTCCTTCGGCAGCATTCCCTAGTACTTGGATACCCCTACCACCTCCTTCGGTTTTTGAGTTGGGGAGTCTATTTTTTGATTCGAGGGCGATTCCAAAAACTATCGGCTGTTTTCCAAGGCATACGAGAAGGTCTATTTACTCCACTTAACTCAGAAAAGAAATGGCTTCAGTAGCATTTTTGATTCTGACAATTGGGCTGCTATTGGGCTTCCTTTGGACGGTACAGGAGATGATTGTAAAGGGGAGATGGACTTATTTCATCTTTTTCTTGGCTGGTTATTTACCAATCTACATTACCTTCTTGAGTTTGACTTACCTCAACACCCGATCTGAAGAGCTAGTTACTGTATTTCAAGCACTAAAAGAAGGGGCGGTAGGCATCGCCCTGCTGGTGGCAGTGCTCTTTCAAAAAAATCCAGCTGACTATCCTTTTCGCCCCCAAAGCACGGATTGGTGGATGGGAGGATTTATACTTTTAGGATTTAGCTACCTGATTTTACCCATTGGCGAAGTTCCCTTCCTTACGAAGGCATTCTACTTCAAAGGGGTTTTGCTTCCCGGTCTCACGTACTTTTTGGGTAGAAACACCCTATTTGAAGAGCGGGAGCTCTCTCGGCTTTTTTCCATGATTTTCATGGTAGCCATCCTTGCCTTCGCGGTAAATTTAGTGGAGCAGTTTGTCCTGCAAGCCCATCTGCAGCAATACACCGGCTACTCACTTTACAACCAAGTCATCAACGACATTGACCCGAGCGGAAATTTTGGGCTGACCTGGACTTTTGAAACCCAAGCAGTCACCAAGCGCCTAGCGAGCTTCTTTTCGGATCCCTTGGAGATGGCGAGTTCGGTGCTGATGGGTTTTGCCGCCGGCCTTATCTGGTATTTAACTTCCAAAAAAGAAACCCAATGGTTGTACCTAATCATCATGGCTTGTTCGTTGGGAAGTTTAATCTTTTCAGCCTCCAGAGCAGCTTTTGGCGCCTTTTTCATCTTGCTGTTTTTCGTTGCACTTGTCTTTCGCTTATATAAGTTGATTGGGCTTGGATTTCTAGTGCTGCTCTTTTTTGCAGGGTATGTGATCTGGTTTGCTTCGGACGACTTTTACTTTTTTGTTTTGGACACGCTTACATTTGAAAACTCCTCCAGTGTGGGTCACGTCCTCGAATGGGTTGTTGCGCTGGAATCCATGGTGGCCAACCCATTCGGCATCGGCTTGGCAATGAGTGGCAATGCAGGCAGCGTAAGTGAGGCCCTGCGGGTAGGGGGAGAAAATCAATTTCTGATTTATGGAGTACAGCTGGGTTGGATTGGCATGTTCTTTTATGTGCTTGCCTTGGCCTCAGGCGTAATTCTAAGCCTTCGTGTATTCTACAGCACGCCAAATGTCTACACGGCCCGACTAGCCTTTGTAGGAGCTGTCACCAAGGTAGGTTTGTTTTTACCGCTATTTACCGCCAACGCGGAAATGTATACCTATGTCACCTGGATCAGCTGGTGGATGATCGGCTACACGGTCAGAGAGTATAGTGCACTGAGAAGCGCTCCTAGGCTAGCGTAGCGTCGCTAACTTACAAAAATCAGTATCTTAGAGTTTAGTATTCGTCCAATCGCCTTCTTGAAGGGCGCTTTATATTTTTCACTGCCTTGAAAGTTCTACTCGACCTTCAGTACTTAAATGTCGCCACCACAGGCATCAAAACCTACATGCTTGAGTTGGCCAAGGCTGCGCGAAAACACCCTCATCCTGAAATCGAATGGATTTTTACCCATGATCCAGAAGAACAGGCTTCCATCAAAAAAGACCTGGGACATAGGACCAAGCTTCAGAAACTGAATTACCATTTGGATTACTTTCGCTGGAAGCAATTTCAGCTTCCTGATTTGGTAAAAAAGTACAACCCCGACGTATTGGTTTGTCTGGATTTTGTGTCTCCAGCAGCTTCTCTCCCCTGCAAACGGCTCACCGTTATCCACGATGCCTTCTTCTGGCAAATGCCAGAAAACTACCCGAAATGGTGGCGAAACTATTTTCTCAACCTCATTCGAAAAGGACTCCGAGAAAACACGCATGTCCTCACCACTACGGACTACTCCAAAAATTGCTTGCAGCAGTACTTGGGAAATTCCTGCCCCATCTCGGTGGTCTACCAAACTTCAAAAGCAATGACGGGTGCGGCAGATGTTCATTTTTTACAAAAAAATGAACTGAGCAAAAACGACTACTTTTTACACGTAGGCACCTTTGACCGGCGGAAAAATCTCCCCCTGCTGGTACAGGCATTTGCAACCTATTTGAAACAAAGTAAGGATCCCAAAAAATTGGTGCTCGCAGGCGGAGCTGGACAAAGCCACCAACTCAATGACCTCCCTGAAGTAACCCGATTGATTGGCAGTTTGGGCCTGGAAAAAGAAGTGTTGCTCCCAGGCTACCTCAGCGATGCCGAGATTAAGGCGCTGTACCAGGGTGCTTTTGCCTATGTTTTTCCCTCCACGAATGAAGGATTTGGGATACCTGTCCTAGAGGCAATGAACTTCGGATTGCCGGTTATCCACTCCGATCAGCCTGCCTTGGTGGAGGTGGCTGCTGCTGCTGCTTTAGCTTTTCAAACCAATAGTCCAGCAGATTTGACTGAAAAAATGATACTTTTGGAAGAGGATGAAACGCTTCGCACGAACTTGATCCTCCAAGGAAAAGAACGCGTGAAGGAGTTTACGGCAGAAAAATTCATCGCTGCCTTTCATCGATTAATCTTAAGCGCTTAACCTGAGTCCATGCGGCAACTCCACTGTCCGGTTTGTCAAACTCCCCCAAATTCCCCATCCGCTTCTGGCAGTCGGATCGCTTGTTCCTCCTGTGAGGTCTCTTGGACCTATCTCCCCGAAGTAATTGATGTGGCAGCCTTGTACCGAGATGAAGTCTATGCCGTGGTGGATAATCGAAAGTCCATCTTTGAAAAAATCATTTTTTCTGAATCGCGCGCCATCTTAAAGCAGGCAAAAGAAATTCTGCCAAGTGCAGACCGATTGCTTGACTTTGGCTCCGGAAAAGGGCAATTTTTGGCCGTGGCAAAAAGCCTAGGCTGGCAGGGAGTCGGCATCGAAACCGAAGCGGCTCGTGGGGAATTTGCCAGAGAAAAGTACGGAGTGGAGGTGCAAATCTCCTACTACGAGACCGGCCTTATTGGCGAATCTCCGGTTGACCTAATTAGCCTAAACCATGTCTTGGAACACTTGCCTGAACCCATGCCTTTGCTCCGGGAATTGCTTGAGCACAACCTGATTCAAGGAGGCTTGCTCTATGTAGAGGTGCCTCGAGCGGATTCTTGGCAAGCACAAATCGCAGGAGATGCCTGGATGCACTGGGACATTCCCAAGCACCTTAGCCATTGGACCGAACCCGTATTGACCGCGCAATTGGAGAGCTTGGGGTTCTCCAAGGTTGGGGAAAGAAGTTTCTCCATCCATCTTGGCGTACTAGGCATGCTTCAGGCCCTACTTAGTCGAGTGGGCTACCGCGAAAACCTAGTGTTGCGCCTGAAAAGAAAGAAAAGCTTGGGATTAATTGGAGTAATTGTTGCTTTCCTACCACTTGCATGGACCCTTGAACGCCTCTCTTCCTGGAAGGGAAAATCAGGGATTTGTGGTGTATATTACCGAAAGCATGCCTAAGTCTAGAAACATACTTTTTCTACAAAGCTCTTCTGAAGGCTATGGGTCAGCAAAAATCTTGCTCCAAGTCCTTCGATTAGTTCAGCAGCATGGCGATCATCCCCTGGTAATCCTTACCAATCACGGTCCACTTGAGGAGGAATTAAACAAGTTGGATGTTCCCTATTTTGTACAAAACTTAGGAATCCTAAGACGCAAATACCTAAGTGTTTTCGGATTACTCAATCGGTTGCAAAAACTCTGGGCCGCTTCCCGCTTTTTGTCTCGTCTTCATGCTACGCACCACTTTGAACTAGTCTATTCCAATACCCTAGCCGTAGTAGTTGGCGCCCTCTGGGCGAAGCAAAACGGCATTCCACACCAATGGCATGTCCATGAAATCGTATTGGGGCCGAGCCCGCTCGTTCGTGGCTTGAGTTGGCTCATGGATTACAGCGGTCCAAACCCTATTGCCGTATCTCAGGCCGTAGCAAGCCACTGGCAAGCCCATGTCAAAAAAGCCAAACTTAAAGTTATCCACAATGGGCTCCCTTACGATTCATTTACACAAGCTAAACCGAAGCTAAAACAGGAATTAGGACTCCCAGAAAACAGCCAAATCGTGGGGATGGTTGGTCGAATTAATCCTGGAAAGGGGCAGTTTTTCTTCCTTGAAGCAGCTCAAAAACTAGCCAAATCTTTTCCCGAAGCACATTTTGTGTTGGTAGGAGATCCCTTTGCCTCCTACGAACCCTTACTGGACCAACTGAAGGATTTAATCCGAGAACTCGGGCTAAGCGACCGGGTGAGCTACCTAGGCTTTCGCGAAGACATTCCAGAGATTATGGCCTCACTTTCTGTATTTGTGTTGCCTTCCATTCTTCCAGACTCCTTTCCCACAGTCATCTTGGAGGCCATGGCCTCCGGTACACCGGTAGTAGCCACCCAATCTGGAGGCGCCTCGGAAATGATTGAAGAAGGGGTTACCGGCTTCCTAGTCCCGATTGGATCGGTAGCGGATTTAGTACATGCCTTGGAAAAATTACTTGCTAATCCTTCCTTAGGTAAGGAAATGGGAGCAGCAGGACAAGCTCGTGTCCACCAAGAGTTCAGTTTGGAAGCATTTCAAACCAAGTTATCCACACAGCTATGGCCGCAGCAAAAAAACTAAAAGTTGCCATCATGGGCGCCAAAGGCTACCCTTATGTGTATGGGGGTTACGACACCTTGGTCAAAGAATTAGGCGAGCGACTTGTCGAGAAAGGGGTCTCTGTACGGGTTTACAACCACCGCAACTTATTTCCATCCCGACCTCGATTTGTGAATGGCATTGAGTGTATTTACACCCCTGCGATCGAAACCAAAAGCCTCACCCAGTTGAGCCACACCTTCTTTTCGATGCTGCACGCTTGCTTCTCAGATGTGGATGTGATTTTTGTGGTCAATTCGGGCAATGGCCCTTTCGGTTGGCTCGCTCGGATGTTTGGAAAGCCCACCGCCATCAATGTGGATGGTCTTGAATGGCTCAGACCCAAGTGGAAGGGTTGGGGGTCTCGGTATTTTAAGTGGGCTTCCAAGATGGCAACCCAATCCTTCGACCAGATCATCAACGATTCGGATGAGATGCGGAGGGTATACCTTGAACTTTTCAACAAAGATTCTGTGGTCATTGCCTACGGGGCAAACCCAAGGGATGATGTATCCGATGACTCCTTGCAGCAATGGGGCCTCTCCTCACGAGAGTATTACCTCATTGTAGGGCGCTTGATTCCCGACAACAATGCCGACCTGATTATCTCTGGATTTCTACAATCTGGATCCAAAAAAACACTCGTGGTGGTAGGAGATGCTCCTTTTTCGGATGCCTGGGCACAGCAAGTAAAGCAGTTAGAAGGGCCACGGGTCTTGTTTACCGGCTACGTAACCGATCCGTTGGTGCTCGCTTCCCTGTATTCACATTGTTACGCGTACTTTCATGGGCATGAATTTGGGGGAACAAACCCGGCCATGCTCAAAGCACTCGGCTATGGATGCGCTATTTTAGCCTTAAACACGCCCTTCAACCAGGAAATGCTCCAAAACGGGAAGCATGGGTGGTATTTTGAAAAAACAACCGAAGGAGTAAAATCCCTGGTTGAACAGGCAGAAGTTGAACCCCTCCAAATGGATACACTTCGAAAAACTGCGCGTCAAGGCCTGACTGAAAAATATTCATGGGATCGCGTCACAGAACAGTACCTGGAAGTTTTCCACAGGCTGGCCAAAAAGTAATCTTTTTTTCACGCGGATTTACATGGGAGATCTGTGTAATTAATTTTTTCACGCTGATCTAAAAGGAAAAATACCACTGATCAATTGGTGCCTATACCCTTCTTTTTATTCCTAAAATCTGCGCTCCCTTTTCTGCGAAAATCTGCGTGAAACCCTTTTTTCCGAAAGGATCAACGGAGAAAACTCCAAGCCAAGATTCGACTCCGCTTGTTTCCTTGTCCCATTTCGATTACCCGTTGAGACTTGACTCCCACTTTTTCAAGTAGTCCCTGGAAATAGGAAAGATGAGTGGCCTTGGAAACCAATACCGTAAACCAGCCTACCTGCTCTTGAATCGACACGCTTTCCTGAATCATTCGGCCAATAAATCCAATTTCCCCTCCAGCAGTCCATAACTCGGTGACCTGACCTCCAAAATTTAACACTGGATTTGCAGTTGTCAGCCCTTTCAGGTTTTTGATTTTTCGCTTACTTCCCTCAAGTGCAACTTCGGCAGATTCATGGAAAGGAGGATTGCAAATACAGGCCTCAAAAAAATCTTCCGCTTCAACCACCGAATCAAAAATCCGCTGGGCATCTGACTGGAATCTCAAGGATACCTTGCCCTCCATTCTTGGATTGGCAGCAATAAGCGATGCCGCATTGGAAAGCGCTTGAAGGTCTATTTCAGTACCCACAAAGTTCCATCCAAACAAGGAGGTGCCCAAGATGGGATAAATCAAATTGGCACCGACGCCCAGGTCTAGAAGTTGAGTTCCTTCCCCGAGTGGTATTTTTTTGCCATGATCCTTGGCCAGCAAGTCTGCTACATGATGCAAGTAATCCGCTCTGCCGGGAATCGGAGGACAGAGGTATCCGTCCGGAATATCCCAGTAGCTCAACTCATAGTAATGAAGCAAAAGGGCTTTATTGAGCAGCTTTACTGCGATGGGATTGGCAAAGTCAAGGCTCTGCTGTCCGTAATCATTGTCAAAAACAATTTGACTTAATTCGGGCAAAGTCTCCACCAGCGCAACAAGATCGTAACGGCCTTGATGGATGTTTCTGGGATGGAGACCAACCCCCTTTTCTTTGCTTTTCATGAATTGAGTTACTAGGTGTTTGAAGTATCAATAGATTCGGTTTCGGAATTTTTCCTTAGGAATTCTATCTAAGTCAATCAAGTACCCGTTCACCAGGGCATATTCGTATTTACCGTCTTTGGTTAAGAAGAAGTTGGGAGTAGCCCCTGTAGTCCAGCCTCCTGAATAGGTAGTTGCAGACTTCAGAACCACCAAGGGAAGTCCATGTAGCGATCTCGCAGTATCTTTTTTGACTTGGATCGCCAAGTATCCTTGGCCTAAGAGTTCCAACGCCTTTTCGACGCTCACCTCTTTTACAGTTTCAAACGGCGTGGGGTACACTTTTCCTTCCTTGTACTGAAGCCCTGTGGCATCTAAGGTCTCTAGTCCAAAGAAAACCTGCATGTCCCCAAGATCTTCTACAGATCCCGCAAAAGAATAGCCCGACTTGCCTTCGATCTCCCTTCTTCGGATGCCAAGATCTACCGGATACCAGGTGCCATTTACCGGAACTTGCATCTCATTAATCACCAAATCCATCAATTGAATTCCATTGTCTGGAATAGCAAAATACTGTTCCGTGGTGTATTGCGTATAGCCACGGGTGGCGATGGTGTACAAGGCATCCAAGAGCAACATAAAATTGATCTTGCGCACTTCTTGCTTTTCTGGGTCTCCCACCAATCCTCCTGACTCAATCAAAATCGTACTGGTGCCCCACTTCTGAATATTGTCACCAAAGGCACGTGGCTCAAATGCATCGTCGTATTTGCCAACTTGTCCAGGAATCAATGCTTGAAGGAGTTGATTCATGCTGGCAATGGTCTGCATGGCCCTTCCACGAACTTCATTGATCTCGGTGGCCTCATTGTAAGCCGGAGCAAGCAGCGAAATAGTCGCCTGCTTGGGCGTATTGACCACGTTGTAATAGATCTGCTGGTCGTGAAGGTTGAAACCAAACTCAGGCTCAAAGTCGTCGCGCGCTTTTTTCAAAACCACCGCCTCAGGAGAAATGAGGGAAATGGCATCTCGGTTCAGGTCAATGTCCAGGGCATTCCGCCGCTTGAAAGCATCAGCCCCATCGGGATTGAGCATGGGGATAAATTTGAGCTGCAATTGGGATTTGAGCAGCTGTCTGACCGCATCGTATGAATCTCCTTTTCCTTCTAGAAAATTGAATAGATCGAACAAGGCCATCGTGGCCGTGCTCTCGTTGCCATGCATCTGCGACCACAGCATCACCTTGGTTTGACCGGAACCCCAGTCTAAAGAGGAAATGGATTTTCCTAAAACGGACTTGCCCAAGGGGCTCACCTCAAATTGGACCGAATGCTTTTGGATCAAGGGCTGCAAATCCGCATGCGTGAATCGCCTGTCTTTAATTGCCGATTCCTGATAGGTTTCAAAGGCATTTTTTAACGCTGAAATTTCAAGTCTTGGTACAGCAGTCTGGGCCCAAGCCCCCGCAATTCCCAAACCAAGAAAAAAAGCAAGACTCAAAAAGTGTCTTTTAAGTGCAGCAACCTGTATCTCCATATTTTTAAACGATTTTCAACTAAAACTAGGGAAAGGACTGCAATAATTCCTTCTATTTTTGTCAAACCCAAAAAAATCTTGCCATGAATTTGCATGTCCAAGGCCTTGACCTTCCCCTAAAACACCGCTTTACCATAGCCCATCAAAGCCGAGAGGTACAGGAAACCTTAATCGTCAGGCTAGAAGAAACCGGTCTCTTCGGACTTGGGGAGTCTACCACCAACCCTTTTTATGGCATTACCTTGGACAACATGCAGGAAGCCCTAGAAAAATTCAAGCCGATCCTTTTGGGTGGGAAATGGAATACGCCTGCTGAATTGTGGGAACTTGGAAAGGAGATTTTTCGGGACAACCCCTTTGCGCAATGTGCACTTGACCAAGCCGCTTGGGACTTGTATACCAAGAAGCAGGGGAAAAAACTGTACGAGTACCTCGATCTCAATCCGCAAAGCATCCCTACCACAAACTTTACCATTGGAATCGATACGGTAGAAAAAATGTGCGCCAAACTACGAGAAGTGGAATGGCCTATCTACAAAATAAAGCTTGGTACGGATCAGGATTTGGAGATTGTACGGGAACTTCGAAAAAACACGGATTCCGTATTTCGAGTGGATGCCAATTGCGCATGGACCGTGGATCAAGCGATTTCCTATTCCGAAGAGCTTGCCCTTCTTGGCGTAGAATTTATCGAACAGCCTTTGGCAAAAGACAATCTAGAAGGCATGCGCGAAGTTTTTGCGCAATCCAAACTTCCAGTAATTGCAGATGAAAGTTGCATCAGCGAATCAGATGTGGAAAAATGCCAGGGCCGCTTCCATGGGGTAAACATCAAGTTGGTCAAAGCTGGAGGCGTTACCCCTGCACTGCGCATGATCCAAAAAGCCAAAGCCCTAGGAATGAAAACCATGGTGGGTTGCATGACCGAATCTTCCGTTGGCATCAGCGCCATCGCACATATTGCCCCCCTTTTGGATTATGTGGACATGGATGGGGCCATGCTCCTCGCCAAAGACCCTGCCAAGGGCGTGCGGATTTTTCCCGATGAAGTACACTTTCCAGAAGGTCCAGGCATCGGAGCCGAACTACTTATTTGACCTCCCTAAATCAAAAAGTCCCCAGCATCAACTTGATACTGGGGACTTTATGTAGTGAAGCAAAGAAGATTAGGCGTCTCCGACAATCAGTTTAAAGCCTTCCCCGTGAACGGTGATGATTTGAACTCGAGGATCATCTTTCAAAATCTTTCGGATTTTGCTCAAGTACACGTCCATGGAACGCGCATTGAAATAGCTGTCATCTCCCCAGATTTGCTTGAGCGCATGGCTTCTGTTAACCAACTTATTTATTTCTGATGCAAGGAGGCGGATCAACTCATTCTCTTTAGAGGTCAGCTTGTGTTTGCCAGAAGGCCCTTCAATGAATTGCTCATCGTAGTGCAGGACAAAGTCTCCAAAGGCATAGATTTTTAAAGGACTTACCACCGAAGATCTTTGCGTTCGCTTGAGGACAGCTGTAATCCGCAACAACAGCTCTTCCATGCTAAAGGGCTTGGTGAGGTAATCGTCTGCGCCGATTTTTAAGCCATCGATCACATCCTCTTTTTGGTTTTTGGCAGTAAGAAACAATACAGGCTGATCTTCTTGCACCTTCTTTATTTCTTTGGCCAAGGTGAATCCATCCTTTTTGGGCATCATCACATCGAGAAGACATAAGTCAAACTTGTCTTTTTTAAACTTATTCCATCCCTCTTCCCCATCACGGCAAAGCGTGGTGTCATACCCTTTCATCTCAAGGTACTCCTGCAAGATCTCACCCAGGTTTGGATCGTCTTCTACAACTAATAGTTTGGCCTTGCTCATTGTTTTTTAGGTAGGTTAATGGTGAAGGTACTTCCTTTTCCAAGTTCAGATTGAACTTGAATATCTCCTTTATGTGCCTCAAGCATGGTTTTAACATACGATAATCCCAGTCCAAACCCTTTGACATCGTGCACATTACCCGTAGGAATCCGGTAAAATTTGTCGAAAATCTTTTTGACCGCGTCACGGCTCATACCTATTCCCTGATCTCGGAAGGTGATTTGAACTTCCGAACCCAGTTCTTTTACGGCCACCGTGATCCTAGGGTTGGAAGGAGAATATTTATTGGCATTGTCCAACAGGTTATTGAATAAATGGGTCAAATGGAAAACGTCACCAATTATATAAGGGTCTTCCAATTCCCCACTAAACTCCAATTTTCCTCCCCTGTTTTCTACCTGAAGCGCAAACTGATCCATGCAGGCCTGTAGCATTGCCGGTAGATGGATGGATTCAAGTTTGAGGCTAAACTCTTTTCGATCCAATGCTGCCGCTTGCAGCACTTTTTCTACTTGACCCACCAAGCGCTTGTTCTCCTCTTTGATAATCCCTAGGTAGCGGGTTCGAAACTTGTCTTGATTGCTTAATTCTGGGTCTTGCAAGGCCTCCACCGCCAAACTTACCGTAGCAAGTGGGGTTTTGAACTCATGGGTCATGTTGTTGATAAAGTCATTTTTGATATCAGAAAGTGCCTTCTGTCTCAAAATGATGCGAATCGCATAGTAAAAACAAAAAATGATGACCAAAATAAAGAAAATGGAACTGGAGATGGGAAGCCAAACCTGCCGGAATACGTGGCTACTTTTCTCAGGGAAATACACATAAATAAAGTTGTCATTGCCCAAAATATCATTGGGAAATAACTTGGACTGCAGCCCTTCTTGAAGCAAAACCTGTGGGTCTAAGATCTCCCCAACAGGAATGATTTTTCCCTCTTCTTCGGATTTTACTCCCAGCTCAAAGTTCTCTGCAATTCCCTTCTCCAAAAACTGCCTTTTCAATAACCTACGCAATTGTGTAGTATCCAGACGATCCATAATCGCTTGCTGTCCTTCTGCAAGCTCAGAAAACGCCTGATTCATCAACTCAATCTTGATGTTGGTCTTCCTGATCTTGTCCAGCGCATCATCCGAAAGATTTACTTTGGTTTCAAATTGAGGCACTATCCCCGTGTAGGGTCGAGCAGACTCCCTGGCAAATCTTTGCTTTTGGTTTAAATATTCCAGCTGCCGCTCTTTTTCTTGAAGAAGAATTTGCATTTCGTCCGGCGTAAAGAGTGCAGAGGCCACTTCCGGTGTCATGTAGGCAAAAAAGTTTTCCAGCTCAGATAAGATCGTTGCATCCAAACCTCTGGATTGCAACATTCTACGAAATGTGCTGCTGACCTGGGGCACTACCGGGGCCAACAATAAGGTGTCTACCAAAGACGGGCGACTGTAGGTCCGATTGGTATTGATCTGCAAATCGATCGGATCAATCTTTTTGAAAATGGTCTCTTTCAAGACCGGATCCTTGATCAACTTGCTAAGCAACACATCCGAGGTTTCTCCTTTCTCCAGTTCGGCTACGGTCTCGGCAATGGCTTGCAATGCGTTCTGATCAAAGCGCTCCTTGTTGATGCGAATGGCATTACGTATCCAATAGTACTGAAAGCCCATCAAGCCAAAGCTCGCTAGGGACATCAACACAATTATCAACGTAATATTGCTTTTGGACATGGTACAAAATTAAGCGGATAGCGGGGGAAGGAACCCGTATTAACATGTTTTAACGAGCAATCGAAAGAAGTTTCTTTCATATTCCCCTTTTTGCCCGTATTCTAGCAGCACGAATTTGTTGGTTTTCTAATTACATACCCAAAAAAAGGAAGGTTATATGCCTTCCTTTTTTATTGTTTCGGTATTTTTGCCCCCTCAACCTAACCTCTTCCACTCGTGCACAAACCCACGCACATTCAAGGTGTTGCCCTAGAAGCCTTAGCCAAAGAATTTGGAACACCGCTTTACCTGTACGATGGAGAAAAAATTGTACACCAAATTCAAGCACTTCAAACTGCCTTTGCGGCAGTTCCCCTCCGCATAAAATATGCTACCAAGGCACTTTCAAGCCTTTCCGTGCTTAGCCTTATCCGAAATGCGGGCGCAGAACTAGATGCTGTTTCCCTTGAAGAAGTTAAACTTGGGCTCCTTGCAGGAAGTACTGCTGCGGAAATCATGTACACCCCAAGCGGGGTTTCCTTTGCTGAAATCCAAGAAGCCGTACAGATTGGCGTCATGGTCAATGTGGATAGCCTTCCCCTTTTGGAAAAGTTTGGACAAACCTACGGCAGCACCGTTCCGATTTGCATCCGACTCAACCCGCACATTCTTGCAGGTGGAAACTTGAAAATTTCAGTTGGCCACAAGGAAAGTAAGTTTGGGATTTCGATTGAACAGCTCCCACAAATCTTGGAATTGGTCAAGCGCTACCATATTCCCGTAGCAGGATTACACCTCCACACAGGCTCTGACATCTACGATGCTGCTGTGTTTTTGAAAGGTGGAAACGTATTATTTGAGGCAGCCATGCAGTTTCCAGACTTGAGATTCCTTGACTTTGGAGGAGGATTCAAGGTAGCCTATAGCTCAGAGGACAAGGCTACAGATATCCCCGAGCTCGGCCGCATCGTGAGTGCTGCCTTCCAAGAGTTCTGCAAAACCTATGGACGTCAACTCGAACTTTGGATTGAGCCAGGCAAATTTATCGTAAGCGAAGCCGGTTACTTACTGGTCCAAGCCACTGTAGTCAAAGAAACACCAACATTGAATTTTGTAGGGGTAGACTCCGGGCTAAATCACCTCATCCGCCCCATGATGTACGATGCCTACCACGACATCTACAACTTGAGCAACCGCGAAGGAGCAACTGCAAACTATACCGTAGTAGGATACATTTGTGAAACAGACACGCTGGCCTCTCAACGACAGCTGCAACCCGTAAAAGAGGGAGATATCCTCGTCATCCAGAATGCTGGAGCCTATGGCTTTACCATGTCTTCCAATTACAACGCACGACTTCGCCCTGCCGAAGTGCTCGTATGGAAAGGGAAAGCGCACCTAATCCGGAAGCGGGAGGCGTTTGAAGACCTCATTCGGAATCAGGAACTAATTCAATGGTAGGTCCTACGGCAACTTGACTTTTCAAGCTCCTTTCCTAGGCTTATCCCAAAATCAAAACATTCCCTACCAAAAAGGACTTTAGAAACTAAAGCTCCTTTTTTTATGACCAAAATCCTGCGCTTGGTGTTGGGGGACCAGCTCAACAGCCAACACTCCTGGTTTGCAACGCCAAGTCCATCCGTCACCTACCTCATGCTAGAAATGCGGCAGGAGACCGACTATGTAGCCCACCACATTCAAAAAGTCGTTGCCTTTTTTCTGTCCATGCGCCACTTTGCTCAAACGCTCCATGAGCAAGGACACAAGGTGTACTACTTGACCTTGGATGATCCCAAAAACCTCCAAGACCTTTCTGCCCAGGTCCATCAGTTGGTAAAAAGCGGAGAATTTACCCGATTTGAATACCTACTTCCCGACGAATACCGACTAGATCAGCAACTGAAAGCCTGCTGTGAGACGCTTGGCATCCCCTGCGAAGCGGTGGATACGGAGCACTTTTTAACTTCTCGTGGCTATCTAAAGCAACTTTTTGAAGGCAAGAAAACCTACCTCATGGAGACCTTTTACCGTGAAATGCGAAAAAAATACGCGGTCTTGATGGAGGGAAAGGATCCCATTGGAGGGCAATGGAACTTTGACCAGGACAACCGGAAAGCGCTAAAAGACCGATCCCTGCTCAAGAAGCCTCGGGTACACCCCAAGCAAGTAGCGCACATTACCCAGATGCTAGAAGCTTCCGGGGTGAACTGCATCGGCAACATTGATCCAGACCACTTTAATTGGCCCACTTCGCGAAAAGAGAGCTTGGAAGTGCTCCAGAATTTTTGCGAAGAGCTACTGGTACACTTTGGAGCGTATCAGGACGCGCTCACCACCTGGGACCCGTACTTATTTCACTCCCGTCTGAGTTTCTCCCTCAACAGCAAGATGCTTTCTCCCTTAGAAGTAATCCAAACCGTCGAGAGGTATTGGCATGCACATCGGGAGGAGATTGGCCTTGCTCAGGTAGAGGGATTTATCCGGCAGATCTTGGGCTGGAGAGAGTACATGCGTGGCATCTACTGGGCCAAAATGCCTGAATTTGCGCAGCTGAACTACTTTGGGCACGAGCGAAAGCTCCCAAGTTGGTTTTGGACAGGAAAAACAAAAATGAACTGCCTCCACCAATCCATCACCCAATCCTTGGATTTGGCCTATGCCCACCACATTCAGCGACTGATGGTAACG
Organism: Cyclobacteriaceae bacterium; assembly: GCA_947458475.1. Lineage (GTDB taxonomy): Bacteria > Bacteroidota > Bacteroidia > Cytophagales > Cyclobacteriaceae > Algoriphagus. The sequence goes on along the minus strand of CANGZP010000004.1, from coordinate 20,462 downwards.
GGTAATTTTACCTTGCTGGCAGGGATTCACCCCGACGAGGTAGATCAATGGTACCTTGGCATCTACATCGATGCGATCGAGTGGGTCGAAATCACGAATACTCGAGGCATGAGCCAGTTTGCCGATGGCGGCATCGTCGGCACCAAGCCTTACGTGTCCTCAGCCAACTACATCAAAAAGCAGGGTAACTACTGTAGCAACTGTGCCTACCAGGCCGAAAAGAAAACGGGAGAAGGTGCCTGTCCATTCAACAGTCTCTATTGGCACTTTCATGCCCGAAACAGAGAACTGCTTGAGAAAAATCCACGCATTGGCATGGTCTACCGCACCTGGGACAAGATGGGCAACCGGCAGGAACTCTTGGACCAAGCCGAGGATTACTTAGCTCATTTAGAAGAATTGTAGGGACTTCAAATCAATCCCCAATCCACTCAGCTACGAACAAGTTCGTGTCTCGCGTACCACCATTGTTGCGGTTGGAGGCAAATACGAGGTACTTGCCATTGTTGGAAAACACCGGAAATGCATCAAAGGTCCCATCATGCGTAATGCGTGTAAGGCCTGTACCGTCTAGGTTGACCATAAACAGGTTGAAGGGATACCCGCGTTGCGTCTGGTGGTTGGAAGCAAAAATTAACTTCTTGCCAGACGGGTGAAAGAAGGGAGCCCAGTTGGCTTTACCCAGGCTCGTGATCTTGCGGATGTCTGTTCCGTCCACATTGGACACATACAATTCCATGTCGGTAGGCTTCACCAATCCCTCTTTGAGGAGGTCTTGGTATTCTTGAATGGCTTCTGGAGTCTGAGGACGAGAAGCTCTCCAAACCAACTTGGTGCCATCGGGAGAGAAGAATGCGCCCCCATCGTAACCCAATTCCGTAGTGATTTGCTTCACGTCCGTGCCATCAATGTTCATGGTAAATAGCTCTAAATCACCGGTTCGCATGGAAGTAAACACGATTTTATCACCTTTGGGAGAAACGGTCGCTTCCGCATCGTAGCCGGCCTCATGGGTCAATTGGGAAAGAATATTTCCCTTCATATCCGCGGTAAAAATATCGAAGCTCGGATAGATCGGCCATACATACTTGCCATCTGCTCTTCGCTCAGGTACAGGAGGACAGGCCGGGTCTACTAGGTGAGTTGAGGCGTAAACGATTGTTTTATCTCCTGGTAGGAAATAGGCGCAGGTCGTGCGTCCTAATCCTGTGCTTAACCTTGCGGGCGTGTTTTTAGATAGGTCGTCTTTTTTCCAGTCTAGGTAAAACATCTGATCGCAGGAATTGCCCCATTTTGCATAATCAGACTGGAATACGAGTTTGCTGTCGTCGAAAGACCAATAGGCCTCGGCATTATTGCCACCAAAAGTAAGCTGCTTGATGTTTTTGAGGTATTTCATCTCCTCAGGGTGCAGCAACAAGGAATCTGAAGCAGATCGCTTCTCTTGACCCACAAGGGTAAGGGCAGTTACTAACAAGGGGAGAACTAATCCGAGTTGGCGTAAGGTCTTCATGAGGAATCTTGACTAAAAAGAATATGCCGGCAAAGATACTACTTATTATCTTTGGGCTAAATATCCCGCCCGATGAAACTACATCTTTTGAAATTCCTCCCCATTTTTGTCATTGCCTTCGTCGTTGGTTCCTGCGATGGGCCCCCTACAGATGAAGAATTGTTCTCGTCTCTGAAAAAAGACGTGTATTTCCTTGCCGCTGATGACTTGGGTGGAAGAGCCATCGGCACCACGGGTGAGCAAAAAGCAGCTAAATACCTTGCCCAAGAATTTGAAAAGTTAGGTTTGACACCTATGGGTACGGATGGGTTTTTTCAAGAATTCACCGTTTCAAAGCCAAGCAACCCCCATGAGGAAGCCGTAATTGGCACCAATGGAGCGGGTGTTACCGGTCGAAATGTGGTTGCCTTTTTGGATAAAAAAGCAGACAAAACCATCGTCATTGGAGCACATTTTGATCACTTAGGCATGGGCGGTCAGGGGTCCCTGCACCGAGGAGATTCCGCGATCCACAACGGTGCCGACGACAATGCCTCGGGTACTGCCGCCCTTTTGGCGCTAGCGAAGATTTTCAAGTACGAAACTTTAAAAAGCAACATCCTATTCATTGCTTTCTCTGGAGAAGAAAATGGGCTTTGGGGATCCAATTATTTTGTAAAGAACCCAACTATAGACCTAAAGACGATCAACTACATGATCAACATGGACATGGTGGGTCGTCTTAACGCTGAAAAATCGCTCGCTGTACATGGAGTGGGCACGAGCCCTAGTTTTCCTCCAGTACTTGACCCCATCAATGCAGATAGCCTCAAGCTTGTTCCTTCCGAATCAGGCGTAGGTCCTTCGGACCACACTTCCTTTTACCTACAAGACCTGCCCGTCCTCCACTTCTTTACGGGACAGCATGCCGACTACCACAAGCCTAGTGATGATGCGGAAAAAATCAACTACGAAGGTTTGGTACAGGTAGTTCGTTACATATCTAGACTGATTGCGGGGCTGGATGCAGAACCAAAGTTGGCCTTCACCAAAACCAAAGACTCTAGCGACTCTCCGAGATTTACGGTGTCCATGGGCGTAGTTCCCGATTACCTTTTCGATGGTAAGGGCATGCGTGTGGATGGCGTATCAGAAGGCAAGCCAGCACAAGCTGCGGGACTGCAAAAAGGCGACATTGTCATCCAACTCGGCGACTCCACCATCAACGACATGATGGGCTACATGCGCGCATTGAGCGTGTTCAAAAAAGGCGACTCAACGCAGGTCGTGCTTGAACGGGCAGGACAAAAAATCGCTGCCAAAGTGAAATTCTAAAAAAGTTATCCACAGTTATAAGCCGTTGGTCTTTGCAGATCAACGGCTTTTTCTTTGCAGCCCATCCATCCCTATTCAGTATTACCTGTCAAAAGGCTAATTTTTTCCGCTCAACACTTCGCGAAGCAAAGTCTTGATTTTCTTAGATTTAGGGCACAACTTATGCATTCAATTTAGCCCAAAGAACCTATGAAAAACAGTAGACGATCCTTTTTACAAAAGGTCGGCGTAAGTTCCGCCGCCTTAGCTGCCGCACCATTTGCTGTGAATGCCGGCACAGCTCCAACGCCCACTCAAGTGAATGAGGACGAGCAATACCTCCACATCGGAGATGACATCGCTATAGCCAACACCAGTTTTGGAAAGGTAAGAGGCTACCAACTCCATGGTGTATACACCTTCTTAGGGGTTCCCTATGGAGCAGACACTGGAGGAAAAAACCGATTTATGCCTCCCCAAAAACCTAGCCCTTGGGAAGGAATTAAAGACACCATCTGGTGGGGCAATACCGCTCCTCAAATCATGGACCGCCGCTATGCGAATGCACATGCTTCTTTTGCGGATCATTGGAACTATGATGACGTCTCCGAAGATTGCCTCAAGCTAAACCTTTGGACCAATGGACTAGCCGATGGCAAAAAAAGACCCGTATTGGTTTGGCTGCATGGAGGTGGGTTCACGAACGGAAACGGTATTGAACAAGATGGGTACCACGGAGAAAACTTTGCCAAAAAAGGAGAGGCTGTCTTTGTCTCCATCAACCACCGTTTGGGGCCTATCGGATTTACCGACCTCTCTGGTGTGGGCGGAGAAAAGTATGCTGCCTCGGGAAATGTCAGCCAACTGGATATCATCGCATCCCTGCAATGGGTAAGAGACAATATCGCCAACTTCGGAGGAGACCCAGGTAATGTCACAATCATGGGCCAATCTGGTGGGGGTGCAAAAGTGACTTGCACGATGGCCATGCCGGCCGCCAAAGGACTCGTCCACAAAGGTGTGGCCCTTAGCGGAAGCATGCTCAAAGCAAATAGCCAAGAGTACAGCCGAAAGCTGGGAAGCTTTGTCTTGGAAGCTGCTGGTCTCGGTCCAACAGAAGTAGACAAGCTACAAGACATTCCTTGGAGAACCTACATCGATATAGCAAATAAAGCACTGGACCGGATGCGCAAGGAAAATCCACTTCCCGGTTTTCGAGGCGGTTATGGACCCGTCGCCGATGGCGTAAATGTGCCTACAGGAGAGTTTTTTAGTAATTCAACCGACCACACCAATGACATTCCGCTAATGATCTGTACCACCTTTCACGAGTGGGGGGCGACTCGAACCAATGCGGCGCTAGAAGCAGCTGGAGAAGCAGAAATCATCGAAGCGATGAAGTCCCGATTTGCAGACAAGGCTGGGGCAGTTTACCAAGCCTACAAAGCAAATTTTCCGAGTAAAAAGCCTGCAGAAATCATGACCCTTGCCGCTTCCAACAGACAGGGCGCGGTCGCTTGTGGAAATGCGAAAGCAAAGCAAACAGCACCCGTCTACATGGCTTGGTTTGGTTGGGAACCCAACTTATACAACGGCCGAATGCGGGCCTTTCACTGCATAGACATTTGTTTCTGGTACGACAATACCGACCGCATGTATACCCATACAGGAGGAGGCAAGCGCCCTCGGGCCCTTGCAGCTAAAATGTCGGCCTCTTTGCTCGCGTTTATGAAAACCGGCAATCCAAATGGCGCAGGACTGCCCTCCTGGCCTAAATTCACTGTGGAAAAAGGAGAAACCATGGTACTCAACGATGTTTCAGAAGTTCAAAACGACCCAGATCGTGCGGCACGGACAGCGCTACCAACCGCTTAACTAGCAAAAGGCTCCGCATATCTGCGGGGCCTTTTTTTGTTTTCCTTTAAAATTTATCCTCGCTTTCCCCTTTTCCAGCATTTGGTTGTAAATTTCGATTCGCCCACCCCCCAAATGCAATGACACAATTCAACAACTATACCCTTCCCTATACCCCAGCAAAAGCATTCTCCAAATCGGTAGCCTATTTTTCGATGGAGTTTGCCATCCACCAGCCCCTTAAAACCTACAGCGGTGGACTTGGCTTCCTTTCCGGTTCCCATTTGCGCAGCGCCTATGAGCTAAAGCAAAACCTGATAGGTATCGGCATCCTTTGGAAGTATGGCTATTACGACCAAGTTCGCAACCAAGACCAAACCTTGAAGGCAGAATGGTACGAGAAGTATTACAGTTTTTTGGAAGATACGGGCATCAAGTTTACGGTACCCGTACACAACCAACCCGTCTGGGTGAAGGCCTACTATCTGGCTCCAGAAACCTTCCAATCAGCACCCCTTTTTCTGCTGAGCACGGACCTTCCGGAAAATGACTACCTCAGTCAAACCATTACCCATCGCTTGTACGACTCAGATACCGCTGCAAAAATTGCACAAATGATGCTTCTGGGCATCGGCGGAGCCACGCTGATCGATATTTTGGGTTTCAATCCCGAAGTTTATCACCTCAATGAAGCCCATGGGGTAAGTTGTGCCTTTTACCTGATGAAAAAGTATGGGAAAAAAGAGGAAGTCCAAAAGCGCCTGGTCTTCACGACCCACACACCAGAGGAAGCAGGAAACGAGAAACACGACTTCTACCTCTGTGAAAAAATGAGCTACTTCTACGGACATTCCCAAGAAGAGGTACGGCAACTTACCGGAATGGAAGGAACCCAGTTCAATCACAGTCTAGCCGCCCTACGCTTTGCTCGCGCTGCCAACGGGGTAAGTAAGCTCCACGGAGAGGTGAGCCGCCAAATGTGGGCAGGGTATGACGAAATCCCAACCATTCAATCCGTCACCAACGCACAAAACTGGAAGTATTGGTCTGACAAACAACTCTACCGCTTCATGGAAGAGGCAGATAATGCTGGCTTTGATGACCGAAAACGCCACCTCAAAAAGCGGGCTTTTGAGATTGTGGCCGACCAAACCGGTAAAATCTTCGATCCCGATGTACTCACTATTGTTTGGGCGAGAAGATTTGCGGCCTACAAGCGCCCCGACTTAATCACACGAGATCTGGAGCGATTTGAAGCCTTGGTCAACAATACACAGCTTCCGGTACAAATCATCTGGGCAGGAAAGCCCTATCCCATGGACTATGGTGCTATTTCGGTATTCAATTCGCTGGTGCACCTGAGCAAGCGCTTCAAGAATGTGGCCGTGTGTGTGGGCTATGAACTGGCGCTAAGCAAGCGCCTCAAGCAAGCGTCAGACCTCTGGCTCAACAATCCTCGCGTGCCTCGGGAAGCATCGGGTACCTCAGGAATGACCGCATCCATGAACGGCTCTGTCAATTTCAGTACCGACGATGGCTGGATCTGTGAATTTGCCAAGCATGGAGAGAATAGCTTTATCGTACCTCAAGCAGACTATCATAGGCTATCCATCGAAGATCAGGACGACCACGATTTGGATCACCTCTATGAGATCTTGACCAACGAGATTCTTCCACTCTACTACAGCAACAAGCGGAAATGGCGAGATATCGTGCAGGCAGGCATGCAAGAGGTACTGGCCAGTTTTGAAAGCAACCGCATGGCCCGAGAATACTACGAACTGATTTACAAGTAGATAGACACCACGAAATTCATAAACAAACCGGCGTACGTGGTTTTTCCTAACGTCAGTCAAAGAGACAATGCATGGTTAGATTGTTCGAAACGATTGCTTTGCTGTATTCATTTGGTTTTACTCCCCAAGTAGTCAGCATTCCTGTATAGTGGCCTTTTTTGGTTTTAGTTGTAAGCCGGAATTGATTTTCTTTATTTCTTAAGCAATCAAGATCTGATTGAGTTAAACTCATTTCATCGTTGAAAAACTTAATCTCTAAAAGTGTAATTACGCCGTCATCTCGATTGATTACCAAATCAATTTGAGCCTTATCGTTACTCCAGCTATAATTTGAAGATTGAATTTGATCACATTTCAATCCTTTCTTGACTTGATTGACATGCTTTAGACAAATGGTTTCGAAGGCATAACCACACCACGTTTTATATTCTTGTTTCTGAAAAATTTGCATCCAATTTGATCCACTGAATGGTCTCATAAACTGAAGGTGAAATAAACAGTGCTCGTCAAAGATTCTAAAAAGTAAGGTCTTTTTTTTATTCCTAAATGAATCATATTTCAACAAAAACCCCGATTGAAGCAGGTCGTCCAATGAATCTGAAAACCTTCCTCCAGAAGAAACTTGCAAAACTTCAAGAATCTCCTCTCGGGTCATTCCTTTTTTGTTTCCCCCCGCCAGCGCATCCATAATCTTTTGATGATAAGAACGCTCTTCAAATAGAGATTTAAAGACTTGGTTATATTCATCCTCCAAATACGCCCTTGGTTTAAAACATAGATTTTCTATCGTTGTCATGGCAGACTCTCCTGGCTTTACATGCTCCAAGTACTCAGCAACCCCTCCCAAAACCATGTATATTTTCAAAATTTCATATTCCTCCATTGGAATCCCTTTGTGCCTAAAAAAATCACGAGTTTCACCTAAACTAAAAGGACTGAGTTTAATAGTTTGAGTTACCCTTTTACTTAATCCTGCAGAATTATTGATAATATTTTTTACCATATAGGCCGCTGCAGAACCACATACGACCACAAGAAGGTCTGATCTCGTCGTACAGTAGTCATTCCAAAAATTTTCAAATGCGGGTAAAAAGCCTGATTTATGTGAATCTACCCAAGGAAATTCATCAATAAACACCACCTTCTTTTTATGTGTTTCCTTTATTCCCTTTAAATAGGATTTAAAATAGCTGAATGCTTCAAGCCAATCTCTGGGCTTTTTAAGCATGAATTCGGCAGACACTTCATTCAATTTAAGCATGAAACTTTTTAATTGTTCAGACCTCTTTCCTTTACTTAACCCGGTGAAGCTAAAGGTGATTTGCTTTCCGAAGAAAGCCCTCACTAGATAGGTTTTTCCTATTCTCCTTCTACCATAGATTGCGACCAACTCAGATCGGTGGCTCGTGAGGGCATCGGTTAAAAGCTCTTGCTCACGAATTCTGCCTACTAATTTCATGTCCATACTGCAGTTTGATTGGAAATATTACTGTGCCAAAAAATTGAAATAACTAAAGTGTTGGCACGGTAATAACCAACACTTAATCCTGATACTTGTGCCGAAAACTCAAAAAAAAGGGCGTTTTGGCCATTAATTACGCTTGGTTTCCAAGCGTTTGAAAAATTCACTAGCTAACTGTTTTCTGAACGGAAGCAAAAAATTCTTGTCGAGTTTTAAGTCAATCTTAACAATAATCGCCCCTGTTATTGATATCAAGTTAACTAATTTTTCTGCTACTCGAACTGGCGCTTCCAAAAAAGCAATCAAACTACGTGGTAAGCAGGGCTGCTGGAAAAAACAAAAAGCCCCGTATCGCTACGGGGCTTCTGTACCAGGAGCGGGAATCGAACCCGCACGGCCGATATGGCCACAAGATTTTAAGTCTTGCGTGTCTACCTATTCCACCATCCCGGCTTCCTCTACCGATGTAGAGATTTCAGTCAGGTTCTCCTGAGCTGAAATGAAAAAGCCCTTTTTCAAGGGCTTTTGAGCGGGAGACGAGATTCGAACTCGCGACCCCGACCTTGGCAAGGTCGTGCTCTACCAGCTGAGCTACTCTCGCATTGTGGATGCAAATGTAATCCCTCTTCATATTTTTACAAGGCAAATCCCAAGATTTTTTTCGTACATCTCCAATATCTTCCCTCTTTCTCTTGAAAAAACGCAGATTCTCCCTTGTAATTTTAGAAGGCTACCTCCTGCCTATTCCATTTTCTTTTTCAATTCGTGCAACTTCAGCAAAGCTTCAATTGGCGATATGGTGTTGATATCCAGCTCATCCAATAATTTTTTGGCTTCTGCCAGTTTGGGATCCATCTCAAATAACTGCAGTTGGAAATTTGATTTGGGAACAGTCGAAAGCTTTGCGTTTTTTTCCTTCGTGGATTTATCCTTCTCCAAATGCGACATGATCTCAGAGGCACGAAGCACAATCGGGTTCGGCATGCCCGCCATCTGCGCCACATGGATTCCAAAACTATGCTCACTTCCACCTTCCTTGAGTGTGCGCATAAAGATGACTTTGTTGCCCACCTCCTTGACGGATACATTGAAGTTTTTGATGCGCGGAAAATCGGCCGCCAGCTGGTTCAGCTCGTGGTAATGCGTGGCAAATAGGGTTTTAGCCTTGCTATTCGGGTGCTGATGGAGGTACTCGACAATGGACCAGGCGATCGAGATGCCGTCGTAGGTAGAGGTTCCTCTCCCGATTTCATCCATCAAGACCAAACTTCGGTTGGAGAGGTTGTTGAGAATGCTGGCCGTCTCGGTCATCTCCACCATAAAGGTAGACTCCCCTTTGGACAGGTTGTCTGATGCGCCTACTCGTGTAAAGACCTTGTCGATAATCCCCACCCGAGCATAGCTTGCGGGCACAAAACTCCCCATCTGCGCCATCAACACGATCAAGGCCGTCTGTCGCAGCAAGGCCGATTTACCCGCCATGTTGGGCCCCGTAATGATCAATATTTGCTGGCTATCGTGATCTAGGTAGATGTCATTCGGAACGTAGCTTTCCCCGACAGGCAACTGCTTTTCAATCACGGGATGCCTTCCTTCCTTGATTTCAAGGGTTTCCGTATTGGAAATCTTGGGACGACAGTAGCCGTTGCTGCTGGCTACCTTGGCAAAGGAAAGCAAGGCATCCAACATTCCCAGCACCTTTGCATTTTGTTGGATGGGCACCACATAGGCCGCCGCTTCTAACACGAGCTCCTGAAAATATTTTTGCTCCAGGGCAATCATTCGCTCCTCTGCATGCAGGATTTTCTCCTCGTACTCTTTCAACTCAGGGGTAATATACCGCTCGGCATTCACCAAGGTTTGCTTGCGAATCCAAGTATCAGGCACCTTGTCCTTGTGCACATGGGTCACTTCCAAATAGTAGCCAAACACCTTGTTGTAGGAGATCTTCAAGGAAGAAATACCTGTTAACTGGATTTCGCGTTGTTGAATTTGCAGCAAATAATCCTTGCCCGTATTCGCCAAACCACGGTATTCATCCAGACTCGGATCTACTCCATCCTTGATCACTCCACCCTGATGCAACAGCATCGGCGCGGACTCTTGGAGTTCCTTTTCGATTTTTTCAACCAACAATTCGCAAGGGTGCAACTGTTCGGATAAGCGCTTGAGCGTGGGATTAGACTGGGCTTTGAGTACGGATTTAATGGGAACGACCACATGAAGAGCGCGCTTAATCTGATTGATCTCACGCGGATTGGCCCGCCCTACAACCACCTTGGAGATCAAGCGCTCCAGGTCTCCAGTTTGTTTCAACTGCCCCAACATTTCCTCAATCAGGGAGGCGTTTTGGTAGAAAAAATCAACAATATTCAAGCGCTCCTCGATGGCTTGCTTCTCCTTTAGCGGGAGTACCATCCACTTTTTCAGCATTCTGGAGCCCATTGGCGTCACCGTCTGGTCCAAAATTTGAATGAGCGGCACGCCACCCTCGTGTTGCGGATACACCAGTTCTAGATTTCGAATGGTAAACTTGTCCAACCAGACATATTTGTCCTCTGGTATTCGAGAAATGGAGGAAATGTGTTGGATATCCTTGTGCTCGGTCTCCTCCAAGTAATACAAAATCGCGCCAGCAGCTACACTTGCAGCGGGCAAATCCTCTATTCCAAAGCCCTTGAGGCTCGTCGTACCAAAATGGTTTTTGAGTTTGTCGTAGGTAAAGTCGTACTGGTACACCCAATCTTCACAGTGGAAGGTGACAAATTCATTTTTGAAGAGCTCAGCGGCAGTTTTTCGGGCGGCTTTGGAAAAAATAAGCTCGGAAGGGGTAAAGCTTTGCAGCAGTTTTTCCACATAGGATGCATTTCCTTCTGCACACATAAACTCCCCCGTGGAAATATCTAAAAAGGCAATCCCGTGGACCTCTTTTCCAAAGTGAATGGAGGCCAGGTAGTTGTTTTTTCGAGTATCTAAGACTTGATCATTGTAAGAAAGACCTGGGGTCACCAACTCCGTCACCCCTCTTTTCACGATGCCCTTCACCGTCTTGGGGTCCTCCAGCTGATCACAGATCGCTACGCGATTGCCCGCGCGGACGAGCTTTGGCAGATAGGTGTCCAGTGAGTGGTGCGGGAAACCGGCCAACTCGATGTGTGAAGCGGCTCCATTGGCTCGCCTGGTCAGTACGATATCTAAAACGCGGCTTGCCGCGACCGCATCTTCGCCAAAAGTCTCGTAAAAATCACCCACACGAAACAGCAGCAAGGCTCCAGGATGCTTGGCCTTGATCGCATTGTACTGCTTCATCAAGGGGGTTTCTTGGCCGTCTTTGGATTTGCTCATGGGTGAATTAGAATTGTCGTACTTTTGAATCGGAAAATAGACCTGAAAATAGCCGATTCGAAAAGGAAATAAAAGAGATGAAGAAATTAAGCATGGAAGAGCTCGAGCGGCTGTCCGTTCAAGAGTATAAAGAAACCCAAAAATCTCCCCTCATCCTGGTGCTCGACAATGTGCGCAGCCTCAACAATGTGGGTTCGGCATTCCGAACAGGTGACGCTTTCCGCGTGGAAAAAATTTACCTCTGCGGCATTACGGGCACTCCTCCACACCGAGATATTCAAAAAACGGCCCTTGGCTCCACCGAATCCGTGGATTGGGAATATTGCAGCACGACCCTAGAAGCCATCACCCGCTTAAAAGCGGAAGGCGTGTATTGCTGTGCCTTGGAACAGGTGGAAAACTCCACTCCGCTACAACAATTTGCTCCCAAAAAAGGGAACACCTACGCACTCATCTTTGGAAATGAAGTCTTCGGAGTTGAAGAAGAAGTGCTCAAGTCCTGTGACGAGGTCCTAGAAATCCCCCAGCTCGGCACCAAGCACTCCCTCAATATTTCAGTGACGCTGGGCATCGCCGTTTGGGACATGATGGTGAAGTTGGAAGAAATTAGTTGAAGGACAGGGAATGAAAAACACAATGGAAATACGCTGGAAATACCCGCCGCGGCGGGCCGCTTCGTGAAATAAGGTAGAAACATGAATTGTACCCCTTATTTCTACGAGCTTGCTCGTATTATTTCTATGGTATTTCCATCGTATTTCCTGTTCCTTACTTAAAAAGGATATTTCCCTTCAGAAATCATCACATCCGCTACTTGTCTACGAAGTTCCTTGGTGTTGACAAAATCCGGCTTCGTAAATCGCTTCAAGCCCATCAGCATTACTTTTTGTTCATCGCCTTTAGCAAAAGAAACGATTGCCTCTTTTGCAGCAGCCTCCACCTTGTCAATCGCTTCATACAAGTAAATTCTGGACATCGCAATTTGCGCAGCACAAGCCCCTTCGCCTCGTTGGCTGACCAGCTTCTCAGATCGTAGCAACACCGACTCCGCAGCATAGATTTCAATCATGACATCTGCCAAGTTCATCATGATCTCCTGCTCATCCTCAATGCGATCCTGCAAAGCCATGGCGGCCTTTCCACCGACCATCAGGAACACCTTCTTTAATTTATGAACGAGGTCTTTCTCCATCGCAAAAAGCTCGGAGGTATCGATGCTTTCAAAGGAAGGAACAGAAACCAATTCAGAAGCCACTGCCATAGCGGGTTCAAATAGGTTGATTTCTCCCTTCATCGCACGCTTCAATACCATGCCCACCATAAGCATACGGTTGATCTCATTGGTTCCCTCATAAATTCGGGAAATACGCGCATCTCGGTAAGCGCGCTCCATTGGTGCATCGGCAGAGTAGCCCATGCCTCCGTAGATCTGCACGCCCTGGTCCACAATGTAGTCCAACACTTCGGATCCATGAACCTTGGCAATGGCACACTCAATTGCAAACTGCTCCATTGCCTTCAATTTGGCTTCAGAATCAGACATGCCTTGAGCCGCCAATGCGCCCATTCGGTCTTCAATGTCTTGGCCTGCACGGTAGCAAAGTGACTCGGTCGCATAAATTCGGGTAGCCATCTCCGCCAATTTTGCTTTGATCGCTCCAAAGCTGTTGATCGATACGCCAAACTGCTTTCGCTCGGCAGAGTAGCGGATACACTGGGAAGTCACTGTTCGAGCACCGCCCAGTACCCCTGCGCCTAGTTTCACGCGGCCGATATTGAGAATGTTTACAGCGATTTTAAAGCCATTGCCACGGGCAGAAAGCATGTTGGCAACAGGCACCGGGCAGTCGTTGAAAAACACCTGACGGGTGGATGAGCCTTTGATGCCCAATTTCTTCTCCTCCTCATTCATGGTAATTCCCCCGAAGGTTTTCTCCACAATAAATGCGGTGAGGTTTTTATCGTCCTCGATTTTGGCAAAGACGATGAATAGATCCGCAAAGCCTGCGTTTGAAATCCACATCTTCTGACCTGTAATCAGGTACTGGGTTCCATCAGCAGAAAGAACGGCCTTGGTTTTGCCGCTGTTGGCATCCGAACCCGCATCTGGCTCAGTGAGGCAATAGCAAGCTGCCCATTCTCCGGTAGCCAACTTGGGAAGGTAGGTTTGCTTTTGCTCTTCCGTACCGTAGTACAAGATCGGCAAGGTACCAATCCCAGTATGTGCACCATAAGTGGTAGAAAAAGACCCTGAAGCACCAATGATGTCTGCAATCAACATGGAGGTGTTGAAACTCATGCCTAGCCCTCCATACTCCTCAGGTACGGATATACCGAGCAGGCCCAATTCACCCGCCTTTTTGAAAAGTGCCGGCACCAATTCCGGGTGCTTCATGCTGTCAATTTTCTCCACATTTGGATTGATCTCCGTGTCGATAAAATCTTGACAGGCTTGAGCCATCATTTTTTGTTCTTCACTGAATTCCTCAGGAATAAAAATATCCTGCGCTGGGGTTTCTCTTACAAGAAACTCTCCGCCTTGGATGCTGTTGGTTTGTGTTGACATTTTATGTTGTGTTTTTAGTATCGTTCGTTTAGTATCAAGTATTCAGTATCAAGTATCAAGACAGAATTTGTACGAAGTACCCGCCGCGGCGGGCAGGCCAAGTATAATGTACCCTGCCTGCGGTAGGCCGGCAAGATTCTTCTCGAGCAGAATTCATGTCATATTGCAAATCTTCACTTCTTCATTCTTTAATCAGCGTTCGATATTCGACATTAGTTTAAATATCGTCTCTCGTACTTCGTATTTCTTACTTAAGTAACTCATATACTCCCGCTACTCCTTGTCCGCCGCCGACGCAAGCGGTCACGAGTCCGTACTTTTTGTTTTGTCTTCGGAGTTCGTTGAAGAGCTGAATGGAAAGCTTGGCTCCGGTACATCCCAGCGGGTGTCCCAAAGCAACCGCTCCGCCATTGACGTTGACGATGCCTGGATTCATATCCAAAGACTTCATCACGGCCAAGCCTTGCGCAGCAAAGGCCTCATTCAACTCAATAAGGTCAATGTCCTGGAGACTAAGGCCTGCCTGCTTGAGCGCCTTAGGAACGGCTTCTTTGGGTCCAATACCCATGATGCGCGGATCCACCCCGGCTACGGAATAAGACATCATGCGCGCCACAGGATCGAGTCCAAGTGATTTCATCAAACGCTCTGACATCACCACCACAAAGGCGGCTCCATCGGAGGTCTGAGAAGAGTTTCCTGCCGTCACCTGTCCACCCAATCTAAACGCTGGTTTCAGCGCCGCAAGGGCCTCCATGGTCGTCCCTGCACGAGGCCCTTCGTCCGTGTCTACCACATATTTCCGGGTTTTCTTTTTTCCTTTTTCGTCTAGGTAGGTTTCTTCAACCTCCACGGGTACGATTTCGTCTTTAAACTTTCCTGCTGCAATCGCCGCAAGGGCTTTTTCGTGAGAGCGAACAGAAAAGGCATCTGCCTCCTCGCGAGTAATGCTGTAGTCCTTGGCAAGCTCCTCCGCAGTCAATCCCATGCTGAGGTAGTAGGAAGGGTGTTGCGAAGCAATCTTCCAGTTGAGCGCCGTCTTGTAGCCCATCATGGGCACCAAGGACATGGATTCCGTTCCGCCTGCAATGATGCAATCGGCCATTCCCGCTTTAATTTTTCCTACGGCAAGAGCGATGGCCTCCAAGCCGGAGCCACAGTAGCGGTTCATCACAAACCCAGGAACATCCATTCCCAGGGCTAGGAGCGAAATCATTCGACCCATTTGCATGCCTTGCTCGGCTTCAGGAACGGCGTTGCCTACAATGAGGTCATCGACTAGTTTGGGCTCAAGCCCAGGAGTATTGGCCACCAAATGTTTGATCACATCTGCTGCCAAATCATCCGGACGATAAAAACGAAATCCCCCTTTTTTGGATTTCCCTACCGCTGACCGATATCCGTTTATAATGTATGCTTCCATGTTAATTTGTTTTTTTAGTAGAAGAAGAGTATCAAGTAGTAATTCTCATTAAGACATGAATTCTGCTTGTGATGGATCTTGGTACATAGTACTTGGTACTTCGTACAAATTTCATCTTGATACTTTAATTAATTTCTCAATGGTTTTCCCTTAAACAAAATACTGTGAATTCGTTCCAGCGTCTTTTTCTCGCCGGTCAAACTCAAGAAAGCTTCGCGCTCCAAGTCCAACAAGTACTGTTCGGTAACCTCTGTAGGGGAAGACAAATCGCCTCCAGCCATTACATTGGCCAATTTCTTGGCGATCTTGGCGTCATGCTCGGAGATATAACCCCCGTAAATCATTCCAGTAATCCCTGCTTCAAAATAGGCTAGGGCACTTTTGCCCAATACCTTGATATTGCGCTGAGGAACAGGCTGCGTATAGCCTAGGTCTGAGAGCGAAATAACCTTGGCTTTCGCGTCAGCCAACTGTCGCTTGCGGTTGAGCGAGATGCCATCGCTGGCACGCAAATAGCCCAGTCCACGCGCCTCTTCAGCTGAAGTAGACACCTTGGCCGTAGCGATGTTCATAAAGTATTCCTGCAACTGGTTGAGCTCCACGTCCCCACCAATGATGCCGTTGGAGAAGCGGAGGGTCATCTCCTTGGTTCCCCCGCCGGCAGGGATTAGGCCCACTCCTACTTCCACCAAGCCCATGTACAGTTCGGCATGCGCTTGAATGTGATCGGCATGGAGTGACAATTCGCATCCACCACCCAAGGCCATGTTATGCGGCGCTACCACTACGGGTACAGAAGAGAAGCGTGCCCGCGTCATCGTATTTTGAAACTGGGCGATCATCAAGTTGATTTCGTCAAATTCCTGGTCTCCGGCAAACATGAACAGCATGGCCAAATTGGCTCCTGCAGAGAAGTTGCCTCCCTCATTACCAATGACAAGGCCTTTGTAGGATTTTTCAGCCATACCAATTGCTGTATTGATGCCCTCAATGACTTCGGCACCCATGGAATTCATTTTGGAGTGAAACTCCAAGCCAATGACCTCGTCTCCAAGATCAATGACCGTAGCTCCTGCATTGCCCCATACTTTTTTGCCTGCTGACTTCAGCGTATCCAAAATGACAAATTCCTCCATTCCAGGAATCTCCTTGTAAGACTTGGAGGGAATGTCGTAGTATGTTTTTTTGCCATTCACAATCTTGTAGAAAGACTCGTGTCCAGCAGCAAGAAGTTCGTGCACCCAGGCCGCCACCTTTTCTCCAGCTGCTTCCATCTTAGCGACAGTCTCCTTTACGCCTAGCGCATCCCAGGTTTCGAAAGGACCAAGTTCCCAGCCGAAGCCAGCGCATACCGCTTGATCGATACGGTAGAGCTCGTCAGATATCTCTGGAATACGGTGGGCGCAATACTTAAACAAGTCGTAAAAAGAGGCGCGGTAAAACTCACCTGCTCGATCTTCAAAGTTGACCAACAGCTTCAGTCGCTTTTTGAGATCTTCCACTTCTTTGGCCGCCTCAAGCGCCTTAAACTTCGGCTTCTCTACGTCTTTGTAGGTGAAGGTTTTTAGGTCTAGTTCTTGAAGCTCCTTTCTCCCGTCCGGGTGGCGGGTCATTTTGAAGTAACCTTGGCCGGTTTTATCACCAAACCACTTGTTGTTGTAGAGCACTTCCACAATCTTCGGCAAGATAAACTTGTCTCTGGACTCGTCGTGCGGAAGGGCTTTGTAGAGATTGTTGGATACGTTGACCGTGGTGTCTAGGCCGACTACATCCATGGTGCGGAAGGTGGCGGACTTGGCTCTACCGATGACAGGGCCAGTAAGCTTGTCTACTTCCGAAACACCAAAGCCCATCTTCTCAATGGCGTGCATGCCCGAAATGATGGCATATACCCCAATTCGGTTGGCGATAAAGGCTGGAGTATCCTTACAAAGGACGGTTTCCTTTCCAAGAAACCGGTCTCCATACCCCATCAAAAAGTCAATGAGTTCCGGTTTAGTTTTTGGACCCGGGATAATTTCCAATAGCTTCAAGTAACGCGGAGGATTGAAAAAGTGCGTTCCTGCAAAATGTGCCTGGAAATCTTCCGATCTCCCTTCAGACATCAAATGCATCGGAATGCCCGAGGTATTGGAGGTGATCAACGTGCCTGGCTTTCTGTATTTTTCTACTTTTTCAAATAGCTGCTGCTTGATGTCCAAGCGCTCCACCACCACTTCGATGACCCAGTCGTAATCCTTGATTTTGGGAAGGTCGTCGTCAAAATTCCCGGTTGTAATTCTAGACGCGTTGGACCTCTCGTAAATCGCGGAAGGATTGGATTTAAGCGTGTTTTGAAGGGCAGTGGTCACAATTCGGTTGCGAACAAGCGGAGACTCCTTCGTCAGTCCTTTCTTTTGTTCCTCCTCATTGAGTTCAAACGGGACAATGTCCAGCAAAAGTACCTGCACGCCAATGTTGGCAAAGTGACAGGCAATTCTGGATCCCATTACCCCTGAGCCCAAAATGGCTACTTTTTTAATGGTTCTATTCATGGTCTAATTTATTGAAATGCGTTGCTGTGGGTTCCTTGTTCACTTAATCCAGAAAGGACTTCTTTGGTTTGAATTTGATCGATGACTTTTTGAATTTTTGAGATGACTCCGAAAAAACTAGCCAGCTCTTCTTCCGTTAATGCTGCACGAACTTGTTCGTTGAAGCGTTTCACACTTTGAACGGAGATTTCTTTTTTCCGTTTTCCCTCCTCCGTCAGAAACATGCGTACAGAACGCTTGTCTACCGGGTCCGCCTTTTTGTAAATCAGTCCTTTCTCCTCCATAGTCTTCAACATGCGGGTGAGACTTCGCGTCTCCAAACCGATGAGAGGTGCTATTTTGGTGGCCGGGGTACCCTCCTTGGAGTTGATGTTGATCAACACAAAACCAATGGCGGTAGTAAAGCCCTCCTCGGCAGCCTGCTGATTGTACATCCTTGAAATGGCATGCCAAGCACTTTTAATGGGGTAATCAACTGTCTCTTCCTTTTTCATAGGTCTTTCCGCGCTAGCATAGCGCACCTAAATTAGAAAAATTTTGTATGCATGCATACTATTTTGGAAAGAAAATGTGAAGTACAGGATACAGGAGTTGTACAATGTACCAAGTACGAAGTACCAAGTAAGGATTGGCGGTAGGAGCATAATGTTACTTCTGGACCATCTTGGTACCTAATAATTGGTACTATTTCACTTTTACGTCATCTGGGGTTTTTTCAACAGAAGCAAAAAAACCACATAGACACATAGATTTAAACTATGTGCCTATGTGGCAAAAAAAGAGCGCAACTTGACTACTAAATGCCCATCGCGATGGTATACAGGATTCTAATCTTAATGCGAATTCTTACTTGGTACTTAGTACATTGTACTTATTTCATGTACAACGCTTCTACCCGATCCGCGTACTTTTCCATGATTACCTTACGCTTCAGCTTCATGGTAGGCGTCAACTCCCCTGTCTCAATTCCCCAAGGCGCATCCAACAATTCAAATCGTTTGATCTGCTCCCAGTTTCCAAACAGCTCGTTAAACTTCGCTACTTCGCTCAAATACTTTTCCTGAACTTGTTCGTTCTGGATCATCTCCGCATCTGTCGTGTAGGCAATATCACTTCGCTTACAAAATTCCTTCAATCCATCAAAGCTCGGAACAATCAATGCCGCCGGATAGTTTCGATCTGCACCCACTACAATCAATTGTTCAATGAGTGGGGATTCTTTAAACTTATTTTCCATCGCCTGTGGAGCAATGTATTTGCCACCGGACGTCTTAAACATTTCTTTTTTGCGATCCGTGATCTTCAAATACCTGCCATCCAAAACACCTATGTCTCCCGTATGGAACCAGCCATCTTTGATCACATCAGCAGTCATTTCCGGCTCTTTGTAATAGCCCTGCATGATATTCGGACCTTTGACAAGAATCTCTCCGTCTTCCGCAATTTTTACTTCCACATCCTTTACAATCTTGCCCACATAGCCAATTCGAATCTCTTCTTTCGTACCAATCGAAGCCGTGACTACCGGTGAAGTCTCCGTCAATCCATAGCCCTCACAAACACGAATTCCCGCTGCCCAGAACACTCTGGCAAGACGCGGTTGAAGCGCCGAAGCACCCGAATTGATCTGCTGAATATTTCCCCCGAGGGCTTCCCTCCATTTGGAGAAAATAAGCTTGTTGGCAATCTTCAATTGAAAATCATACCAGCCGCCCATATCGGCAGCAGGATCGTTTCTAAGCCCTAGTTCCAAGGCCCAGAAGAACAGTTTTTTCTTCACTCCAGTAAGTTCATAGCCTTTGGCAACAATCTTGTCGTACACTTTTTCAAGTAAACGGGGTACAGTATTGAACAGATGAGGCTGTACTTCCTTCAAATTGTCTCCGATAGTTTCCATGTTTTCTGCATAGTAGATGGAGTAACCCATGTACACAAAACAGAAAGATGCCGTACGCTCAAAAATATGGCAAAGCGGTAGGAAGCTCAATACCTTAGAGGTGCCTACTGGAGGAGACATGATATGGGAAACCGACATCAAATTGGAAAGGACGTTCGCATGGTTCAACATGACTCCCTTCGGTCTTCCGGTAGTTCCAGAAGTGTAAATAATCGTAAATAAATCCTCTGGCTTTACATTGGCTTTGTGATTCGCTAGAGAAGCACGATCCCCAGGCTTTCCAGCTACTTGCACTTCAGTCCAATGTGCAACTTCCGGCAAGCGGTCAAACGTATAGATCTTGCGCCCATTTCCAGCCTGCAAGGCCTTGTCAAAAATAGTTTGATCCCCTGCAAAAATGACTTTTACTTCAGCATGATCAAAAATATAGGCATAATCTGCTACCGTGATCGTCGGATACATGGGAACAGAGATCACGCCAATCTGCTGACACGCCAAATCAATAAAATTCCATTCAGGGCGATTTTCTGAAATGATAGCTACTTTTTCCCCAGCTTGGATTCCTTGAGCTAGGAAACCCAAACTCAATTCATCGATGATGTCTTGAACCTCCTTGGACGAATACGTTTTCCAGACACCATCTTCTTTTCTACTGAAGGCAATTTCTTTATTAAATTTTTGAATCTGATAGGGTATAAGATCAAATAGACGGGTGAGTTGCATGTCCTAGGTGATTTTGGGTGGATTGATTTGTTAATATTAACAAATCATAAGTTATT
>CANGZP010000003.1 GCA_947458475.1 Cyclobacteriaceae bacterium | reverse complement strand
TGTACAAACTTTCCCGAAAGAAAATCTGTGCTGATTAATCCATTTTTTGCAATTCTGGGGTTGCCCCTCTCAATCTAGAAATTTCTTTCTTGATCCTTCTTGCCTGGAACTTTGATTCTTTCCGAAGAAGTCCTCAAATTCAAGCCCATCGTTTTTTGGCATTTCTGCAGTTTCCTGTCTCAGAGACTTACCCGAAGGTAGGCCCCCCTTTGTGCCCGATCTCAAACTTTCAAACTACGACCCGAAATCTTACTTTCGGTCTTTTTTTCTCTTACTTGATGAATTAAAGTTGGCTGAATAAAAAAAATAATCCAAGTATTTTTCTAAAAAGTTCCCCACAATTTTTACCATGAAATCGCCTGTAAACGAACAAGTTATCCACCTTTTTCTAGGCGTTTATCCACCGGTAGTTCTTGTACGCTATACCCAGCTCTAGTCTCACTTCCCCCTAATTTTGGAATAAGCCCAGAAGAAGAAAAAGGGAGCTATTCTTTCGAATAGTCCCTTTTGAATGATGGAAGCGCTTCCTTACAAATTCGCTAGTCTCTATTTTTGGAGCATTTCAACCCTTTTTTTCATCAACTGCTCTACTGCAAGCATCAGTAAACCCAAAACTGGAATTAGGAACAGGACCAGGAGTCTCAACAGCTTGTCCTTAAAGGTCCATTGATTCTTCAATAATACGAATACAGCTGATACCAGCAGGAGGGCCACATAAACCAAAAAATAGCTAGTCAATTGAAATTCAGTTAGAAACATAGTCGGAGTCATTTTAAAAATTAGTTTATACTACTCTACGCTTACTAATACGAGCTACAGCCTAGTTCCGCCACTAAATTCTGAAAAACCTTTACTGAATCACACCCGCGTCAATTTAATCGGATAAGACTTCCCTGCGTTCCATTGGCAAACGTAGATGTTCTCATCCTGATCAATACACACATCGTGGCAGTGTTGAAATACTGCCTCCTCCTGAAGCATCACTTGCAAGACCCCCTTGTGGTAATGCGGCTCCGTACCCCCAGGATTAGAGACCACCCGGTTCTCTTTATTTAAAATGGTCACAAAACCCGAATTATCCGTTTGCTCTAGGTACCGCAACCGTGACCAACAAACACCTGCATAGAGGTTCTCTCCATGGATCACCGGTCGACAAACATAAGCCCCCGGAAGGAAGATCGTTTCTAGGTAGTTCCCATCTAAAGTAAAGCGCTTGAAAGAATTGTGCCCCCTTGAGGTACACAATAAACTAGGAACACCTGGTCCTCGTGAGTCAATGGCAATGCCGTGCGCAGTACTAAATTGATCGTCTCCATTACCGGCACCTCCAAATTTTCGGATAAACTTGCCTTGGCTATCGTATTGCAAAAAGTATTGGGAACCATAGCCATCCGCCACATACAAGTCCCCATTGGGAGCTACGGCTGTTTCGGTAGGTACCCAGCGCATTTTATCGGTATAAATCCCTTCTGCTACAGGAGAAGGAAGTTCAATCACTACCTTCCCATCCAAGGTGGTTTTGAGGACTCTACCTCCATTGTCCACCACCCATAAGTATTCCGCATCCCCTTCATCTACCAAGGAGAGTCCATGGGCGGAGGTCAAGCCCAAAGTCCAAGTATCCAGCAACTTACCTGATTGACTGTAGATGATTACATTGTTTTTAGGCTCATCTGTCAAAAGAATCATTCGCCCCTTTCGATCCATGACCATCTCATGACAGTTGACCACCGGAACTTTGGTAGGGTCCAAATTACCCCAACTGGCATCGAGGGTATACTGAAAATCACCATGGCCCAAAACCTTCTTTTGGGCAGCAAATAGGGATAAATTGGGTTGTACACTCATGGCTAAACCGAGTAGGGAAGTGTTTTGGATAAATTTTCGTCGTGAATTCATAGCGCTTGCGTCTTCCAAAAGTTACACATTTGAAGCAGAAAACGCATTCTTGCGCTATAAAAAAGAAGCAAACAAAAAATCCCCTAAGCAAAGCCCCAACCTCTCGATTCAAAGACTTCCACAAGGAAAAGACACAGATTCAAAGAAAAATTATTCTCCCTTGTAGCGAATCGGGCTAGCCTAGCGTTTGAAATTAAATTAGTTTTGTGTCACGCTTTTTAAACAACATTCTCGATGAAAAACCGCATCAAATTCCTCTTTATCGTGCTTTTTGGCAGCAGCCTACTTTTTTCGTGTATGGATGAGGTCAAAAGCACCTACACCTTTCGCACGATGATGCCCGTTTACCTAGAAATGAAGGATGTTCGCGCTCAAGAAATTTCAATTGCTCCAGCTCAGGAAATAGAGAACCCTGGAAAGATTTACATCTACAAGGATTTTTTACTGATCAATGAACCAAATGAAGGAATCCACATTTACGACAACAAAAATCCAGCAAACCCCATCAACCTGAGTTTTATCCCGATTGAGGGAAATGTGGATTTGGCAATCAATAGCGACATCCTTTACGCAGACAATTACGTGGACTTGCTTGCTTTTGACCTCAGCAACATTCGAAATATCCGCCTAGTCAAGCGCGTGGAAGATGTGTTCAACCACCTTTACCAGCACAGCACAGGAAAAATCATCACCTTCAAGGATACCGTGCTTACCAGTGATTCTCCACGCTGGGAATACAACGACATGTGGACGGTCCGTCCTAGCATGAGCCTCACTTCAAATATGGCCAAAGCTGCTCAGAGTTACGGTACCGGTGGATCCATGGCACGATTTACGTTGATGGACGGGCATCTTTTTGCAGTAGACGAAAGCACACTTCGCGTATTTAATGTGCTCAATCCCGCCGAACCCAAGTTCCTTAAGCCCATCGAACTGGGCTGGGGCATTGAAACCATCTTTCCTTTTGATCAAAAATTATTTATCGGTTCCAACCGGGGCATGCACATCTACGATGCCAGCAAACCGGAAAACCCCGTACGCATGGCAGTGTACGAACACGTATTGGCCTGCGACCCAGTGGTAGTCAATGAAGACTATGCTTTTGTGACCTTACGCAGCGGTAACTTTTGTGTGAACGGAGTCAACGAACTCCAAGTAATTGACATCCGAGATCCTTACCAGCCCAAACTCAAGAAGGCCTACCCCATGCTGAACCCACATGGATTGGGCTTGGCAGAAAACTACCTATATGTAGCAGAAGGCAAACATGGACTCAAAAGTTTTAACGTATCCGATGTGCTTGCTATTGACAAAAACCAGTTGGAATTCCTCCAATCCATGAAGTCAGTAGACCTTATTCCTGGACCCAAGTCCTTGATCGTCATCGGGCCAGATGGGGTATGCCAGTACGATTACAGCAATCCCGCACGACTCAAAAAGTTAAGTTGCATCCAAGTTAGCAACCCCATTGAAGTCAGCTAAAGGCATGAAAAAGAAGTTCCTTTTTTTTATCGCCCTTTCTTTTGGTGTGCTTCATTCCTCGATGGCACAAACAAAAGCTTGGATGACTCAACTTGAACTGGGCTTGCTTGGCGGAAAAACGAAAGACCTCTGGGAAGAAAAAACCAGCACTAGAACCACGCTTTCCTTTACCGCCTTTCATGGAAAGGAAGTTTTTCGAAATCAGAACCTTGGAGTTTTTGTTGGATTGGATGATTATCCGAGCATAACCCTAGTTCCTGTGGGAATCGGTTGGAGAGGATTTTTAGGACAAAAGTCGAAACCCCAATTTTTTGGCAGCCTTGATCTGGGCTATGGATCCACGGTTCTAGAACAAGTGGAACGAACAGAATGGTCAAGCACTTGGCACGAATCTGGACTAGTATTTCGCCCAGCAGTAGGCATAAAACTACCCGCCAAAAAAGGGAACTGGGCACTTACTGGAAGTATAGGATACAAAAGACAGCCAACCTATTTTCATGAAGGTAGCCATAGCCAAGCTGAGACGAGTCCAAAGATTCCTCTTTTCCGTACACGAAAAGCCCTTCCAGAGGGATTTAGCTCCTTAAACTCTACTTCTACCTTGTACCACAGTCTGAGCTTCCAACTGGGGATTCTTTTTTAGCTTATCCGAAAACCTACCAGTGGCCCTACTTTCCTATTTAAAACTGCGGATAATTGTTGACAGACGACAGTCCACGGTTGACAGCCCGCCTAATTGAACCGCATATTTTTCTGTTTAATCTTAAAAAAGCGGATGATCAACTAAGATTAACCCTCTAGCGGAAGACTTTCAACGCTATTCACTTAAATCAAACTAAGTTTTTTAGAAAAAGAGTCTTTTTACCGACCAAAAAATGACGGCAAAGAGGAAAATCAAAATGGAAATCTTGTTGATGCCATGCATCATGCGCAAGTTGATGTTGGTGGGAGCATTTGGGTCCGGCTTTTTGAATACCCGCAGAAAATAATTCCCTACTTCACCCAACTTGAAAAACTCTTTTACTTGATTTTTTTCAGACATGAGAACTTCAATTTAATGGATAACCAACAGGAACGAAATTAAGTTTATTCCTTCCCAACTGGAAGCATTGTTTTTAGATAGTTTCCGGTTCGAGCCACTTGCCATCCTCTCGGATGATGTTGATCAATTCGTCTACCGCTTTTTCAGAAGCCACAGATCGCTTCACCACTTCTTTGCCCTTGTATAAGGTGATTTTTCCTTTGCCTGAACCAACATAGCCATAATCCGCATCGGCCATCTCTCCAGGACCGTTGACAATGCAACCCATGATGCCAATCTTTACCCCTTTCAAGTGATCGGTACGCTTACGAATCATTGCCGTAGTCTCTTGCAGGTCAAAAAGCGTACGCCCACAAGAAGGACAAGAAATGTATTCCGTCTTGGACATGCGCGTGCGTGCAGCTTGAAGCACTCCAAAACTCACCGAGTTGTGCAGCTTGATCTGCTCCAACAATTCACCCCGACTAGCCTGGGATTCTTGAGGCAAGGAAATAAAGATTCCATCCCCCTGTCCATCCACCAATAGCCCGCCCACATCGGTAGCCGCATAGAGCATCGTCTGGTCAGCATGCTGCACTGGGTAACTCACTTTTACCACCACAGGCACAGCACAATTGGCCAAAAGAAGGTCTACAAAAGCCCTTCTCACAGCTGGAAGCGCATGAGCATTCGAGGTATTTAAAATAAGTACGGTGTCTTTTCGCGCACCTACCAGCGCAATCGCATCGTGTATTTCTAGATCGGAGACCTCGAGGAAATTAAGTTCCGGGTGAAAATGAGTTGCCCCTCTAAATTCTGAGAGCTGGTACAGAGGAAACTTATTTTGTTGGTCTGCTACTTTTTCCCAAATCGAAAAATTCTGAATCTCCTTCATCCCATTGGGGAGCATAAAGGGAATGGAATGATTTCCTGAATAAATAAAGTCACAGCCCAAGTCATTCATCTTCCACTTGTCCAATTCGGGAAGGTAAAAATGCCCCACAGCCTTCATTTCCCGATCAGTCACTTGTTCAAGCTGTGAAATATCCGCAATCACCCGAGGCACATTCTGTCCTCCAAAATTGTAGATTTCAGTCGCCTGTCTTTTGCTGTAGTCAAAAGGAGTAATTGGATATTCGGTAATTGAAGTAATAGGCGCATGCGCAGCTCTGTGCGTGTAGCGATCAATCAAGGCTCGGGCTACAGGCGCTTCAAATTCGGGGTCTTCGGTCAAGGAAACACGCACGGTGTCTCCCAAGCCATCTTCTAGCAAGGTACCAATGCCTACTGCGGACTTAATTCGTCCGTCCTCTGCCTCTCCTGCCTCAGTCACCCCTAAGTGCAAGGGATAAGGTTTGAAACCACCCTCGTTTAGCTTTTGAACCAGCAAGCGGTAGGCCTGTACCATCACTTGGGTGTTGGAGGACTTCATGGAGATGACGATGTCGTGGTACTTTTCGTCTTCGCAGATTCTGAGAAACTCCAAGGCCGACTCCACCATCCCTAGCGGCGTATCTCCGTAGCGACTCATGATACGATCGGAAAGGGAACCGTGGTTGGTACCGATACGCATGGCCGTACCATGTTCCTTACATATTTTAATCAAAGGCAAAAACCGCTCTCGGATACGCTCTAGCTCTTCTGCATACGAAGCATCCGTGTAGTCCAGCACTTCAAATTTCTTTTTATCGGCATAGTTGCCGGGATTGATTCGCACTTTCTCAACGATTTTTGCTGCCAATTCGGCCGCATTCGGCGTGAAGTGAATGTCGGCTACCAAGGGAGTGGTATAGCCTCTTTTTCGCAGTTCCACCTTGATATTCCGCAAATTCTCCGCCTCCTTGAGGGATGGAGCTGTGATCCGGATCAACTCACATCCAGAGTCAATCATACGGATGCATTGTTCCACAGATCCTTGCGTATCCATCGTATCAACAGTAGTCATGGACTGCACGACTATAGGGTTATCCCCACCAATGACCACATCACCTACCCGAACAGGTATGGTTACCCTCCGGGAATACTGAGTTAAACTGTTGCAATAACCGCCTTCAAAAGGCTTCAATTGAGATTCCATAGCTTAAATATCTCCTAGTTGGGGACGAATAATTAGTTCTTCAACTACAGCACCAGGGGAAAGGTTATAGGCTCCCCAAACTGAATCAGCCACATCCTCCGCATTCACGAAGCGAGTAGACGGCAAATCCACCCCTGCCCAAGCATCGGTAAGGGTAGCTCCTGGTAAAATCGAAGTCACTTTAATTTGATACGGTTTGAATTCCTCTCGGAAGCACTTGGTCATGCCGAGCATCGCCCACTTGGATACGGAGTAACTCCCTCCATTGGCATAAGCGGTGATGCCTGCAATGGATCCAATACTAAAAATATGTCCAGACTTGCGATTCATCAGTTCCGAAGCAAAAGCACGGGTCAAGTAGTATGCCGAATACAAGTTGGTCTGAATCAAAAATTCCAAATTCCCATCAGGCTCCGCATGCAAGGAACCCGGAAGAAAAAGGCCCGTATTGTGGACGATTACATCGGGAATGCCAATAGCCTTGACACCTGTTGCAAATGCAATCACCTCCTCCTTTTTGGAAAGGTCTGCTACAAAAGTGTGAACGCAACAACTTGGGTACCTTGAAGCAAGAGAAGCTCGAAGGGCGGCCAAATCCCCTTCATTCCTGGAGCAGGTGAATATGTCAAACCCTTCCTTGGCAAAGCGCTCGATGATCGCACGACCGATCCCTTTGGTACCGCCACTTACTAGGACACTTTTATTCATTTGTTTCGCTTCTTAATAGTTAGTGTAACAACTATTTACTTCACACAAAGTTACATTTTTTTATGAATTGCGCTGTAGCGGATCACCGAAAGGAAAGGGATTGTTCTTTGTGTCGAATAAAAGGCCCAATAAGCTAAAAAAACAGGCTTTAGCTTTTTGCCAAGGGGAAAGTCAAGAAAAAAGTAGTGCCCTTGCCCACTTCTGTCTCAAACCAAATTTTACCTCCAGCTGTTTCTACCCCACTCTTTGCAATGGCCAAGCCGAGCCCAGAACCCTGACTTTTGGTACTGAAGTTGGGGATAAAAATTTTGTCCCTCAGCTCTACCGGAATCCCCTTCCCATTGTCTGAAATCTCCAAAAACACAGCGCGATCTGTTAGCCAGAGCCAAATCCGAATTTGCGGCTTGATTCCCGGCGCTACTGCCTGCATGCCATTGATGATTAAGTTGGAAATCACCCGGCCAAAAAGCTTGTCATCACCCAAAATAGAAATTTGATCTGTAAAGGAATCGTCTTGGAACTCCAGCTCCATCCGCTTATCGGTTCTGAATAATTCCAATACCCGAAGCAGCACCTCCTTAAAATTCATCAATTCATTGTTGGGCAGCGGCATCTTCGCAAATGTGGAAAATGAGGAGGCAATTCCACTCAAGGCATCCACTTGATGAATCAGGGTTTCGAGTGATTTCTTCAATTTATCCGCATCTTCCAATTTCCCTTCCTTCTCCAAGCGAAGCAGATGCTGCAGGGTAAGTTTCATTGGGGTAAGCGGGTTTTTAATCTCATGGGCCACCTGCTTGGCCATCTCCCGCCATGCAGATTCCTTCTCCGTGGAAGCCAGCACCTTCTTACTTGCCTCCAACTTGTAGAGCATCTGGTTGTACTCGTTGACCAATAGCCCAATTTCATCTTTTGAAGACCAGTACATCGGCTCATTATTTTCCAGATTGGTCACTTTGAGTTTCTGGGTAAGCAAGCGAAAGGGTAGCGTCAAGTTCTTGGTCACCAAAAAGGATATAATCAAAAACAGAATAAAAATGACCACAAAGGCATTGAACACATTTCCCAACACATCTGAAATAAGGGAATTGAGTTCCTCTTCGGATTCAAAAAATGGAATGGCAACCATTGCATTAATGGAAGAGTTGGTCGGTGATGGAATCGCCAAATACACGGCTTGGTACTTGAGTTTCCCAACCTGTTCTTCCAATAGTACCTCTACTTCTTTGGCCTCTACCAGTGAAGCCATGGCTCCAGGATGCATGCGATTGGACAACAGTTTCTTTTCAAAAATGGCCGTTCTACTCGAAGTCAATAAAGACCCTTCTCTATCATACAAATGAATATCGGTGCCCACAGTCGTCGCTAGGGTATTGATTTCCTCTGTGAGCGCATCACGATCTACCTCTTCCAAGTTCTGTCCTCCAAAAAATCGAACCAAATTCCCTTTAATTAAGCTGGCTTTTTGGATGTACTGCTCATTCAGATCTTCCTTGTAACTTTGAGAAAGCAGGCCTGTGGTGATGATAGAGATAATTAGAATAGGAAAGAAGAATGCAAAATTCAAGTAGAGTTGAAGCTTGGTAGAGTAGTTAAACTCAAAATTTCGGTAGCCTTGCATCAATACGCTCCCCAGTATGGATAAGAAGGTAAGGAAAACAAACACTACAAAAAATAACGAAAAAGTGCCAAAAAACTGCTGAATGGAAGTTACAGGGGAAGACAAAATCCACAGTTCCTCTCCATTTTTGATCCCAAGATGCTGGTAACCCAAGGCTTCAACTCCTTTAGTTACCAAGGAAGGGTTCTGCAAGAGCATGCGTATTTCCTCTTGCTGGTAATTGAAGCTACCCGAACTCCGAACCAACTCTTCTTCTCTGAATACCCCATAATCAAAGGGATCTGCTTTTAACTTTTCAGCATACTGTTCATCCAAAAGCAGGCGAGGATAGGCATTGCCTGCTTGAATACGTAGTTGATCAAACTCCAAATAAAGGGTTCCCAATGCAAGGCTCCCTTTATTCATTGGTAGGAAGGCGACGAATTTAGGTCCATTCCCACTTGCTGAATCTTGTACCGCATACAAATTGGGCACCTGGGTAGCATAGTCGCTTTTGACAAACTCTCGCTGCAATTCCCTCAAATCCAAAGCATCCAGAGGACCTCCCATTTGCTTTCCTGTAGGTGAAAAAATACGAATCAGGACCTCGAATTGATCAAAGTAATTGTCCAAGTAAATCTTTCGGATCTTGGTCACTACTGGATCCTTCGAAAGCAAGGGGTCCGCCAATCTGTTTTGGATGAAAAGATCGTTTTTGAGCCTTGAAAAAATATCCTCCAGAATTAAGGCTGTTCGTTCTTCGGTAGCCAGCAATTGCTGATTTGCTACCTCAACTTTGGATTGCGCTAATCGAACTGCAGATGCTTGGTAGCTACTTGCCGCCACAATTCCTGCAGCAACTAAGCTTGCATAAAAAAGGGTAAGGAAGGTTTCTAAGCCCAACCGGTAAACATTGGCAACTAAATCATATTTAATGATTGAAAAAAGAAATAGGAAGTGGAACACACCCGCAACTCCAAACCAAAAGTTCAAAACAAACAACCCTACCGTACATACTCCTGCCACTCCGAGCAAAACGCGGTACAAAACTCCCTTTGCTACCTCACCTCGAATAAATAAATTAAGTAATGAAAAACTTAAAAACACATAAGCTGCAGCCCATAAGAAGGTAATCAGGAAGCTAATCCCGACCATCTTATCAAAACTTGGAACAGAAGAAATGTCCAAACTCCAAGACGCATGCAGGGCCAAGTCTCGTACGATTGCCCAAAGGGCACAAAAAAACAAAGTGGTAATTGAAAAGGCGATTACAAGCAAGCCCTCCACTCGTACGCGACCCTGCCAAGATGCAAATTTCTCCAAAATGGATTTGGAGGAGAGCTGATACACCAAGAAGCCTAAAATAAGCACACAACAAATCGTATGGAGCAAAAGGTCACCTAAGCTAGGTACCAACCAGGATGACTTGTACCTACTTGAATCAAAAATGGAGAAATCCAAATAGGCATCAGGGAAATTAAAAAGCAGCATGCCCGCGCGGACCACGACAAGAATAAAGAACCCATAGCCTATCGCTTGCCATACTTGCCCTTTCATCCATTTTTTCCGTAAAAAATTAAAGTTGAGAAAAGCATACAGCAAAAAGAGGGAGAAACTAAATATCAATAGAGGAGTCGTCCAGGTTTTCCCTACCGAAACAAAACCCATTTTGAAATCCAACCCGAAAAGAGGGGACCCAGAAGAAGACTTAACCTGAAAGGCCCCATCGGCTGGCTTGGGATAAAGTGTAAATAAGGAATTTCCAAAAACCTCAGGGTTAGGACCCATCACCACATCGTCATTTTTGATGTTACCTGCCCATACCAATCGGAAGGCTTGAACAAAAAAATCACTGCTCTCCTTTGGCCCAATTTTTTGAATCTTTACCAAAAAAGTGCCGTTGGGCGAATCCAGAACTTGAAATTCGCTCGCCAAATCTAAGGAAGTAAAATCCAAGACAAACTCATTGCTTGACCAATACAGCAGCTCTTTCTGTGGATTAACAATAAAGAAAGGATAGGAAAAAGACCCGCTACTTATGCGGGCAAAACTCAAGGAATCTGGATTGGCTCCTTGGCGTTGAAAAAGTTCAAAATCTTGATTAAACTCAATTTCTACAGCATGAACTTTCTTTTCAATGGCCTGGATGTAGGTCTCCTCTTGACTTTTTTGATACACAAAAAAATTCAAAATCAGGACTACAGGCAGAAGGAGTACACTTCCCAAAAGAAGAATACCACGGATAGAGAGTTTCATGAAGACTAAAAATAAAAAAGCAAAGTCTGGTATCAAACTTTGCTGAGGAGTATTAGCGGGTCTGCAATTTCGCCTTCTTCTTTTTGGAAGATCGATACCACAAGTAGCCTATGATTCCAGCCATTAGATACGGCATCACGACGAGATACAATATCCCATTATTTAGTCCTGCACCAATTGAGGTTTCCCCATTGCTCACATTGTTTTCTACCGATGCCCTACACATAGCACACTGTGCGGATGCTCCAAGAGAAACAAGAAAACTAATTGCAAAAAGAACTGCGACTTTAAATTTCATGTGGACTTCTGTATGTGATAGTTAAACTACAGATTCTAGAATGTCTGGATATAGTATGGCGAAATCATCAGGTAAACGATCACCCCCGTCACGGAAACATACAACCAAATGGGATAGGCATACTTTACCACTTTACGGTGTTTATCTCGCTGATTGGTATACCCATAGTAATACGCAAATAAGATGGGAAACAACGCAATCGCTGCAAATAGAATGTGGGTGATCAACAAGAAATAATACAAAATGCGAATGTTGCCTTCACCACCAAAAGGAGTGCTTTCGGCTGCGCCGTGATAGATCACATAAGAAACCAAAAATATGGCTCCCAATACAAAGGCAACGGTCATTGTCGCTCCATGCAAATTGTATTTCTTCTGCTTGACAAATACCAAGGCCAACACCAAGGCTAGTGAAGCAGCTGTATTGATAATGGCATTGAGGTGCGGAAGAAAATAAACCCAGCCACCCAAGGAAGTGAGCTTGGTAGGCATAAATAAGAGTACTGCCACTGCCAACGGAATGGCGATAGAAATACCAATAATCCAATTTTTAACTTTGGCTTCCTGCGGATTACTAGTCGCTGAGTTAGTCTTTCCCATAAAGTAAAATTTTTGTTTCTAGCATTAAGAGATCTACTTGCTCTCTTGTAGTCCCACTATAATATCCTCGGATTCTTCCTTGGTCATCAATCAATATAAACTTGTCACTGTGCACAAAATCGTCAGGCACCCCATTTCC
Organism: Cyclobacteriaceae bacterium; assembly: GCA_947458475.1. GTDB lineage: Bacteria > Bacteroidota > Bacteroidia > Cytophagales > Cyclobacteriaceae > Algoriphagus. Next base: position 59,108 of record CANGZP010000003.1, on the reverse strand, counting down.
ATCCATTGCAGGCAAGACAAATCCGCAACGAGCCAATTGGAAAGTCTCCTCTTTAGAACCTGAAAGAAAATGCCATTTTCCTGGAATTGCATGATGCTTTTCCGCGTAGGCCTTCAGAATTTGTGGAGTGTCATACGTTGGATCGATGCTAATAGACATAATTTGCACCTGGGGCTCGTCCCGGAAATGATCATTTACCCGCTCCATCTCCTTAGACATCAAGGGACAAATACTCGGACAGGAAGTAAAAAAGAAATCTACAATGGTGATTTTACCTTCCATATCCTTCCTTCCCATGGGCTTGCCCTCCTGATTCATGAAAGTGAATTGGGGAATGTAATGCTGTGAACTATCAGCCACAGGACACTCCTGAAGCGGGTTGTCTACCCCATTTTGATAAAGAATAGGAAGCTCGTACTCGTTTTTCCCAAATCCCTTCAAAAACAAGAAGATCAAGACTGGGATCAACAGAATACAAACAAGAACAAGACCTTGAAGAATTCGTAAACTTCGCATACTTATGTGTAACAAAAAAGAAGGTTGAAGTGATTCACTTCAACCTGTATTTTTTTTGATAATCTATTCTTACCAACGCATCAGGAAGATATCAGAACCTTCCTTGACTAGTGCGATGACTAACCAAACCAAAAAGATTAAAGGAACAATAATGGAATAGAAAAGCGGCTTTGCTTCCTCACCGAGGTGCATAAATTCCATCATGATGTACTTTGCCTTCCAAATAGTCAACAGGATAAAGAGCGAATACAATAAAATACCTCTATCCATTGTAAATGCCATGATAAATTCCGCTACCGTGATGGCAAGTAGAATAAAGGCGGTTTTCCAAATTTTCTTGATTTTCTCTTCGTTTCTAGGGGCTACCTGAAGCGTGGATTTAGTGTCTTGAACTTCCATAGTGTGCGAATTGAAATGCTTAGATCAAATAAAACAAGGTGAATACAAATACCCAAACCAAGTCTACAAAGTGCCAGTAGAGACCAATTTTTTCAACCATCTCGTAATGTCCTCTTTTGTCATAAACTCCTACAGCTGCTTGGTAAAAGCAAAGGAACAACAAGAAAACACCGATAGTTACGTGGAATCCGTGGAATCCGGTAATGAAGAAAAAGAGTTGCGCAAAAGCTGCAGGCCCATATTCATTGACCATTAAGTTGGCGCCGAAAACCGTCTCAGTTACATTCTGTCCCAAGCCATTCACATAGGTCAAAAGTGAACCATTGTCAGTACCATGAATGAAGTGAGACCACTCCCAAGCTTGGCAGCTCAAGAAAGTAATTCCTCCCAAAAGCGTCCAAAGCATCCACTTTACCACATCATCTCGGTCATTGCGATGACCCGCCTCCACAGCCAAAACCATAGTTACAGAACTTGCAATCAAAATGAAGGTCATAATCCCCACAAAAATCAATGGAGCATGCACTCCATGTAGGAAAGGAAGCGCCTCAAATACCAATTCGGGCACAGGCCAATACTCGTTGGAACCGGTGAAGGTTTCCGCAGCACCTGCATAAGCAGGATAACTGACACGAATTGCAAGGTAGCTGATCAAAAAGGCAGCAAAGGTGAAGATGTCAGAGAGTAAGAAAAACCACATCATGAGTTTTCCATAACTAGCCTTTAGGGGTTCATTTCCTCCTCCCCAAACGCCTCTTTTCGAACTTACTTCAATAGCAGTAGAATGCGCAGACATAGGTAAATTTTTGTACTAGGTTTATTTTAATGATTCAAAAGCAAAAATAGAAACAGATACAACCACAAACCTCCTAAAAAATGCCAATAAGTTGTTGCCATTTCTAAGGTATTTAGTGCTTGCGAATGCACCTTATATCTAAAGGTCGAAATTAATACAATAATCAGAAAAATCACACCGCTAATCAAGTGAAGCGCGTGCAATCCGGTAAAAACATACAAAAAAGATCCTGCTGGATTCCCAACAAAAAACACTTCTCGATCTACCAAGGCTACCCAGCTGTACCACTGCCCCACTAGAAAGGCAAATCCCAACAACACAGTCAATACCATCGCAATCCGTAAGCCAATAAAATTATCCCTTTTGGCAGCAAAATAAGCTACTTGCATGGATACAGAACTGAGAAGTACAATCCCAGAGGTTACCCAAAAGATTTCAGGAAGCTCGTATTCTAACCAATTTCCCTCAGCCTGACGTACGATATATGCACTGGTAAGTGCTGCAAAAATCATCAGCACGGTTACTAAAAACAACCAAAGAGCAAACTTCTTCGGATGCATACTAATTGGCTGCTCGACGATATCGATATACTTCAACTCACTTTCCATCACTTAAGGCATTTTGTCTAACAAATACGCAATCTGTACTACTGGCAAATAAATAAAGGAACCAAACATGATTTTCAAAGCTGACTTCCGAGAACAATCACGCATCAACGAGAAGGTTTGGGCCAAAAACAACACCCCACACACCGTCGCCACAATCCCTGAGTTCAATCCAACCAAGCCAAAATAGCTTGGCAACAAACCCAAAGGCAACAAAAAGAGGGTATAAATCATTATCTGAATCGCAGTATTCAAATCTTGACCTCCGCCACTTGGTAGCAACTTAAATCCTGCACGCTTGTAATCCTCATCACTCACCCATGCAATGGCCCAGAAATGGGGAAACTGCCAAACAAACTGAATCCCGAAAATAATTAAAGCCTCATAGGTGATCGCTCCCGTAGCAGCGGTCCATCCCAACAAGGGAGGCATCGCACCTGGAATCGCTCCTACAAATACGGCAATCGGGCCCACACGCTTGAGCGGCGTATAAGCAAATACATATAGGAGCATACTCAAAATCCCAAGCCCTGTAGTCAATGGATTGGTGAAAATCCAAAGTAAGCTGATCCCCAAGAGTGCAATCAAACCAGTAAACCAATAGGCCTCCTGTAAAGAAATAAGTTGCAAGGGAAGTGGGCGATTTTGGGTGCGCTTCATCAACTTATCCAAATCACGCTCCATGATTTCATTGGCAGCACCTGAAGCTCCTGAAATAAAGAATCCTCCAAGGATCAAGCCTATAAATCCTGGCCATCCAAAAACTCCTCGGTCACCAAGGATATAGCCAAAAACAGCAGAAAAAGTCACCAAAGCAGAAAGCCTAAACTTAATTAAATCAGAATAAGCCGCAATCCTGCTTCGAAGGAAAAATAGAAAGCCGTTTGATGTCAAATCAACTGAACTCATAGTTGTGAATCAAGTTTAAGGTAAGACTGTTCCTTCAATTTGAGCATTAAAATAAATTGAACCCCTAAAATCATGGATCCAAAGAGCAAATGAATAGGCTGCAGGTAAGCAGGCAAACCAAAATAGGCCATCCCAATACCTGAAGCAATCTCAATTACCAGCAAGGCCAAAAGCGCTTGATTCCAATAGCTTGTGGAAGTATTTCGGCTGGAAAATTTAAATACCCAAACAAAATAAATCACATGAACCGCCAAAAGCACAAGCGAAAAAGAACGATGAACTAGGAATACTATCCCTACTTTTCCAACCCACTCTTCCCGAAGCATGTTGCCCATGGCAAATGAAACACGGTCAATCCCTTCTCGAACCTGGGTTCCCAACACCACTTGAATCAACATCAACAGCGTAGCAACCAAAAGCAACCAAAAGATTTTATTAGGCATTGGATTAGTTGTTTGATGCTTAGTTATCAACCGTGCAGCTCGGCGATGACTGTACAAAAGCACAGCAACCAAAGCCAAGGCGAGTAGCATGTGTACGGTGATCATCCAAGCTAATAAATTAGTCGAAACCACAATCGACCCAATCCAACCTGTAAATGAAACTAGCACAAGCGCAAGAAATGCAGTAATGGGAATCCATTTGTCCTGTGACCAGAGTGAAAATGATTTTAACAAAGTCGCTAGAATCAAAAGCCCAATTACTACGCCGATAAGCCGATTGATGTATTCAATCCAAGTTTTGGTAGCATTGAACTCTTCTTCCACTTGAATCGATTTGTCATTGGCGAGTTGATTTGCAGTTTCCTCAAAGCCCAACTTGGACAAAGTGGCAACAAAACGATCGTTCTTAGCGAGCCTTTTTTGGAGGTAAATCTCTTGATAGTTTGCCGGAAGTTGATCCACCGAAGTGGGTGGCACAACAGAACCAAAGCACTTCGGCCAGTCGGGACAACCCATACCTGATCCTGTACTTCGTACAATGCCTCCTACCAGAATAAGAAAATAAACAGCTACCACGGTAATGCCTGAGAGGCGGCGGTAGCTGTTTACTTTGTTTTTAGTGCTTGGACCCATTTGCCACCAAGAGATCCGCCTCTTCCTTCATAATCTCCAATTCAACTTTCACGAGCTCTTGCTCATGAGGAAGATTGGATTCAGGAGTTTGGGATAATGGAATGTGCTGAGGAATAAAATCTTCAGCCGCTCCAGGCTTGGAGTAATCGTATGGCCAACGGTATACGGTAGGGATTTCTCCAGGCCAGTTACCATGTCCAGGATGCAAAGGAGTAGTCCACTCCAAGGTCGTTGAATTCCAAGGGTTAAGGGTTGCCTTCCGTCCACGGTACATGCTGTAGAAGAAGTTGAAGATGAAGATGAACTGTGCAGCGAAAGTGATAATCGCAGCTACGGACACAAACATGTTCAAATCAGTATACATGTTGGTGAACTCAAAGTTGGTCCAAGAGTAATACCTTCTTGGGAAGCCAGCAATACCGATGTAGTGCATTGGGAAGAATACCATGTACACTCCAACGAAAGTTAACCAGAAGTGGATGTAACCCAACTTGGCATCCATCATACGACCAAACATCTTAGGGAACCAGTGATACACACCAGCCATCATACCAAAGAAGGACGCTGAACCCATTACCAAGTGGAAGTGAGCTACCACGAAATAGGTGTCGTGCAATTGAATATCAATAGCAGAGTTACCTAAGAAAATACCAGTCAAACCACCAGAGATAAAGAAAGATACCAATCCGATGGAGAACAACATACCTGGCGTGAAGATCAGGTTACCTCTCCAAAGTGTAGTGAGGTAGTTAAATACTTTCACCGCAGAAGGAACTGCAATAATCAAGGTCAAGAACATGAAGATTGAACCTAGGAATGGATTCATTCCCGATACAAACATGTGGTGAGCCCATACGATAAATGAAAGAACCGTGATACCCAACAAGGAAATAACCATGGCCTTGTATCCGAAAATTGGCTTGCGAGAGTTGGTCGCAATCACTTCAGAGGTAATACCCAAGGCAGGCAACAATACAATGTATACTTCAGGGTGTCCGAGGAACCAGAACAAGTGCTGATACAATACTGGGCTACCTCCTGTATTTGGAAGTGCTTCTCCAGCTACATAGATGTCAGAAAGGTAGAAGGAAGTTCCAAAGCTTCTGTCAAATACAAGCAATAGTGCAGCTGCAAATAGCACTGGGAAGGATAGAATCCCGATAACGGCAGTTAGAAAGAAGGCCCAAATGGTCAATGGAAGTCTTGAGAAAGACATTCCCTTAGTTCGAAGGTTAATTACAGTAGTGACATAGTTAATACCTCCCAACAAAGAAGAGGCAATAAAGAAAGTCATTGAAATCAACCAAAGGGTCATTCCCATACCAGATCCTGGAATAGCTTGCTCCAAAGCAGACAAAGGAGGGTACACTACCCATCCCCCACCAGCAGGCCCAGTTTTAAGGAAAAGAGAAATAAACATGATCACACCGGATACAAAGAAGAACCAGTAAGAAAGCATGTTCATAAAGCCAGAAGCCATGTCTCTCGCTCCAATTTGAAGCGGAATCAAGAAATTCGAGAAAGTACCACTCAAGCCTGCTGTCAATACAAAGAATACCATTATGGTACCGTGCATAGTCACCAAAGCCAAGTAGAAGGTAGGATCAAGCTTTCCAGCCTCATCGATCCAACCACCCAAAATTGGTCGAAGAAATTCCAGGTTCATATCCGGAAATCCCAACTGCAACCTGAACAAGGTGGAAAGCAAACCACCAATAATCGCCCAAAACATCCCTGTCACCAAGAATTGTTTAGCGATCATTTTATGATCGGTTGTGAAAAGGTATTTAGTTATAAAATTGTCATGATGCTCGTGTTCGTGATGCTCATGAACTGCGGTGTCCTGATGTGCAACTGTTGCTGTAGCCATAACTTTGATTTTTATTTATTACTAACGCTTGTTTGAATTCCTGCTAGTTCTTTTGACTCAACTTTTTGACCATCTGCGATTGCAGGGTTTTGTTGAATAAAAGACTTTTGCTCTGCCAACCACTTTTGGTACTCGGCAGGTTCTACCACTTCAATCACTTTTTTCATCGAAAAGTGTCCACGCCCACAGATTTCTGTACAAGCGATTTCATACTCAAATTCAGGATCTTTCAATTCCGCACGCATCTCTGCGGTGGTCTTGGTTGGAATAAACCAAAAACGAGTTGGCATTCCAGGTACAGCGTCCATTTTCAAACGCATGTGCGGAGCAAATACAGAGTGCAATACATCGCGTGCTCTGATTTTGAATAATACAGGCTCCCCTTTTGGAATTACAACCTTCGGAGAAGGAAAATCATCCGTAGAATTTTTATCCGTGAAGTCGATACCATGCGAATTGGAAGCATTGATCAATCGGTAGTCGTAATCTCCAAGAACATTGTCCTTTCCAGGATAGCGAACATCCCAAGCGAATTGATAGCCCATGATTTCAACTACGTGCGCCTTTTCAGGTGCTGGAGCTGTGATATCCGACCAGGCCATCCAGCCTGAAATCACCAAACCTGCCAATACCACACCAGGTACTGCGGTCCAAATGATTTCCAACTTATGGTTGTCTGGATAAAACGAAGCCTTTCTGCCCTCCTTGTACTGGTATTTGTAAGGGAAAATAAACAACAGCACATGGGTAATTAAGAATACCACCCCAGTAACTGCCATTGTAATCCAAAACAATTCGTCAGTGATGACTCCATGCTCAGAAGCTACTGGCAATTGATAATTATCAAATTCTTTGATGGAATACCAGAACATCAAGATGCCTGATCCCACCATAAATACCACAAACAAGAAAGCATTCACTTTATTACTTGTGGTTTCAATTTTCCGTTCTGAACCTTTTACCACCGACACTAAAGTCTGAATACGAAATACCATCCAGACTACAGATAGCAACAATAAAACCCCTACTGCAATGAGAAACCCGTACATAACTTACCTTTTTTGGATAATTGATTAAATATGATGATTGTAACTCTCTTCTAGCATTGGGTGATTCTTCGCAATCAAATTTCGCTTAGCTAAAGCGCCAAGAACTACGAAAGCAACTGCGGAACCATACACCAAAAACATTCCTACTTCTAACAAACCTATACCACCATTGTGTCCTAAGGTACCCGGTTGCACCATCAAGGTGAAGTCAATCCAATGACCTACCAAAAGAATTGTACAAACCAATTTCAAGAAAACCCCATGCCTTTTTGCATCTCTAGTCATCAAAACCAAAAACGGAAGGAAGAAGTTCAAACCTAAATTCACAAAAACAAATGGACCATAAATATCACTTTCCAAGCGCTCTACAAAATAAACTGTCTCCTCAGGAATGTTTGCATAATAGATCAACAAGAACTGGGAAAACCAGAGGTAGGTCCAGAAAATAGAGAATCCAAACACAAACTTACCCAAGTCATGCACGTGGTTTTCATTGACCATCTCCAGGTATCCTTTTCCTTTTAAGAAAAGGACAATCAAGGTAATCGCAGAAAGACCTGATACAAACCAAGAAGCAAATACATACCAACCAAACAAGGTAGAGAACCAGTGGGTATCAATTGACATTACCCAGTCCCAAGCAGATACAGAGGAGGATACTGCAAAAAACACAAGGAAGAATGCGGACCAACTTCTCATCTTGAACCAGTGACTAGATCCGCCCAACTGATCTTCTTGAGCAGAGATTTGCTTAAACTTCGTGAAGAAAAATACCCAGAAGCTGAAGAAAATCACCATTCTAGCAATGTAGAACACAGGGAAAGTACCCTTCTCCATTGGCCAGTAAAAGAATGCTCCTTTTCCGTCAATGATTTTATCGTATTGCGGATCGTTTTTATCGAATAAGTAGGAATGCGTCCAGTGGAATAGATCATGGTTTGCTACAAAGAACGTAGCAAGCATCAAGACCCCTGCAATTGGCAACCAGCTACCCAAAGAAAGCATAACGCGTAGGATAGGCGCAGACCAACCTGCCTGTGCTGCAAACTGAATGGCGAAGAAGAATACGCCAACAATGGAAATACCAGTAAAGAATACATTGTTCACCCACAAACTGGCATACAATCTTTCGTACCAGTGAAAGGCATGAGTGCCGGCCTCGGCACCTTCTTCGTGATGGCCGCCAGTCATGGCCATAACCACCCCAATTCCTAGTAAAACTGCACCAATGACCAAAACGGTCATGATTGATTTTTTGATGGAAGCAGTGAAATCAAATCGCTGATCCAAATTATAGTGATGTTCTCCGTGATGAGCCATGATTACTTCGCTGGATTTACTGTTGCTACCGCGGTAGAATCTGCTGCAGGAATTGAATCAGCAGCGGCAGCCTGACCTTGGATAACTTGTTTAACATAGTGGACAATCTTCCATCTGCTTTCAGCAGGAATTTGAGAACCATGTGCTCCCATTCTTCCTTTGCCTTTGGTGATTACGTGGAAAATATGGCCTTCTGGAAGGTTGACATAAGCACCACCTTTTAGGTTGGCTACCCCGCCGATGACTTCACCAGCTTTGCCGTCTCCTTCTCCTCCTTTGCCATGACAGGCATTGCAATACTGTAGGTAAAGCTTCTCACCATCCTTAAGCACTTGCTCAGAAGCAGCAAAAGGACTTGGGATTAAGGCAGCCTTGTCCAATTCGAACTGCTGCAATCGATGCGGAAGGTACCCATGTTTATTTCTCGGTACAGTATTGGCTACAGGCTCTCTCATGTTCATGCCATGAGGATTGTTTGGGTTGGAATTGAAGAATTCACCTTTTCCATCTTCACGAGTGGAAAGCCAAGAACCCTGTGCTTCATCTTTGATTTGAGACAATGGTTCGTAACCGACAGCGTGATACATCTGAGGCGCATATTCTAGCCCCGGATTTTCACCCCCAGCCTTGCAGCCAGCCATCAGGGAGAGGACTAGTACAGAACCTGCGAATAGTGATGCGTTCGTAATTTTCATAGCTACGTTTATTCTATTCAAAACTTTTCTTATTCACTTCAGTAGCACCAGATTCATTCAAAATCTCTGTGATCTTGTCCAAATCCAAACTGCTGTTATTTGCTATATCGATAGCCATGATGTGCTTGTCATCCGTGCTTCTCAAATCAAAAATTCGAGGTTGTGCCCAAGGCTTCAAGTTCGAAGTGATCAAAAACACACCCACCATACCAAAAGCCGCCAACAACACGGTCATTTCAAAAGAAACGGGTACAAAGTCCGGGAAAGCTGCATGATCCTTACCCCCGATAATCATCGGCCAGTCAAACTTCATCATGTAAAACTGCATGGTCAAGGCCAAGCTTGTTCCCAACATTCCGAAAAGAAATGCTGCAATTGGAAGTTTGCTTCGCTTGTATCCCAATACATGCTCCAACCCGTGAACCGGATAAGGAGAATATACTTCGTGGATCTTTACGCCGCTACCTCTAACCTTCTCAACTGCATGGAGCAATACGTCCTCATCGTCGTAGACTCCTAAAATAAAATGAGTATCTCTTTCCATGATTATTTGTGTGCTTTTTCAGAGGATGACTTCAATACAGACTTCACCTCAGCCATGTTGATCACTGGGAAGAACTTGGCGAATAAGAAGAAGAGGGTGAAGAACAAACCAAAAGTGAATAGGTAAACCCCGATGTCCGCCCAGGTTGGGTAGAACATTGCCCAAGAAGAAGGCAAGTAATCTCGGTGCAAGGAAGTCACGATAATTACAAATCGCTCAAACCACATCCCGATGTTCACTACAATAGACAATGCAAACGTGGCTACGATTGAGGTTCTGATTTTCTTAAACCAGAAAAGCTGTGGAGAGATTACGTTACAAGTCATCATAGACCAGTAGGCCCACCAGTAAGGTCCAGTAGCTCTATTGATAAATGCATATTGTTCAGCCTCTACCCCTGAATACCAGGCAATGAAAAACTCAGTGATGTAAGCAATACCTACAATAGATCCGGTGATGATGATGACAATATTCATCAATTCAATGTGGCCAATCGTAATGTAATCTTCCAATTTGTACACCTTGCGGGTAATGATCATCAAGGTCAATACCATGGCGAAACCAGAGAAAATTGCTCCTGCAACGAAGTATGGAGGGAAGATCGTGGTATGCCATCCTGGAATTACCGAGGTAGCAAAGTCAAAGGATACAATCGTGTGTACAGAAAGTACAAGTGGGGTAGCCAAACCAGCCAAGATCAAGGATACGGATTCGTAACGCATCCAAGTTTTGGCAGCTCCATCCCATCCAAAGGAAAGTGCACCGTAGATAATCTTTCTTAATCCTGTAGCACGATCACGGATGGTAGCAAAATCAGGAATCAAACCGATGTACCAGAATACTAGGGATACGGAGAAATACGTTGAAATTGCAAATACGTCCCAAAGTAGTGGTGAATTGAAGTTCACCCACAAGGAACCATAGGTATTAGGTAGTGGCAGTGCCCAGAAGGCTCCCAACCAAGGTCTTCCCATGTGAATCACAGGGAACATCGCGGCGCAAATTACCGCAAAGATGGTCATCGCCTCAGCAGCACGGTTGATGGATGTTCTCCACTTTTGTCTAAATAGTAGCAATACGGCTGAAATAAGCGTTCCTGCGTGACCAATACCAACCCACCATACGAAATTGGTGATGTCCCAAGCCCAACCTACGGTCTTGTTTAGGCCCCACATGCCTATCCCTTCCCAGAGAGTAGCCAAAAGAGCTATTGATCCTAAAGCCAATACTCCGGCAGCAGTTAGGAATGCCAAAAACCATAATTTGCTTGGCTTTCCCTCTACCTGACGCGATACATCGTGTGTCACATCGTGGTAGGTTTTACCTCCGGTAACTAAGGGCTGGCGTACGGATGAAGTAACCTGCATAGTTTCTTATTATTATAATTACGCTTCGTTTTTCTCTTTGTTTCTGATCTTGGTGAAGTACCAGACGTTTGGACTTACGTTGATCTCTTCCAATACGTGGTATGCTCGCTCTTCACCCACTTCCTTGCTAGCAGCATCGGATTCTTGAATCTTCAAGAGCTTAGAAATCTTGCTAGAAGGATCATTCATGTCACCAAATTGAAGGGCATCTGTAGGACAGGCCACAGCACAAGCTACATTCACTTCTCCATCTACCAAAGTACGCTTCTCACGCTTAGCGGTAAGTTTACCAGCCTGAATACGCTGCACACACATGGAGCACTTTTCCATTACCCCACGTACACGTACGGTAACATCTGGATTCAATACCATTTTACCTAGATCATCGTTTTGCGCAATGTTTACACCCGCAAAATCCTTGTTATCGTGGTACTTAAACCAGTTGAATCGACGAACCTTATACGGACAGTTGTTGGCACAATATCTCGTACCAATACATCTGTTATAAGTCATTTGATTGAGGCCCTCAGAAGAGTGCGTAGTAGCAGCTACTGGACACACCGTCTCGCACGGTGCGTTGTTACACTGCTGACACATCATCGGCTGGAAGGTCACCTCAGGGTTTTCTGCGGCAATTTCCATTCCACTCAAATCATCAGCTGGAGCATCGGAAGAGTAGTAGCGGTCAATTCTTATCCACGCCATTTCTCTACGATTGAGTACTTCTTGCTTTCCTACTACTGCCACGTTGTTTTCAACTTGGCAAGCAATGGTACAAGCACCGCAACCAATACAAGAGTTCATGTCAATGGCAAGACCCCAGTGGTGTTGGCTGTACTTGTGGCCACTCCAAAGTGATATCTTGGATGGCTTTACAAACTCCCCATCTTTGTAGATTTCAGGCTTGTATCTTCCAGCGGAAGCATCTTTCTTATATTCTGCAAGTGTAGCTTCCTGGATTACGTTTTCACGTCCCATGAAAGTCTGATGCGTTTGCGTTCTCGCAATTTTGTAAGCTTCTTCGGTAGCAACGACCTCAACCTTGGTAGTCAAGTCGAAGTTGACAAAACCTTTGCTCGTGTCTAGCAAGTCGTAGGCGTTTACCCCTACTCCATCTGCAACGCGACCAGCTTTGGTACGTCCATAACCTAATGCAAGGCCGAAAGTGCCATTTGCTTGTCCTGGCTGAACCAAAATTGGAACCAGAATAGATTTGCCGTTTACGGTTACTTTGGCCTTTTTGGTGTTTTCCTCTACCATGGAAACTCCATTTTCTGATGCCCATTTCTGAGAAACAGTGAGGTAGTTGTCCCAAGTAGCTTTGGTGATTGGATCAGCCATTTCTTGCAACCATGGGTTGTTGGCGAATGTACCAGATCCAATACCGATTTTTGAATACACAACCAACTCAGCACCTGCGTTGGCTGCAGCGTAAGATTTTGCAACTTCTGCAGCAGCAGTAGCTACCTGACCAACTGGTGCTACGGTAGCAGGAACAGTTGCTTCACTTACTACTCCATTGAACAAGGCTCTATCCCAGAACTCCTGGAAGGTAGCGCCAGCACCTAAAGTAGCATAGAGGCTGTTGGTCCAATTTGCTTGAATGTAGTCGTAGTAAGAAACAGTAGAACCAGCCCAAGTCAAGAAAGAATCTTGCGCCTGGCGGGTTTTGAATAGCGGAGAAATGGTTGGCTGTGCCAAAGAATACTGTCCTTTCTTAGGTTGGAAATCATTCCAAGACTCCAAGAAATGGTGATCAGGGGCAATTACCTGAACCAATGAAGCAGTTTCATCTAAGGTTCCGTTGGTAGCAATGCTCAATTTTGCTTTGGCAATACCCGCAGCAAGATCAGCACCTCGTGGATGATCATACACTGGATTACAGTTGTAGAAAATCACAGCTCCAACGCTACCACCTTTCAATTCGGTGATAAACTGGTTCATGCGGGCATCATTACCCTTTCTGAAATATACTGGAGTTGAGAAATCAACAGTGGCTCCGTTATTTCCTAACAACTCATTGATGGCGTGAATGACCACCTGTACGTTTGGATCGTTGGAACCAGATACCACTAGGGAGGCTCCTTTAGTTGCCCAAAGTTCTTTGGCAGCTTTGTCCAAGTGTGCAACTTCTACTTTTGCTCCGGCTACAGGTGCTACACCTGCTTTTGCTGCAATGGCATTGTACAAAGCCAATACTGCAAGACCTGATTGAGAAGCTTTGATTGGAGTGCGGTAATCCGCGTTGGCTCCGGTCAAAGAGAGGTTGGACTCAAATTGAAAGTGACGAGACATTTCTGCCTTATCCTTGCTGATTTTACGTGTTTTGGCATAAGCACCAGCAAATTCAATTGGAGAAATCCAAGTTCCTAGGAAATCAGCTCCAAATGAAACGATGGTCTTAGCCTTATCGAAGTGATAGGAAGGAAGAATTGCCTGTCCATAATAAACTTCAGAGGCTTTGGTGATGCCGTAGTTGGAAATGGAATCATACACCACCACTTCAGCTCCACCAAATGCAGCACTAAATTCCTGAAGTGCTTTTTCAGTAGAAGGAGATAGGATGGTGTTGGTTACAATCTTTACAGTTCCAGCAGCAGCCAATTTTGATTTCACATGCGCATCTACCTTTGCCCAATCCGATGCAGCACCGGCAAGCATTGGACCTGCAACACGCTGCTTATCGTATAGCGAAAGCACGGAGGCTTCAACAATGGCGTTTACTTTACCCTTAGTAATTGGAGAAAGCTCGTTTCCATCAATTTTGATCGGGCGGCCTTCTCTCGTCTTCACCACAATTGATGCATAGTCCCCACCAGAAGAATAGGTCGATGCATAATAGTTAGGGATGGAAGGGTTGATATCAATCGGCTTATTTACATAAGGGATTGCTTTACGAACTGGAGCTTCGCAAGCTGCTAAAGAAGCTGCTGCCAAACTAAAGCCCATCAATTTGAGGAAATCTCTTCTTGAGGCGCTACCATCTTCGTTTAGGGAACTTGGCAGTTCAGCAAACTCACGGTCGGCATTTTTTACAAACTCCGGATCGTTGCTAAGTTGCTCGAGCCCTTTCCAGTAGGTTTTTTTATTTTCCTTCATTTTATTTCTAGGAATGAATTTTCAAAAGGATAAGGAATTAATAGTGGCACTTAGCACACTCTAGACCACCGATGTCTTTTACTTTAAGCGCATCCTTAGAAGTAGAGTGAAGTTGAACCAATTTGTCGTAATACACATTGCCTTCGGTGGCAATCTCGGTTTGCCTGTGGCAATCGATACACCAACCCATGGTCAAGGTGCTGTGCTGACCAACGACTTCCATTTCTTGGATCGGGCCGTGGCAGGTCTGACACTCTACTCCACCTACGGCTACGTGCTGGGCATGGTTGAAGTAAGCTAGGTCTGGAAGGTTGTGAACTCTCACCCATTCAATCGGCTGATTGTTGTCCACAGCATTGTAAATTTTTTGAATCTCAGGAGAGATCCCCTCTTTGCCTCCAACATTTTGAATGTGGGTATGGCAGTTCATACAAATATTTGCAGAAGGGATATTAGCTGACTTTCCGATTTCAACACCAGTATGGCAATACTGACAGGCGATTTCATACTGTCCTGCGTGGAGAGCATGTGAAAAAGCGATAGGCTGAGCAGGCGCATATCCCTGCTGAACACCTATAGAATATAATCCATCGATTGCTGTTTTGGCTACGAAAGCAATTACCAAGGTGGTTACAAGAATGATCATTGCATCACTCTTTAGAATTTTCCCGAAGTCGGTTTTTTGAGAAACATACTCCTTCTCCTCTTCAGGAAGGTCCTGCTTTTGGATATACTTGGTGAGTACAGTAACAATCAAACCCAAGACAATCAAAATAAGGACTAGAATAAACGCCAGAACCCCTATGATGATGCTCAAGTATTCGTTGGGAATCCCTGAACCAGCGGCAGCAGCGGGATCGCCAGCAGCAGCCCCAGGAGCAGCAGCGGCTGCAGCATCGGCCTTGTCTCCATGCTCGATGTAGGACAACAAATTATCTAGGTCACCATCGCTCAAGAACTCATGCGAAGGCATTACGGTGTTGCTGTATTCTTTGTACAAGGCATTCGCATAGGCATCGCCAGAAGCAATTACCGCTTGTGAATTTTTGATGAAGCTCTTTGCCCAAGCGATAGATTGTCGATCAGAAATGCCTCTTAAGGCAGGACCCACATTTTTTTGATCTAGCTTGTGGCATTGCTTACAATTTGCGTTAAATACAGTTTTACCTGCTGCAATTGCTTCATCACTGCTTGCCACGGCTGGATCGGCAGCATAAGCTGATACCCCTACCAACATGAAAAACAGCACTGCCAGTGACTGGAAATTCAATCGAATCCCTACTAACGAGCGTTTGGATAACATATTATTGCTATTAATTAGTTTAAACGGTTCTCAGTAACCCCTGCAAAGGTAGTACGGGGGCTTAATTTTTCAAACAAGATTAAGGGAATAAAGTAGCGGATTCCGAATCTATAATCACGAAACTACTTTGCTGTATTTCAATGGATTACAAAGTGTTTTTTGAGGTGTTTATTATTTAGAATAATTATAAATAATAGATTTTATTTGGTCTTTGATTTCCACTTGCCAGAATTTTCAATTTGTGTTTTCATGAGCCTACCCGAGGAAGTCTATTTTATGTTACTCATTCCTGAAGAAATACCATTGAAAACTCTCAAATCCCATTTGTAGAAGCGAAGATTTTACCTAAATTTGCATTCCAATTATTGGTCGCGTGGCCGAGTGGCTAGGCAGAGGTCTGCAAAACCTCGTACAGCGGTTCGAATCCGCTCGCGACCTCTACTAAAAGCATCTCCTAATCGAGATGCTTTTTTCGTTTGGCACACTCCAATCCAAGAAGCAAAAATAGAGACAGGTCTGCTTCCCTTATTTCAGAAAAGCGCTTTAAAGACTGCAAAAAAAAACGCCAGCATTGCTGGCGTTTTTAATAGGTATTCGGTTGGGCAATTTTACTTCTTGCCTTCCATTTTTTCTTTCAACTCAGCAAGTGCATCGATGTCACCAAAGGTAGACTTCTCTGCCTGTGCAGGCATCTCAGCAGCAGCATCTTCTTTCTTCTTTGCAGGAGCAGCAGCCTTCTTAGGAGCTTTTGCTTCTTCTCTGAACATAGCCGTGTGAGAAAGTACAATTCGCTTGTCATCCTTAGAGAACTCAGCTACTTTGAAATCAACTGACTCGCCAACTTCAACTTGTGAACCGTCTTCCTTCTCCAAGTTTTTAACAGTTGCAAATCCTTCCAATCCATAAGGAAGTTCGAGAACTGCACCCTTATCGTTTTTAGAGTTTACAATACACTTGTGTACAGATCCGATTGGGAACAAGGTTTCAAAAGTATCCCAAGGATTCTCTTCCAACTGCTTATGACCCAAAGCCAACCTTCTGTTTTCTACATCAAGTTCGAGTACTGCTACATCTAGCTCATCTCCAACTTTAACAAACTCAGATGGATGCTTGATTTTCTTGGTCCAAGACAAGTCAGATACGTGCACCAAACCGTCGATACCCTCTTCCAATTCAAGGAAAAGGCCGAAGTTAGTCAAGTTACGAACCACACCTTTGTGCTTGGTGCCTACAGCATACTTCGCAGACATGTCACCCTTAGTCCAAGGATCTTCTGTCAATTGCTTGATGCCCAAAGACATTTTTCTTTCGTCCTTATCTAGGGTCAATACTACTGATTCGATTTCAACACCTACTTTCACAAAGTCAGCAGGGTTTCTCAAGTGCTGAGACCAGCTCATTTCAGAAACGTGAATCAAACCTTCTACACCCGGAGCCAATTCCAAGAATGCACCGTAATCTGCTACGTTTACAATCTTGCCCTTCACTCTAGAACCAACTTCAAGCGTTGAAGCCAAAGAATCCCAAGGATGAGCGCTCAACTGCTTCATGCCCAACGAAATTCTGCGCTTCTCGTCATCAAAGTCAAGTACCACAATCTGAACCTTTTGGTCGAGCTGCAATACTTCTTCTGGATGATTGATACGGCCCCAAGAAATATCGGTGATGTGAAGTAGACCATCTACACCTCCCAAATCGATGAATACACCGAAGTTGGTCATGTTCTTGATCACCCCTTCCAATACCTGACCCTTCTCAAGGTTGTTTAGGATCTCTGCTTTTTGCTTCTCTAGATCTTTTTCGATCAAGACCTTGTGCGAAACAACTACGTTATCGTTGGTGTGGTTGATTTTCACAACCTTCACTTCCATCTTCTTACCTACATAAACGTCAAAATCACGGATAGGCTTCACATCAATTTGTGAACCTGGCAAGAATGCTTCTACACCGTAGATGTCTACGATCAAACCACCCTTAGTTCTACGCTTCACGAGACCTTCAATGACGCTGTCTTTTTCCAAGGCAGCCTCAATATCAAGCCATGCACGAACGATTTTGGCCTTCTTACGGGAAAGGATCAACTGACCCAAAGCATTTTCTTGCTCCTCGATGAATACATCTACTTCGTCGCCAACTTTGATGCTAGCAAGGTCACGGAATTCGGAAAGTGGCACTAAGCCATCAGACTTGAATCCGATGTTGATGATTACATCCTTGTCGTTTACTCCTACTACTACTCCTTTGATCACTTCTTTTTCAGTGATCTCACTCAAAGTACCTGCATACATGGCTTCCATTTGAGCGCGCTGCTCTTTGGAATAGCCCTCTCCAAAACCTTTGGTGCCGAAGTCGTCCCAGTTAAATTCTTTTGTACTAGACATAAAATACGACTCTGATTGACCCGCTTCCCTAGAGTCATTGGGAAGGAGTTTTTGGGTTAATACTTAGCGATTGGAACTTCCAAAACGCCCCATTCACTCGAATGGACTGCAAAGGTAAGGGATTTCTTGAAATGGAAATAAAACCAGAAGAAAATTAGCAGGTATTTACCGATGCTTTTGGCTTGGTATTTTCCCAGATTCACCCTAAAATTGAATTCAAAAAATAAGCCCCGACACGAAATCGGGGCTTGCAAGCAAAGAGTGAAAGATTTTTTACGAACTCAAATCTACTAAAGAAATTTCAATGTTCAAGTTCTTTAAATGGATCTATACCTGCTATTCAGCACTACTTTTTTTTGTTCTCATGCTCCTGGTGGGCCTATTTGTGCTTATCCCCTTGCTTATTCACCCCCGAGGAGATAAAATTTCTTTTGTATTCATCCGCATTTGGGTAGGTACCTGGGCATTTTTGTCGGGAATTCGATTCGAGGTTCATGGAAAGGAACACCTCGACCTCAAACAAGCCTACATCTTTATATTTAACCACCGCTCCAACTTGGACGCCCCACTCCTCCCCATGGTGATTCCTCATTACGTAAGAGCAATTGGGAAAAAGGAACTTTCTAAGATTCCTATTTTTAGTACGGTGGTGAGCAAACTGGCCATTTGGGTGGATCGAAGCAACCCTGATTCCAGACGAGAAAGTTTGGCAAAATTGATACTCCTCCTCAATCAAGGCATCTCAGTAGTCGTATCGCCAGAAGGTACCCGCAACAATACGGCTCAAGCCCTGCTCCCCTTCCAAAAAGGCGCCTTTCGGTTGGCGATAGAAACCCAAACTCCCATTATGGAAATGGCGGTAATTGGCGCAGACAAATTGATGAAAAGGGGTTCTGTCTTGCTCAAGCCAGGAAAAATCAGCGTTTACTTTTCCAAACCACTTTTCCCGCCCACAACGTCTTCCAAAAATGAGGTGGATGCCTTTGCTGAAAAATGCAGAAATAGACTAGAAGCGATGATCCTCACCCATGAGTAGTGGGAAGCGCTTCTTCCTCTGAAAATACCTCCCGAGTAAGGTCCTCAAACACCACGTAAAGCACCAAAAAAGTAATCGGTAGCGTCACCACCAATCCGATTCCAGCCAACAAAATCCCCACTGCATTCACTGCGATTAAAATCAGTACCAAGACCAGAAACTGCCACCAATTCCGCGTGATGAGTTTCCGGCTCCATTCCATGGCTGACCAAGGGTCCATCCCGCCAAAAATACCCATTTGAATTGCAAATAAGTACCCAACTCCAAGGTATATCCCAGGCAAGATCAATGCGATCAAGCCCAGAGCAATGATCACCTGGCTAAGCAAGGAAATGATGACAGAAGGAATCCAAAAGCGAAAGCCTGCAAAAAAATCAGGGTAAACCACTTCCTCCCCACGACTCATTTTATTGGCCACCAAGTAAAATCCCGCATACAAGGGTGGGGCAAGCAAGGTACTGTAGACGATCATGTAGGCCTGTGCATAAATCACCACCATGCCTTGAATGGAAAGGATCAACAGCATGTACATGGAAAAGAAAAATGGATGCATCTTGTAGAGCTCCCAAGCTCTCGCAAAAGCAGCCTTGATATCTATCGCTACAGGTACCGTAAGTAGGCGTTCTACTTTCATTTATTTGCTAAAAGCCTCCAAAATATCGTGCTTGGTGATGATATGGATTTTGTCCGCTATATCCCGAACCAAAACGGCTTTTTCCTTTTCTACCATGGAAGAAAGTACATCTAGGGTGGAATCCAAAGCCACGAACTTCATGGAACCTTCCATTACCTCTGCAACCGTAGCATCTTTCAAAAGTGGATTATCAATAATCTTCGAAAGAAGCTTGTTGTCTGTCAAACTCCCTACCACTTCTTCCCCATCCAAGACTGGAATCTGAGAAATACTTTTACCATTCATCAAGCCAATGGCTTCTTTCACCGTGTCGGATTTATTTACAGAAAGGAGCTGGTACGTTCCACTTCGCTGCGCAATGATATCTCGAGCGGTAGAGTAGGTTTTATCTTCCAAAAAGCCATGGTTACGCATCCATTCGTCATTGTATACCTTGCCCAAGTAGCGGGTACCGTGATCTGGAAGAATAATCACCATCACGTCTCCTTCTTTCAAGTGCTCCTTGGCATACTCCAAGGCTCCATGCACTGCAGATCCACAGGACCAGCCTACAAAAAGCCCTTCCTCACGTGCCAACCGACGCGTCATCACCGCAGCATCCTTGTCTGTCACCTTGATGAAGTGGTCAATCAAAGAAAAGTCAACGTTCTTTGGTAGGATATCTTCTCCAATTCCTTCAGTGAGGTAAGGATAGATTTCCTTTTCGTCAAAAATCCCCGTTTCCTTGTATTTCTTAAATACGGAACCGTAGGTATCCAATCCTACCGTGATCAGGTTCGGGTTTTGCTCTTTCAAATATTTGGCTGTACCACACATGGAACCGCCAGTACCTACCCCAGCAGCATAGTGGGTGATTTTACCTTCGGTATCTTTCCAAATCTCCGGTCCAGTAGTCTCGTAATGCGCTTGGGCATTGGAGAGGTTGTCGTACTGGTTGGGGTAGAATGAATTCGGAATCTCCTTATTTAATCTTCGCGCTACAGAATAATACGAACGGGGATCTTCAGGCGCCACATTAGTTGGACATACCACTACTTCAGCACCCACCGCACGAAGGATATCGATTTTTTCCTTGGACTGCTTGTCGGCCATTGTAAAAATACACTTGTAGCCCTTCGCAACAGCAGCCAATGCCAAGCCCATGCCCGTGTTTCCAGAAGTTCCTTCAATCAAAGTTCCTCCTGGCTTCAATAGGCCAGCCTTCTCTGCATCCTCCACCATCTTTACCGCCATGCGGTCCTTCATCGAATTGCCTGGATTAAAGTATTCTACCTTAACCAAGACTTTTCCTTTGATACCTAGAGAAAGTTTGTTGAGGCGAATCATCGGGGTATTCCCGATTGTGTCGATAATGGAGTTGTAAATCATGAGGAGGTTATATTTGGATACCTCAAAAATAAATGAAATTCTCGGGTACAGACTATTCTAGGCTGCTTCCTGAAGAAAATTTTCCAACTAGACCTCAAACAAAACCATCAAGGCATTGATTTTGAGACCCTTTCGTAAAACCAAACTTACAACTCCTTAAATTCCAATCGCTTCAAAATATCCAAAGTCACATGGGTGAGGATAGCAGCCACAAAGCCTAAACCCAACACAGCAGCCCCAAATCCATAAATAAACTTTCCAGTGACACCGAAAAGTAGCCCCGAGAAAAACAGGGTTGGGACGATTCCAAAAACAACGATCCCACCGATCATCAAGGGCTTGATCAGGATTCGGTCCCAACCCTCATCCAATCCCACCTGCGGAATCAGGTTAACGCCTAGGCCAATCACGTAAGCGAAAATCAGCCCTATCGGAAATAGCAGAATCAACCAATAATTGTAGTCCCCAATCAATACGGAAGGAACAATCAGCAGCAAGGCAAAAATCAGCGTTTGCACGAGATCCAGCTTGATCATGTTCCAAAATTTCGAGGACCAACTCGCAGGAATTAAAATAAACCAAGGTTTCTTCAGGTCACCAATATTGGCCCTTCCAATGCCTGCCATGAAATAAAAGAAGAGCAAGAACAAGAGATAAAAGTAGAGCACCTGGTGCGAAAACCAGTCAAAGTGTCCCAAGCCTGCAAGTACAATTCCCAATACGGCCATACCACCTGTATAAAGTCCAATCAGCGGGTGAAGATCCTGTCTGCTGCTCTGTACATAATTTCGCCAATAAAGGGCCTTGGCACCCAAACCAAATTCCGGAAGTGCCAATTGCTTTTTGGAATTAAGACTGTAGGCATCCTCGGTCACCTCTTTGGTTCCTTTTGCCTTTTCCAGACGATCTTCATTGTTCTGGGTTGCCTCCAAAACATCCTCGTAATAATGCCCAGAATATTGAATCACCAACTTGACGACTGCATAATAGGTGATCCCATACAGCAGCAGGTAGGTGGTGGACAAGATCCAATTCCCTTCCAAGAAATAGGACATCATTCCCCGGCTCCAACCGACTACTGGAAACAGATTAAACCAAGGGGAGCTAATCCAAGCAAACATGCCTTCCCAAAATACGGGAGCTAAAAATCCTGGAATCAAAATAAGCAAGCTCAGCGCTATGCCCAAAAGTAATACTCCTACGCGTAACTGCTCCAAAATACCAAATCGGGTATGCAGGGTATAGATCAAAAACCGCAGCGGAAAAATTAAAAAGAAGTAAAGCGCAAAGCCAAATAGCAAGAACAGCCCTCCCAAAACATCCAAATCAAATTCACTCGCCAGTTGACCTCCACTGTAGACCAAGAAAATCATGGATCCACCCAAGGCAGGCAAAATGGAACGGGCCATGTAATACAGCAATAAATTTTCGGGTTTGACCGGGGCAGTGAACAATAGATTCACATCGGCCATCTTGAAAAAGGTAATGTTGTTTTTGGTAGCCCGGTACAACTGGAAAATAAAAAAAATCAGTGCCAAGAGCGTCAAACCTCCAATAATATTCTGCTGTGTAACATCCACCTCACCAGCAGCGTCCATATTCACATTGGAAGCTACTTTCTGAGAACCTGCAATTCCCTTGGAATACATAAAAACGAAATATCCCGCGGCAATTCCATAGGGAATCAAGCGCAGCGGGTTCCGTAGAATCAACAGCAGGTTATTGATGAAAATCAAAAAATCCTTTTTCAGGAGTAGGCGAACCTCATTCATCTTTGGTCAATTCTAAAAACAAGTCCTCTAAACTCAACCCAGATCCAGATTCAGCCTGCAACTTCAAGTTGGCAATGCTGTCGTTGCCAATGATCTCGCCCTCCTTCATGATCATAATTCGATCCGCAATCGACTCAAGCCCTTCAATCAAATGGGTAGAAACCAAGATGGTTTTTCCCTGATCCTTTAAGGTTTTGAATAGATTCTTGGTATTCTTAATTGCTTTTGGATCCAAGCCAATCATGGGCTCATCAAAAAATAGGAGTTTCGGATCTGGAAGCAAGGCACAGCAGATGGACACTTTTTGACGCATCCCTTTGGACAGGTCTCTACCCAATTTCTTCTGCTTGTCCTCCAATTCATACATTTCCAACAATTCCAAGGCTCTGTGCTTCCAATCTTTCACGCCATAAGCCTGCGCCACAAATTGCATGTGTTCCCAAATAGTCAGCAAATCATATACATAGGGGGTTTCAGGAATGTAGCTAAACAACTTTTTGGCTTCTACTGACAGGTGATCGTAGCCGCCAATCTGAATTTCTCCCGCTGTTTTGCGAAGCAAACCCACAATGCATTTCATCGTGGTACTTTTCCCTGCTCCATTGGGGCCCAACAAGCCTACCACTTCTCCCCCATCGAGGTGAAAACTCACCTCTTTGACGGCAGTTTGCTTATTGTATACTTTGGTGAGTTGCGTGACCGTTAACATTTTCCTAGTTTTTGCATGGCGTAATACACCCTTATTTGGCTTACATCAAAAAACGAAGTACGGCAAATTTTGGTTACAAAAGGAAGGTTCAAACCTTAAAATTAAAAGGACTAAGCCCGATCGATAAAACTCCAGCCATCCCTGCTTGTGTTTTTTGGAACTCTTTTTGTACGCAATGCACTGTCTCTTCGTTAGACTCACAAGCAACTTTAAACTGAACCAATTCTTATGAAAAAAATTGCATTAGCCTTCCTCCTCCTTTTTTTAGTTCAAGTCAGCTATGCACAACAAAAGGGTCGATTCCGATTTTCGACAGACCTAGGAGTGGCAATTCCTAAAGACGGAGGTATTGGAGCATTGTTAAACTTAGAGCCTCAATTCTTAGTCAGAGACAACTTGGCCTTTGGAATGCGATTTGGAGTAGCTGGACTTGCAAAAGATGTCACCTACTTCAACATGCAGAAAAAATACCAAGGTGAGGTAGGCGCTAATGTTTCAGTAGCAGGAACGATCACCCATTTTTTCAATAGCGGAAAATCCAATGTTGCTCCTTATCTGGGCGCTGGATTTGGCTATTTCGCCCTAAGTGCTGTGGAAATAGATCAGTCCATTGCTCCCACCGAGATCGGCAATTTGGAAGCGGACTTTGCATGGGCTCCGATAGTTCGTGCTGGAGTAGAGCTTCGGAAATTTAGAATGGGCGTAGAATACAATTTTGTACCCAACAGAAACCTCCAAAATCTAAGTGGTGGATTTATCGGAGAAGCGATTAACCACTACGCTGGCTTTACGTTGGGATACACCCTAGGTGGAGGCAAGTGGCAACATCCTCGTTTTTGAGGAATTTCTTTATCGTTAGGAGAAAGGAAATAAAACCAGTCCAGTTTATCCTTTGGCTCCAGCCAAAAGATAAAGCACTGCCATGCGGACTGCCACCCCATTTTCGACTTGGTCTAGGATAATGGAGTGTGAAGAGTCTGCCGCATCGGAACTCAATTCCACCCCTCGATTGATCGGGCCTGGGTGCATGACTACAATCTTCTTGTTGAGGCTATCCAGCAGCTTCTTATTGATACCGTAGTACAAGGAATACTCGCGAAGGCTCGGGAAATACTTGATTTGCTGACGCTCCAACTGAATTCTGAGGACGTTTGCGACGTCGCACCAGTCCAAGATCTTGTGCAGGTCCAACTCCACCTTCACCCCAAGGCTTTCAATGTACTTTGGAATGAGGGTGACCGGTCCGCATACACGAACTTCTGCACCTAGTTTTTGAAGGCAGAAAATATTGGAAAGCGCCACTCGAGAGTGGAGAATATCGCCGATGATGGCTATTTTTTTCCCAGTGAGGTCGCCCAACTTTTCCTGCATGGAAAAGGCATCCAGGAGGGCTTGCGTAGGATGCTCGTGCGTGCCGTCTCCAGCATTAACCACGTTGGCGGGCACATTTTTAGAAAGAAAATGCGGGGCTCCAGGGCTTGCATGGCGCATCACCACCATGTCCACCTTCATGGCCAAAATGTTATTGACCGTATCAACTAGGGTTTCCCCCTTCTTGACTGAGCTATTGGAAGAAGAAAAATTGACCACATCTGCACTGAGTCGCTTCTCCGCAAGTTCAAAGGAGAGTCGGGTACGAGTCGAGTTTTCAAAAAAGATATTGGCAATGGTGATGTCACGAAGGGAAGGAACTTTCTTAATCGGTCGGTTGATCACCTCCTTAAAGTTGGTGGCGGTCTCCAGCACAAGTCGGATATCCGTCTCGCTGAGTTCTTTGATGCCTAAGAGGTGTCTGGTGCTGAGTTGCGACATAGTTAGCTCTTTACTTTCTCTGTGATCCAAATGGCATCCGCGGGATTTCCCTGAGCCACCCACTCTACCACTACATATTGACTATCTAGCGTATTGACTTTGACGCCGTAATAATCCGGCAAAATCGGGTAATCTCGGGTGAGTCTTCGATCAACCAAAACCATCAATTCCACTTTTTGGGGTCTTCCAAAGGCAATCATGGCATCCATTGCTGCGCGAACAGATCTGCCCTTGTACAATACGTCGTCGATGAGTACCACTTTTTTTCCCTCTACCAAAAAGTCGATTTTGGTTTCATTGGCCTTCAGTGGGAAGTCTCTTCTTCGGAAGTCGTCGCGGTGGAAAGTGGCATCTAAGTAGCCCGAAGGAACCGTCACTCCAGAAATCTCTTGGAGTAGTGCCACAATTTTGTCCAGAAGCAAGGTGCCTCTCGGCTGTAATCCCAAAAAAACCGTGTTTTCGAAATCGTCGTGATTTTCGATAAGTTGGTAGCAGAACCGCTTCAGTGTGATGTCAATCTGCTGCTGATCGAGGACTAGCCGTTTTTGCATGGATTAAATTTGCGGTAAATATAGAAAATAAACTAGTCTAAGTTGGCATTGGGCACATACAAATCGCCGTTCAACAGCAATTTCTGGATAAAAAACACTTCCCGTACTTCCTCTTTTTGTTGTTCGTTCGTAAAGCGAATTTTTTGCAAACCCGACAACACATAGTAGGGTCCATACCAATGCAGCAGTCGTAGCGATTCCAAATCGGTATATTGGATTTCTCCCTTCGTTTCGTCAAGCTCCAAGGGTATCGTTTGATTTTCAAGCAAGCGCTCCCCCTTTTTGAAGTAGTTGAGTTTGAGTTGATCATTGACGAGGTACAGATGAAATACATCCTCCCCTTGCGCCGAAACCTCCGCAAAAGGTTCCGGATAGGTCGTATTGACATCCTCGTAACGAGCGGAATTATCCCAAATGACCTGTCCTGTTTTTGCTACTTCCATAAAATGGGCCGATCGATAGGTGTATTCGGTGACCAAGGTGTAGGTTTGGATGGGCCCTCCAAGAGAATTGTAGGGATCCATGTAATAGGGAATGTACCCCATGCGGCTCGATCGATCGTAGCGGTAGCGCTGGGAAGGCAATGGAGGTGACACCGTACCTGGTCCACGGGAACTTGACACCGAAAATTGATCGAAATAGATCAAGTACCGATCCTCGAATTCCTTGACATCCCGAATGGCATAGGCATTGCGTATGGAAGGAATTTTTCCTTTTTCAAGTTGATCCGCTAGGATTTCTTCTTGCTTTACACGCTGTTTTTCGGGCAAATACGCGTAAAAATTGGGGAAATCAGCGAGGGTATACAAGCCTATATTTTGCTCGCCAAATTCATTGATCTGTGCCAAATACATACCCTTGTAGGAGTTTCGCACTTCTTTGCCATAGGCTCCAATCAGCGTTTGCTCGTACCCTGAACCTGCGAGA
This sequence comes from Cyclobacteriaceae bacterium, assembly GCA_947458475.1. Classification (GTDB taxonomy): domain Bacteria; phylum Bacteroidota; class Bacteroidia; order Cytophagales; family Cyclobacteriaceae; genus Algoriphagus. Next base: position 32,370 of record CANGZP010000003.1, on the reverse strand, counting down.
AGGAGTCCATCGAGGATTTCATCATCCGGATCACCTAAAGGAGCCACCTTGAGCTCGCGCAAAAGTGTCCCCTGCAAGTCAAAAGTTAGGATAAACGTGTCCTGTGATTTGAATGGTCCTCTTCGACGAATGACCACCTCTAGGCCCTCTAGCTCGGGCAGCTTTAGGATCTGGACCACATGGGTTTCATTGCCATAAATTCCTTGCACGGTCTGGACTGTTTTCTCCTCCAAAGACAGAATCTGTACCACTGGCCGAGCGTCGGCATGGCCCATAAAAATAGCTTTCTTGTCCAGCACCAAAAACTCTACAAGGTCCATGGGGAGCAAATTGTCCGCCGCATACTCCACCCCTATCTGGGTGCTGAGATCTAGGTGCAAGACATATTTATCTGATGCAGCATCATCCCCCTTGGCAAACAATACATACAATTGATCCTCATCGGAATCATAGCCAATCATGTCAAAACCTGCTTTAATCTTGACCTCCTTGACACCATCGGATTGGAGTAGATCGGAAGTGAGGAAATATTCAAATACTAGATCTGCTGTCAAATTTCTCGCCTGAAAAGTGCGAAAAGCTACTAGGCCAGAAGGAATCCGAATCAATTCATAGATCGGCTCAAACGATTCTGCAGGCGTTTCCATCCGCTCTTTGAACTGCAGTTGAGCTGCTGCCGGAAAGGCAAAGAGCCCCAGAAATACGGCGAGTAGAAACCTGTTCATGTACTTAAGGAATGGATCAACTGATATGCAGCTTCACTTAGGGAATGGACAGATAGGCGGGACTGCTTGAGTAGGGAAATTTCAGCCAAGCTGGGCTCGGCCTGCAAGCGACTTAAAGTTACTGGGTTGGATAAGGGCTGAATCGCTTTGAGTTTCACAGCCACCCAAGCTTCATCCTGAGGATCAGGAAAGGACTCTTGGCTCACTTGCGCAAGGCCAACAAGCGCTTTTTCGGCACCCGAATGATACAGCAATACTAGGTCTCCAACCTGCATCAACTTTAAAAAATTTCTAGCCTGAAAATTCCGCACCCCATCCCAGGTATCCTCCCCTTTGCTTTCCAAATCATTCCAAGAATAGGTGCTGGGCTCCGTTTTTACGATCCAATACTGCATGCTACTTTCTTTACCTGTTAATTCCCCCCTTGTTTCAAGGAAAGTTAGTTCTAAGGCGTTTAAATTGAAACTATATTTGTCAACATTTGTGTTGAAAACCCGCTAAAAAATAAAAATTTTGGACCACAAGGCTATTTTAAACCGACTCAAGCTGTGCATTCAGCTTCTGGAACTTCACGAGGAAAATCCCATTAAAATCAGAGGCTATCAAGGAGGATTGAATGCCTTGGAGCGTATAGAAGGAGATATTATGGAGCTAAGCGAGCAGGAACTGTCGCAGGTTCCTGGAATCGGAAAAAGCATCCTTGATGCCATTCAATCCCTCAAAAGCAGCGGGAGCTTTTCCACGCTGGACGCACTGCTGGAGCAAACTCCCACAGGCGTCTTGGAGATCCTGCAAGTGAAAGGCCTGGGTCCAAAAAAAGTGCAGGTCTTGTGGAAGGAGCTTGGGCTTACCTCCACACACGAGCTGATGGAAGCCTGCCAAAGTGGAAAAGTAGCCCAAACGAAGGGTTTTGGGGAGAAAACACAAAAAACCATCATCCAAAGCCTACTTTTCAAGGCTTCTACTTCCGGAAAATGGCTCTATGCAGATATCGAAGAAACCATCGATTCCTTGGCTATTCAACTCCAACAACAGCTTCCTGGAGCTCAGGTGCGGGTAGTGGGTGATTTTGCCCGTCGCCTAGAAATTATTGCTGAGGGAGAATACCTGCTGGCAGCGGCAGACCTACAGCCAATTAAATCCAGCTTGATGCAACTGGCAGGCATCACTTGGAACAAGGTCCATTCTGGCCCGATGACCTGGAGAGGAAAGTTGGAAGAGCCCGAGCTGCAACTCGTCATTCACTTTTGCAAACTTGAGGAATTGGCTTCCAAGGAACTACTTTTCGTAGCCTCCAAAGCCCACCTCGGTACTTGGGTCAACGAGCAGGAAACGGTGGGGGAATTGATTCGAAAATCGAAATTTGAAAGTGAGGAAGCGTTTTTTCAGCAAAACAACTTACAGTTTATCCCTCGAGAAATGCGCGAAGGCATGGGCGAAGTGGAGCTGGCAAAGGCAGGCACGCTGCCAACGCTACTCGAAAACAGTGACCTCAAAGGCATCCTCCATAACCATTCCACCTATAGCGATGGGAAGCATAGTTTGAGGCAAATGGCAGAGCATTGTAAAGCCTTGGGATACGAGTACCTGGGCATCTCCGATCACAGCCGCACGGCGAGCTATGCGGGCGGCCTGGAAATCGAAAAAGTAGCCAAGCAGCATTCAGAAATCGATGCGCTCAATCAAGAATTGGCCCCCTTCCGCATCTTCAAAGGCATCGAATCCGACATCCTTCCCGACGGGAGTTTGGACTACCCGGCTGAAGTCTTGCGAAGCTTTGATTTCATTGTTTCTTCCGTGCATTCGGTACTCAACATGGACCTCAAGCGTGCCACAGACCGCTTGCTTACCGCTATTCACAACCCCTACACCACGATCTTGGGGCACCCGACCGGAAGGTTATTGCTGCGAAGAGAGGGGTATCCCATTGACCACAAAGCCATCATCGATGCCTGTGCCGACAAGCAGGTAGTGATCGAAATCAATGCCAATCCCTGGAGATTGGACCTGGACTGGCGATGGGTTCGCTACGCGATGGAACAAGGAGTCATGCTCTCCATCAATCCGGATGCGCACGAGATGGAAGGCTATGCCGACATGCAGTATGGAGTTTGGATCGGCCGAAAGGGAGGACTAACCAAGGAGCTCACCCTCAATGCCCTTTCTGGGGTTGAGATTGGCAGTTACTTCGAAAAAAGAAAAGCAAATCGCTAGGGAATTGGACAGATTCCTCTCGATAGCCTTGATATCGGTACTTTATTTACCTTTGCGTAATAGCCCCTACTTTATGAAATGGTCCGCCTTACCTGAACCCGTCCTGCTTCAACGTGCCTTCCTTTTTGGAATTACGGGCATTTTATTGGGGACAGTCTCCCTGCTCAACACCCAGTTGCGTTTGTTGGACGCCCCCATGGGCCCATTGAATGGAGTGAGTCTATTGCTTCAATTTTTTGGAATAGGCCTAGCAATAATTGTCTTGCGCCGTCCTAAAGTTGCCGTGGAGTTTAAAGAAAAGTCGCAACTGATGATTCTTATCCTTGCCGTAGCCCTTCTGTTTTTTATTTTTTCGCTCTAATTCATTCAGCCACCGCCACGATTCTTTCGTATCTTTTAGTAAGGAAAAAAGAAAATTGAAAAATTTTTCTACCTGCCTGCAACCTTTCCTTGTTCAGCTGCATCTACCTTTTGAAAGTTAAACCAAATGCATTTATCACCCCAATTCTCCGATGAGGAAGAACTGATCTCGGGATGTCTCTCTGGAAAGAGGCAAGCCCAGCGTCAGCTCTACGATACCTATTCGAGAAGATTTATGGCGATATGCCTGCGGTACCTCAAAGATCAAGAACAAGCCGAGGATGTGATGATCCAAAGCTTTATGAAAATCTTTGAAAAGCTTTCCCAATTCCAAGGAAAAGGGAGTTTTGAGGGATGGATGAAACGAATTGTGGTCACCCAAGCACTGATGGCCATTCGAAACAATCGCTCCCTTAGCCTGTCCGTCTCTTTGGAGGACGCGGAAAAAATGCAAGAACCTGTTGCCGAAGACCTAAACCAGCTGGAAGTAGCAGAATTGATGGAGTTAATCCAAAGCTTGCCCTTGGGCTACCGAACAGTCTTCAACCTGTTTGCGATCGAAGGGTATTCGCATCAAGAAATCGGGGAGCTTCTCGGAATCACTGAAAGCACCTCCAAGTCACAACTCAACCGCGCACGAAGCGTGTTAAAAGAAAAAATTACGAGTCTTCAACTCCAAACCAAAATTACGCATGGCTAAATCAGACGAAGTATTGGATCGAGTGTTTAGAGAAAAACTCGAGAATCACCAGGAAACCCCTAGCCTAGCTGCTTGGGATACCTTGGCTAGTCAACTAGATACCAAGCAAGCTCCAAAAAAGAGGAATGCCTGGTTGGCGATTGCGGCTGCGATATCCCTTGTTCTTGGTGCTGCATTCCTATTTTGGTCAACAAAGCAGCAGCCCGAAATACAAGCCCCCTTAGCAGAGGTGCGAGAAATTAATCCTAAAGTAGGAACTACTATTCCAGTGACCCCATCTTCGACTGTTGAGGCTGAAAAAGAGCAGTCCTCGATGAGCAGCGTTATTGCAACTAGTAAACCTGTTCAAACTGGAATAAAAACCCAGCAACGGAATCCCAACACCTTTGTGGCAGAAGTAATTACACAAACCGAGGTCGTTCCTGCTAGTATTCCTGTATTCACAGCAGAAGTAGTACCTAGTAGTACCCCTGAACCGGTTCGCAGTCCAGCTGCTGCCCTAGCAGAAACCAGATCAAGTCTCACTCCTTCGACCAATGAAACGCTAGCAGAAGAAGGTGGATCCTATCGCATCCGGATCTATTCGGATGGACTCGAAAAAGTGGCTCCAAAAGAAAAAAATCTAGTGACTGAACTCGGTAAGGCTGTCGGACAAGTAGAAGGACTATTGGGCAAATTGGATGAAGGATATGAAGAAATCCAAGAAAAAAAGGAGCGCCTTTTTTCTTCACTTACAAGCAGAAGGGAATCCTCCTCAGGTAAGCAATAAAAACAAAACCAAACTATTCATAAACACAATAAACAATGAAAAAACTAGTTCTAGTACTCGCCTTTTTAGGCCTGGTTCAAGTGGCCATGGCAACAGAACGCCCAGAGCAACTTCTCGATAAAAAACACCTCGTCCTCAAGGACAGCGTGGTGATCGAGTTTGGTAAAGCTGGCAGAATCGTGATTATGGTGCAATCCACCGAGGATTTTGAAAAGCTCAAGTTGATGAACATCAACCAAATCATCAGTGAACTAGGCATCAAGGAAAACAAAGAAACCGGGGAAGTGACCCTGGTAGAAATCCACAAAAAGGATGGCTCGGTAAAAGAAGTTGTTCGTGTCAATGAAAATGGTGCGGAAACTGAAGTGCGTGTTGGACGCATGCGTGTCCTGGTGGACGAATCTGGACTGGACACCAAAGTGAAAATCCAAACCGACCCAAAAGAGAAAAAAGATCCTGGTTTAAAAACTGATTTTAACATCGATTTGGGTATCAACAACTTCATCAAGGACAAAAGCTTCCCTACATCCGACCAGCCCTATGCGGCCAAGGGATGGGGAAGTTGGAATGTAGGCTTGAATTGGGTAGCCTCTCAGCGTCTTGCCAAAGGATTTCATTGGAACTTTGGTTTGGGTTTCCAGTGGTACAATTTCAAGTTTGAAAACCGAGACTTCCAAGCTGTACGGGGCCAAGATCAAATTTCCTTTGTGGAGCGCACCGATGTCACAGGTGTGAAGAGCAAGTTATCGGCTTCCTACCTCACAGCCATGACCTTACTAAAGGTCAATTTGGGCAAAACTGAAGAAGGCGTGTCCTTAGCAGCGGGCCCCTATGTGGGCTATCGCTTGGGAGGCAGATCCAAATTTGTGTACGAGGAACCAGGCAGTTCTACAGATCGCATCGAAAAGGTAAATACCGGTCTTTACCTGGAAAACCTTCGCTATGGATTACGTGGGGAAATTGGAATTGGTAAGGATCTCGCCTTTTTTAGTACATACGACCTGAACGAATTCTTTCAACCTGGCAAGGGCCCTGCATTAAATCCAATCACTTTTGGCATCATCATCTTTGACTAACCGAATTCCTATGAAAAACTATACCTACGCAAGTCTACTTGCCTTGCTCCTGCTCGCCTCCACGACCTGGGCTACTGCCCAGAATGTAGTGGTCAATACCAACAAAAAATACCCCAACATCAAAGAAATCGAAGTAGAAAGCGGTTGGCTAGACGTCAGCTATGTAGGGGGATCCTCGGCCGAAGTAACAGTCGAAGCCTACTTAGCATCCAATGTGACCGACCAAGACATCGTATTCGTGACGGTGGGGGATGTTCTCAAAATCAGCTACAAGAATGGCACTGGCAAATACAATTGGAACAGCAAAAACAAGGGATATATCAAAATCACCGGGCCAGTAGCACTTGCGCTTCAGGTAAGAGGCACTTCTGGAGAAATTAGCATACAAAATCTAGAATCGAAACTGACTACCTTGCAGCTTACCTCAGGGAATGTAGCCGCTACTCAAATTAAGGGCGACCTTACCCTAACCGCTACCTCGGGCAACCTACTCGCCAACGCCATAGACGGAAATGTAACCGCTAGATTGACCTCAGGAAATACCACGATAGACGGCATCCAAGGCACAGTCAACTATGGTTCCACAAGCGGGAATTTTACCGCAAAAAACATCGGAAGCCAACTGGATGTCCAACTTACTTCCGGGAATGCCAAACTGGAAAATGTGAAGGAACTGGGCGCAACAAAAATCACTTCAGGGAACTTGACTGCCGTCAACGCTGGCTTGGGATCGAAGACCCAATTTAATGGCACCTCGGGCAACTTTACGGTACAAACCCCTTCAAACCTTGGAGACTTTAACTACGCGCTAAAGGCAGCCTCTGGAAACCTGCGTGTTGGGAATGCCACTAAAGAAAAGACTCTGGACATCAACAATAATGCCGCCAACACCGTGCGAGGCAATGTCACCTCAGGAAACATCACAATAACAAATTAAAAATCGCCTCAATTGGCTAAACCAACTAAGCAGGCCGGGAAATTTCAGTAAGAAGTTCCCGGTCTTCTTTTTTCAACTTCATCAAGCGCACCATCCGGTCCGGAGAGGGCTTGCCTAAGGAAAAAAACACGAGAGTCAGGGTGAAAAGCAAAACAAAACCTGGAGATCCTGTTAGGAGAAGTCCACTAGTACTTACAAGGGATACTAAAAAAAGAAATCCAAAGCGCTGCTTGGTAGCAGTAGTGTAAAGCTTCACTTTTTCCAAAAGCGATTCTTGCTGAAAAGATTTCTTTATTTTTTGATGAAATAAAAGGTATTGAAGACCCAAAACAGCAACACCTGATCCAAGTAAACTATAAGAAATCCAAGGGGGAAGTGTCGTCGCCAAACCTGTTAGACTTCCCGATTGCTGGTACAAGTAAACCATCCCAAATGCAGGCAGTGCAAGAAGTAACACCAACACAGTAAACCGCTCCGTTCGATGGTATAGCGTCCTTAATTCGTCTTTTTCCATTATTCGATTCGGATTTGAATTTCCTCAGATTGAGGTCTAGAAACGCAGCACAACACATAGCCATCTGCGATTTCATTTTCACTCAAGCCCGCATCTTCATCCATTTTTACTTGACCGGAAAGTAGACGGCCTCGGCAAGCGGTGCAAAGCCCGCTTTGACAGCTGTAAGGCATATTTAGACCTGCTGCAAGGCCGGCTTCCAAAATCGTTTTCCCGGGATCTACCGTCACCAAATGCTCCTCCCCTTCCACCAAGATGCTTACGTCTCGAGAAAGTAGGCCAGCAGTGATACCGGCCTTGGCCTCCACTTTTGCTTGTTCGGCAGCAGCCGAGAAAAAGCTCTCGCTGTGAATCCGTTCACTTGGAACCGACAACTCCTCCAATACATTTTGGGTCGTTTGCATCAGTCCTTCTGGACCGCAGATAAAGTACTCCTCCTGATAGCGCGGCTCGTACTCGGCTTGCGTAAATAGCTCCTTCAAAACCGAGGCGGAAAGTCTCCCACGAAGACCAGTCCAGGAATCAGCCGGTTGACTCAAGTTATGGATAACGGTCAAGCGATCTGCATTCGCTTTTTCTAGAAGTTGCAGCTGGGCACCAAAGATGATTTCCTCTTCCTTACGGCTGCAGTAGATCAAGGTAATGCGCGATTCAGGCTCGTTCACCAACACGGACTTCAGCAATCCCATCATCGGTGTGATGCCACTACCTCCAGCAATTAGAAAGAAATGACGGCGGTTTTTGGAATGAAAGGGGGTGGTAAAGTTCCCCATTGGCCTGAGGACGTTTAAGGTCTTTCCAGGAAATATCTTGTCATTCAGGTAATTGGAAAACAAACCTTTGGGAACTCGCTTCACAGAAATACCTGGAAAAGGATCTACAAAAGGAGAGGTGCACAAGGAATAAGATCTGCGTTGTTCTTTGCCCTCCAAGTCCAACACCACCGTTAAAAATTGCCCGGGCAAGTATTCCAAATAGGGTTCGGGTTGTTCAAAATATATGGTAACGGTATCTGAAGTTTCCTTCACTACCTCTCTGACTTTGAGAGGAAGGTAATTAGAGTTAGTTTCTGTCTTTTTCTTAAAGAAATTGAACATGCGTATGAAAAGTTGGGTGGTTGCAAAATTAATCCCTTGGCTCAGAAAACGAACCACAGTGAGATAATTTTCTAAGGATAACCCCAAAGGATTGAAGGAAGTTTACCGAAGCGAGAGAAATCCATCGGTACGCTCGAGATTTTGACGGCAATGGCGTACCTTTGCTCGGTAAATCGTACCCATTTTACCTTTTTTCGCTCAGCAAATTTCACCTTATGGAACTACAGGCCCTCACCGCTATCTCCTCAGTAGATGGACGTTATGCCGGCAAGACTGCCCCACTTCGTGCCTATTTCTCAGAATTTGCGCTGATCAAGTATCGGGTGCAGGTAGAGGTCGCTTATTTTATTGAATTGTGCGAACTGCCTTTGCCACAACTTGCCTCTTTTGACAAAAGCCTGTACCCAAAGTTGAATGCTTGGGTGCGTGATTTCTCTCTTGAAGATGCCGAGTGGATCAAAACTGCCGAGCGCACCACCAACCACGACGTCAAAGCAGTCGAATACTTTTTAAAAGAGAAGTTTGATTCTTTGGGGCTCGCCGATTACAAAGAATTTATCCACTTCGGACTCACTTCCCAGGACATCAACAATACCGCTACGCCTTTGATGCTTAAGGAAGGACTTCAGGAAGTCATTCTTCCCGCACTTCAGGGCATCATTTCACAACTCGCTGCACTTTCTTCAGAGTGGGCAAAGATTCCCATGTTAGCCAAAACACACGGACAACCTGCCTCACCTACCCGTCTGGGAAAGGAAATTGAAGTATTTGTAGTGCGACTGCAGCAGCAGTTGGCGCTACTCGCTCAAGTGCCTTATGCAGCCAAATTTGGAGGAGCTACAGGGAATTTCAATGCCCACCATGTCGCCTATCCAGGAATCGATTGGAATGCGTTTGCAAATCAGTTTGTAGAAAAATCCTTGGGACTTACTCGCTCCTATCCGACCACCCAAATCGAGCATTACGATCACTTGGCTGCGATTTTTGATGGCTTAAAACGCATCAATACCATCCTGCTGGACCTCTCCAAAGACGTATGGCAGTACGTAGCGATGAATTATTTTAAGCAAAAAATCAAAGCCGGAGAGGTAGGCTCCTCCGCCATGCCACACAAGGTCAATCCCATTGATTTTGAAAATGCGGAAGGCAATCTCGGCATCGCCAATGCGCTTCTGGAGCACTTGGCCGCCAAGCTTCCCATCTCTAGATTGCAGCGAGACCTTACCGACAGCACCGTACTTCGGGTAGTGGGTCTTCCACTGGCACACATGCTGATTTCCTTTGAGTCTCTCCAAAAAGGCTTGGGCAAATTGGAGCTCAACCGTGGGGCGATTGATGCGGATTTGGAGGAAAACTGGGCAGTAGTCGCGGAAGCGATTCAGACCATCTTGAGAAGAGAGGGTTATCCCAAGCCTTACGAAGCCTTGCGCGATTTGACACGCACGAATTCAAAAATCACACAGGCCTCCTTGGCCGAATTTATTGAAGGATTGGCTATCTCTGCCGCCTTGAAGGCCGAACTCAAGGCCATTACGCCATTTACTTACACGGGCATCTAACTGAGTTACCGAGTGAAGCAAGGAGGGGAATCCCTCTTTGAAAGGCTAGCGAAGGACTCCTTATTTTTTGGGATAACGGTAAAGGGTAGGCGTTACCCCATTGCGTTTTTCGCTCAAGGTAAAGTAGGCATCCCCCTTGAAGTTAAACCCGATAGCCTCACCTTGTGGTTCGGGCACGTAAGGAAGCCGCATCGGTGCAGCTTGCAAGGCTTCCACTAGCGATTGCTTTTCAGTTCTTTTCCAATAAAAAACGGCCAGGTAGGTTTTGATCAGGATTTGACTTCCATCTTTTGAAATGTCTCCGGCCACGGAACTGTTAAAATCAAATTCATGTACTTTTTCCAGCGTTGCACTACCCTTTTCAAAGGCTGTTGCAGGAACCTGGTAGAGCGCATTTTTCGGTTCCCGCTTGGACACTATAAATAAGGTGCCCGTAATCGGGTCAGCGAGGAGTGTTTCAGCATCCTTCGGTCCTCCAGGAAATTGGAGTTTCACCTGATCTATCGAGGTACTTGGGATCGGCTGCAATAGTTCTGGCTCTGCAAATCGGTAGAGGTAGATCCCCTCGTGTTTGGCCTCGTTGTCCCCAATTTCGGCTACGTAGATATACGAACTCCCATTGGGTCCAGGGCCGATTGCAATGTCTTCCCAATCTCGATTTTTCAGCCCAGAGAGATCCAATCTCCCCAGTTCATTCCCTAGGGTATCCAGCACAAATACTGCCGCTTCTCCTCCACTATCCGTATGCACATAGAGACGATTGGGATAGTGCTGAGAAGCAACTAATCCACTCACCTCCTCCAGAAGGGGATTTGCTAGTTTTCCTTGAGGGATACCCGCCAAAAAAAGAGAGTCAACCTTAGAATTTTCAGCGGAATTACCTCCCTGAACCTGCGTATTTCCATCGATACAACTTTGGCCAAGGAAACCAAGCAGGCATAAGGCTAAAATTAGATTCGTTTTCATCGCTAAACTGACAGTTAAAGCAGTAAAAGGGGAATTCGCTGCGGTTATTTGGAGCTAGCCAACAGGTACGCTTACCTGTCCTTCTCGACGAGCAGCTGCGAATTTTTCAACAGCTTCAAGACCAGGTAAAGTAGCCCGGTGCCAACGCATAAGCCGATTAAAAGCAGGTTAGGTTGATGATCTGGTTTAAAGATAAGGACCGAGGCATCAAACAAACAAAAGATTAGAAACAGGGCAGCAAGCCCATTTTTCTCCTTTTTGAGGACCTTTTTCCAGCTAAATGGAAAGTTGGACGGCCTGAAGTTGCTAAAATTGGGAAGAAAGGCAGGAACACCGTAGCTCCATTGCAGGTAGACATCCCCAAATTTTTTGCGGAGAAACTGCTCTTCGGCAAACATGATGCGCTCGTAGTACACCCAATAGAGGAAGCAGAAGGCTAGAATAAACCAGCCATTAGCCGTCACCAAGGCAGGGCCCAACCACATTAGAAAATTGCCCAGGTAGAGGGGATGTCTTACGACGGAATAGATACCTGTTTGGTTGAGCGTATCTGCTACCTGACCTACTTTGGTGTTTCTACCGGAAGTGTTTCGTGGAGAAAATCCTACCGTGTATACCCGAACAGCTAATCCTAGCAGTCCAACCGCCATGGCTACTGCCAGGTAAAGGTACTCGTACTCGGGCAAGAAAAGTGGAAACTCTTCCGGATGTAGTTCGCGTCTAAGGTACATCGCCCAACCGACCACAACAATCGCAATGGGTAAGAAACTACGGTGACGAAACAACCAATTGCCTTGGGATTCTAATTCTTCTTGAAGAGCCATTTTTAGGGAAAATAGTGGGGTGATGAAGGAATGTCTAAACTAAATTAAACACCTTTTTAACTTTGGATGAATTCAAATAAAGTAAAAAATCAGGAGTTTGCCTTCAAAAAAAGCGATTTAATCTTTCGCAAAATCACCCAAACACAAAATGAAAATTTTAAACCCAATTTTACTCCAAGCTATTTTTCCATGAGCCTTACCTCTTGAGAAGTCCCTTATTCGAAAGACCTGAAATCCTTTCTGCCTATTTTTATCAAAAACCGAGAATCACTCACCAAGTTGGCCACTTCAATTTTTTGAGCGCCTTTTTTTTGAAGTCTTGGCTGAGAATAGTTTGCCCGGTAAAAACATCCGTCAAAATCTCACAGGCACGCTGTCCATACTTAGGCATGAGCAAGTTTCTAGCAGCGGGCATAAAATAAAAAAAGCGGGCCATCACTTCGCTAAATCGTAATTCCGGAAGAAGTCGTTCTTCCAAGGCAGTTTGGTAGGCTTTGGCAGCAAGTTCTGGGTCATCAAACTGTCGCGCAATACTTTGCCCCGCAAGAATTCCTGAATAGATCGAGTTCGTCAAGCCTTCGGCAGTCAAGGGATCTGCAAAGCCGGCAGCGTCACCCGTTAGAAATACGCCTCTTCGAGAAAAGCCATCCGTTCTTGCCCCTACGGGAATCTGGAAGCCATGTGCTTCCTCGAAGGTAGTTGCGTGTATTCCCAATTTCTGGAGGTAGGCTTGGTAATAGGTGCGGAGTTGAATTTTCTTGGGAGCAAATAAGCCCACCCCAATCGAGAGGTGATTGGCTTTGGGAAAACACCAACCATAGCCTTGCGGAATAGCATCGATATCAAAGCGAGCCTCCTTGGAGAGGCGCTCAAATTCTGCCGGACTTACCCCTACTTCGTATTCCAAGGCAGGGATGAGTTTGCGCGTTTCCTTCCATCCCGCAAGCTTGGCAGTAGGTCCCAATACCCCATCTGCTGCCACTACATAGCGGGTATGCAGCACCTCGGTTTTGGTATGAAGGCTAATCCTATCTTCTGCAAACTCCAGTTGCTGCAGCGCCTGACCTTCCAAAAGCACAGCCCCAAGTTTGACCGCTTCTTGAACAAGCAGGTGGTCAAACTGGTCGCGCATGACCATACTCAAAATGGGAAAGTTGCGTTGGGCTGTAAAGGGCTGAGGTAGGTTATCAAAGTATACTGCCAAGGAATCAAATTCCATTTCTACGGCGGATTGTACGGAAATGGGGAGCAGTTCACGTCCTCGAAAAACAAGCCCACCTCCACAGGTTTTGTACCTCGGAAGGGTTTCTTTTTCAAGAATGCCCACTTTTCGACCGGCTTTTGCCAGTTCGTATGCAGCCATCGCCCCTGCAGGTCCAGAACCCACTACTAGTATATCCCAAGTCTGTTCAACACCCATACAAACAATACCTATTGAAATTTATTTATAAGGTGGAAAATTACAGAAGAAAAATAAGGCATCACGAATAACCTATATTTTTCTTCAAAAGAGACAACTTAAACCTAGTAAAAATTAAGGTCAGAAATCCCTAATACAACTTAGGCATCAAGCTTGGCGGCACTCGATTTGATTAATAGACCATTGTAAATATAAGTTACTCCCAATACCAAGGCGCCAGCGATAACCGCAAGCAGGACATTGTAATACGCAGGTGCCGATATCGTCAAGCGAAGAAATAGGGTGGCAAGAGCGAAAGACGAGTAGCGAAACAAGTTGTAGTACTTGCTGGAATACCTCAGCGAGAAGATCAAGATAAAGATATCGGTGAAGATCAACAGTGTGTAGAACGACTGGATGCTAAAGGAGACCACTCCTGTAGTGAAGGCTCTGCTGATATCCAGAAACACAATCAAGAAAAATACGAGTGCAAGGTAGAGGGAGATGACCTTTTTGACCGAGATAAACTCCACCTGTTCTTCATTGCTCTGCGTGATTTTTTGGTGCTTTTGGGTGCGGTAAAAGAGGGCAGTCATTCCAAAAATAAGTACTGCTCCAAAGCCATCTGCGACCATGGGCAGGAGTTCGAGCAGGAGTTCTGGCTCCCAGCTGAGGTCTCCCATGTAGTGACCAAACTCCTTAAATGCATCTCTAAGAAGCAATAGGGAGATGATTTCAAACTGCTTCCCGATGGAGTCTGCCACCGACTTAGGAAGCAAGAAAATCAGGCCGAGGATCTCAAATACCAACAAGATGGTAAAAGCAATCTCTACGGCAAAGAAGGGCGAGAGTGTAGGAAATGGAAAGGGTACTTCAAAATAGATGAGTAAAGGCACCACCGAACCCAAGATAAAAAAAACAACCACCAGATTGCTGATCCAGCGCGTACTTCTCGGACTCTCCCAGTGGTGATCTAGCCAATCAAAGGCTCGAAGATGGGCAAATAGGAATTTATTCATCTGATTGATAATGAGGAAAATATATTCATAAAATATATGAACTCCTAAATACATCATTCTGTTCTACATTAAATTTAACTAGTACCCGAAGTGTCGTTTTTTTTAGATACATTTAGCACCTCCAGATACTCTAAATTTTTAGTGTGAATTTTTAATTATTCTATGCATTCAACTATTCAAAAAGCCTCGGAAAGCAAACAGCAAACCAAAGCAAAAAAAGTACCTTCTCAGGGCATAGAAAATGACAACACACGCTCAATAGACGATCAACGACCAGAAACTGCCATGCAGTTAAAGTTGATGGAGGGGGCCGAACAAAGTACCCGTGTACATCAATTGAGCGCTTACCAGCGCAAGGCTGATAGTCAAATGGCCCCAGCGCAACGGAAACAAAATTCAGGTACTGTTGCCAAACTTGGCGGGATACTTCAGCGCAAGGAAGCCAGCAATTCCTTACCCGAAGGATTGAAAGCTGGAGTGGAAAGCCTTTCGGGCCAATCCATGAGCGACGTGACCGTACACCGCAATTCTGATAAGCCTGCACAATTACAAGCACATGCCTATGCTCAGGGAACTGATATTCACTTAGGTCCAGGCCAAGAGCAGCATCTCCCACATGAGGCTTGGCATGTAGCGCAGCAAAAACAAGGGCGCGTCGAACCCACCACTCAGCTAAAAGCTGCAACCTCCATCAATGACGATCAGCGTCTGGAACAAGAAGCAGATGTCATGGGAGCCAAGGCCTTGCAAGTAGGGAGCCAGAAAGCAGCTCCGCTTCAGGCGAAAAGTAAGCAAGAGTCTTCTAGCGTAACTTCTGGGATTGTTCAACGGAAGAAAACAATAGCTCCACTTGCCGGAGAGGTAAAAGGAATAGGGACATTTTTTAAGAATGCATTCACAGATGGGACTACCTACACCAAGCTCAAAAAGAAAGTAGATTTATTTAATGCAGCGGATGATGCGGGACAGGTGACCCTTGGGAAAGAAATTGGAATACTAGGTGCCGAGTGGAAAAAAAAGCATCCCAATCCCGAAAGCGAAAATGATGTAAAGAAATTAAACGATATCGACAGGCTTCTAGCTGATCTTGCCACTGGAGAAACGCTAGATCTCGCCAAACAAACTGGCGTACTGAAAGAAGGCGAAGCGGAAGATCTAGGCTTTCAAGAACAAAGACCTGAATTGGAAATGGCTAAAGCTGGGGCTATAAAAACCGATAACCCCCAGTACATTTCAAAAATGCTGGGCATTATGCAGAGTCGAGTTATTGATGCTGAAGCAAATGCGAATTCCATTGACGCCAATGAAACCTTATTAAGATCTGATGCAGGTATCCACACCTTTTTTGCAGAAAAGAAGGCGGCTGCACAAGATGAAGCAGCCAAGAAAGATGTGACCGCCCACGCCAAACAAGCTTATAATAAGTCATTTCATGGCAAAATAATGGAGACGGTAACTTCTACTAAGCCAGATGGAACCACTGTCCAGGAAGATGAATTAAGCACAGCAGCAATCAACCAGTTTAAAAACGAGTCTTCAGGAAGTGCAGAGAAGGTGAGTGGATTTAATGAAGATGCTGAAGGTAGCCATGCTCAAATGCTCGTGTATGCTGCTCAATTACAAGAGTTTGAAAAGAAGCAAGCAGATCCAACAACAGCAGAAACTGAAAAACAAAGTAATAAGGAAGCTGCGAAAAGAAATATTGACGTAGCTATTCTGCTTGAGGAAAAGATCCGCCTACAGAAGGAAAAATCAGATGCTTTGGTGGAACCTTTAAATACCGATGGAAGATTGGGGACCACCAAAGAGAAATTCCTAGACGCTTTAAAATTTCAAGCAGTAAATAAAATCATCAATATAGTAACCCTAGGCTTCGTTTCGGCAAAAGCGGCATTCATGCAAGGTGGGGTCTCCTCGTCTGAAGGTTTTTCATTGAAGGCTGATGGTACTGTTGAACATAAAGGTACCCGAGAGGGAAGTAAGTTTGATTTTACAGGCCCTAGGGGAGAAATAAAAAATATAATTGACGGCATTAAAAAATCTTACAAACAATCAGCCAAGTTTAAGGGCAAGCAACCCGTTTCCGGATTTTTCGTTTTTGCAGGGGCTTTAAAGGAGTTGGAAGCCGGTCTAGGCTATATTGACAACATAGTAAGTACCATAGGCACATGGGCCACTGGCCTATCTGCCATTCCTGGTGCAGCAGTAGTAACGGGACCTATTGGTGCCATTTGTGGAGTAATCAGCAAGGTGATTTCATTGATACAAAAATCATCTAAAGTGGCAAGGCTTTTATTTAATGGCCTTGTTAGGATGATGAATGATGAGCCAGCAATGTGGGGACTTGTGGCGCAGAACTTTAGAGAAAGCGCTGCAGAAAATGTAACCATGATGGCTTCAGAGGGAATAGGCGCAGCTACCACAGCTGCAGGGGCATCCATCTTGGGAGAGAATCCTGAAGAAGCATTGAAGTCTAGTTACGAAGACTCCATCAACATGGAGGTAAGTATGGAGGCTGGAGAGGTTCTCGACTTAAAAGACGCCAAATCCTATGGAGTTCCTGTGGATAAAAAATCCGGTGTTGAATTCGCGCAGGGCGCAATTGGGGATAAAGTAGATGATGCGTCGGGTGACTTTGTTGACAATGCAAAGGGAGCAGACTACAAGGAAGACAAGATTCAAGCCTTCGCGGCAGCAGCTGCTCAAGCCCCTATCCTAGGAAATGCAGTAATTGCACCAGTAAACACGATTGTAGCAACCACAAATACAGCTACTACTGAAATTAACAAAACGAATGCCGCAATTGACCAAGGAGCAGCAACCCAAGCACAACAGGAAGCTTCAAAAGCAGAATCAGGGGACAAAAAAGAAGTAGATCCAACTGTAAAAGCGAATGCCGATAATGCCAAGAAAGAAGCCTCAGATGCTTCCTCATTGACCCAAGATCTTGGTCAAGCAGGAAAATTAATTGTAAAAGCAGGACATGTAGCTACTATGAAAGCCCTTTGGGAGAAAAGAATCGCTGAAGCGAAGACGCGGTAATATCGAAAAGACCTATTGTTTAAACCTAAAACAGCATTAAAAAATTAAATAAGTCCATCACTTTCAATCCTAAAAGTACAGGCCCTATCCGTTTTTCGGAATGAAGCTGCGGAAAACTAATTAGACAAGTGCCGTGCCTATTAAAGCTTATTTCTTCATCTACACTCCATGTTGCCCTCGGGTAGTAACCTATTGACTCTCCCGTTTGGTGTTTCTAAAATGAACCCGAACTGAAAAAAAAATGAATCAAAAAATAATTACAAAGCAGCACCTTGAAGGTACAGCAATGATCAGTTTTTCACTTGCACCCTCTGACTGGCTTCAAATCCAAGAGAGGAAGTACTTTAATTTTGATGAAGGTAACTTTGAGATAGTCCCTCCTACCTTTTTTGAGTCAGGCTCTCTTTTTTTAATCGCAGATCAGGACAAAGCTACGGCAATCAATTCTGGAGAAATCGCTACACTTCATCCCAATCAATGGACTATTTTTAGACTAGAACTCGATGGAGTTTTTTTTGAGACCTTTATCTCCCTTCGTGTTGCAGGCCTATTACCTGGCTCAATTGAACAAGCTGTCTTGAATTTTGCCGTCAAAAAATCGACGGCAGAACAGGGTGGTTCTGAGGAATCAAAAACTTCACTAAAGAAATTGTTTACTGATTTCTTTGGGTTATCGCAATCTGGAAACGCGAATGAATTCAATTCTAAAAACCTAATTATTAGTACTGTAGCTGATCTAATTGGTGCTAAAGAAGAGCCGGACTTAGCTAAACTTATTGAAGGGTATTTACAGCAAAAAAATATTCCCGCTACCAAAGAAAAGGAAACCTATGCCTTTCATATACAAGGCGAAGGGGCAGAATGGGAGGTAGTAATTGAATTGGAAAAAAAGAAGATTTTTGTTTTCTCTTTTGCTCCTTTTAAATCCCAGCTTGATACAGATCTAATCCTATCAGAAGATCTAAACGTGGTGAATCAAGAAAACTCAACAGGGCATTTTGGAATAGATAAAGAACAAAACATTCTTTATTTAAGGAGTGAACTTGTGGTGAACTCGCTTTCTAAACCTGGCGAGCTGGAACCTTTGATTGTCCCGATTTTTGAAAGCATGAATGCCATCATGCTTCTATTGCAGGAAAAATACAAGGATTCTTTTTTGTTTGTTTAGCCCTTTGAGATTGAAAGGCAAACGTCTTTTTTCTGATACTGCTACCCCCTAATTTTTCTAGAATAATTCAAAACTCGCAGCTAGTCCAATCCCGATCGGCCTGCAGGAGACAGGAAGCTTTCGCATTTCCTTCACATACATACTTGGCTGCACAAGCCTTGAATTGTTCTTCTGAAGCTTTCATGACCGAGTCTGCTGACAAGACTTGCTGACAAGAACAGGCAGAAATTGATCGGGCTGAATTAGATTCCAATTCCACAGGTACCGTAGTTCGGACACGAGGCAAAACAAAGACTAAAAAGATAAAAAAGATCCAAAGTCCAAGGACTCCCACATGAGCAAAGAGGGAAGCAAAGCGCTTCCAAATGCTGTGAAGTATTTCCCAAAAGGATTGAAAGAGCGATTTATCTGAAATAGACGTTGGTGTCATTCGAGGATACAAGTCCTCCAGCGCAGGCACAAACACAGTTCGAATAAAGGCCATGGCCTCGTCTTGCGCAAGGTTGGGAACCACTATTCGAGACCCTTTCCAAGACTTTACCCAGGGGGAACAAGTGAGTTGCACCCCTCCTGCTACGCGCAGGGCCTGCATCAAGAGCATATTGCTTTCCTTACCTGGATTCTCAAACTCCAATCCCACCTCAGCAAAATTGTCCGTAGCATTGAATACCCGATGCCCCTTGCCCAAGGTCTGAGCAAGGCCGGTGATTTTTTGTACCACACCTGGTACGGTATCCGGAAATTCTCGTGCAATCATTGGGTAGCTATGCGGCGGATAAGGCTCTCGAAGCTAGTCTTTATTGTAAAAACAACCTAATGGAGTATCAAAAACACCTCAGGGAAATAGTGAAGCTTATTATTCAGGCCGGACAGCTTTAATCATCCAATCTGCAAACGATTTGCGCGTGCCCACCTGACTGTGCGGCTGAGTTTGAAACTGATAAATTCCAATTAGCTCCTCCTTCGGATCAATAAAAAAAATAGGACCCGTTGCTCCACTCCATGAAATCGTCCCTTTTCGTTTCAAGGTTTTACTAGTCTCTTTACGAACTATCTGGTAGCCAAAGGTGAAACCTTCTGCCAATTGTCCGCCTTCATCAGTGTAATGCGCATTAATGTTTAACGGCACTTGATCGGTTTTCATCAACGCTATCGTCTCTGGTTTGGCGATCTGTTTGTCTTGGTGTTTGCCATCATTCAGAATCATGACGCAAAAAGCAAGGTAATCCTCCAAAGATGAAATCAAGCCTCCTGAGCCACTAAAATATACTTTGGAACCGGTTATTTTAATGCTGGATTCATTTCCTGGATCCAATAAAAGTAATCCATCCTTCCCATCAGGCGCGTAAAGAGAGGTCAGTCGGCCTGCATCTTCTTCTTTCAAAAAAAACTTGGTGGACTTCATGCCCAAAGGATCAAGGATCCGCTGCTGAACAAAATCTTGGAAAGAAATCCCTGAAACCACCTCTACTACACGTCCTACCACATTGATGGATGGACCATAGATCCAACCTTCTCCAGGTTCGTGATTCAATGGTAATTTGGCCAATTGCTCGGAAAAATGAGTGATGTCATGCAAATAGGGATTGGTATAAGTAGCTTCATACAATCCTCCCAAGGTGCCTCCATATTGACTCGCAAAGCCAGCCGTATGGGTGAGCAGGTGTCTGAGTAAAATTGGATTTTTGGCAGCCTCAGTTTGCAAAATCGGGACACCGAGCAAGGTGTCTTGCTTGACAAGAACTTTAGGATTGGCAAATGCAGGTAAGTAGGTATCCAATCGATCATTTATGTTAATTAGCCCATCTTCCTGCAATAAGAGCAGCGCCAACGAAGCAATCGGCTTGGTCATGGAAGCCAATCGAAAAAGGGAATTGGTTTCCATGGGTTTTTGGGAGGCCTTATCGGCTTCTCCAAAAGCTTTCATTCGTTGCACTTTTCCTTGATGGTAAATCAAGTAAGCAGCCCCTGCCATTTTTTGTTCTTGAATCTCCCTACGCACCTCCGCTTCAAAGGCATCTAGGGTGGCTGCATTCACCTTGGACTGCTTGGCTACCTGCTGCGCAACTAGAAGGCTGGGCGAAAAGAATAGAAGAAGGAAAAAGAGTTGTTTTTTCATAACGCAAAGAACAAAGGTCATTTAAACTACGAAAATGAAGGATTCATCACAAAAGACATCCCCTCCATTACTCCTCAATCAGTTGGAAATTGGCACTTTTTGATGGTAAGCAAAATCTACATGAAAATCTACATTTACCCAAATTCGATCTGGAGGAGCGGTTAATCCGAAGGTGGTCATCCAATTCTCTCCACCCGAACGGACCTTGATTTTTGACATACCGAGCGGACGGTAGCTTTCCGGCCCAGTCAAAAAATTTCGATCTAGTTGCCTTCCTACAAGTGTGGTAACCGGTAAATCCACCAAATTTCCTTTTTGTGAATCTGCCATTCCAGAAAAAGATAGCTTTCCTGTTGGAAATTGGATGCTACCAACTACCTGAACCGAATCCTGAGCAGGAGTCAAGGTCAAGGCTACTTCCCCGTCTTGAACAGGAAAATCCAGTTGGGCAAGAGCACCATAAAGTGCTTGCTTCTTCGAAACTACCGTGCTGGGTGTACCGAGGTGCTTTTCCAAAGGAATAAGTAGGTGGGCTACAGCGAGCGGTCCTTTAGGCTGATCTCCCAAGGTATACTGTGCCGTACTCGCCAAAAAAAGCATGACTACCCCTTTGCCTTGTCGGATTCTTGGCTTTTGATTTGGAGGAAGCATTTTCTGAACCTCCTGTTCAGGAAGCTCCCAAAGAAGGGTCAGGCCTACAGTTTGATCTGCTGCGTTCATTTTCCAGCTGTCTCCTAGACGCATGGTGGTACAGCCCCAGCTACCAGCTAAAAGAAAAATTAGGAATGGGTAGATTTTGAAGGAATTCATAGATAACAAAAGGTGATAGCAGAAGAAAAGCGTGTCAAGTCTTCGTGGCTTAGCTGTCGCTTTGTTGAAGTTCTTTTTCCAATTCATGAATCAAATCCTTGGCAGATACCCTGAGGATGCCTAATAGCGCACGGCAATTTCTTTCAATGAAAATTTCGTTGGAAGCCCAGTAAAAATACTGTTCCAAATCCTCTTGGTCTCCCATGAGCGGTGGGTCCCATGACGGTTCCCCCATGGAGTAAGGTTTGCCTTTAAATTTGGTCTGATCAAACAAAAAAGCCAGTTCCTTCCCTTGAAACACGTGGCCAATTGCTTCTTTAAATGGAACTGCGTTGAGGTCACGAGCTACTTGAATCTGATACAATTTTTCCTTCGCAGCCGAATAGGCATTGATTTTATCGACTAAATCATGGTTACGTAGCAGTTTAAATCCTCCCGAGTTTTCCAATTGCTTGATGGTCCCTTCCGTTCCATAAAAATGTTCCCGAATCAATAAATAGCGGGAGATGTAATACAGTTTACGAGTGGGCCATGGTTTTGGAGTTTGATAGATTATCTGGTGAAGTGTATCAAAATACGCATCCTTTGTAAGTTTGGATTGAATGCTAAAATCTATTTTAACGGTATCTTGACCCAAATCCTCCAGTAAGGACTGCAAGTACATCCGTTCGGTTTTGCGCTCTACTTGGCTTTCACGGTAGTTCTCAGCAAAAAATCCAAGGGTAACCGCCGAAAAAAGTAGAATAAATTCAATCGCATAGCTCCCCAGATGTTTTTTTAAATTGAACATATAATCCCCATTTATTGGAAGTTAAAATTTAAAGTAAATTAATAAATAGTAAGAATAGATCTAATTTATTGGTGTTGAAAAACGCAAGTCAATTGGAATGTGAAAATTACATTTCCTGCAGTAAGCTTAAAAAAAACTTAACCAAAAAAAGAATGACTAGAAACGCAACGGACAAATGGCTTGGGGGTGTGTTGGGAGGAATTGCTCGCGCACTTGGAATCTCTTCTGGCCTTCTGCGAGGCTTATTCCTTGTATTTTTCTTTGGGGTGGGTGGACTCACTTTTGGTATCAGTAGTGGATCCACGATTGTGATTTACCTTATTTTTTGGTTCACGCTTGGGAAAAGCTAAAGCCATCTAATTTACGCTTTACTTGTTTCAGGCATTCGCAAAAGACTCCACCAGCCTGCTTTAGTCTGGGCTAAGCAGCCAAAATTAAAATTACCAATTTAGCAGACCTAAAATTTTGCCCGTTGATTTACTTCCATTCCTTTTAGGGGGCAAGGGGAGAACCATTTTTAAGGAAGCTCAAAAAGAATACGATTCCTGAATTAGTTTTCGCAATGCCACAGTGCTTCGAATCAATTGATCTACATCTCGCAATTGTGTTTCGGTATTTCGCTTGAGGTAATAAAAGGTGTTGTAGTAATGTTGTAAATCTTCCTTTTGTGAACTTATCAGCGAAGGATTGCCTTCTGGGCGGAGCATCTCAAATCGATTAGCTTCCGTGTATACCGTTGCTTTTTCAAAAACATGGGCATCAAAAAGCTGCTTGTTTTCATCCTGCACTTTTTTGACATCCTCAAAATACCACTTGATTCGCTGCTCGTACTGCGTCTTCAAATTATCGTAGGTAGACAAGGAATCGGCCACTTCCTCTATGCTAATGAGCGTAAATAGCCCACTATTTTTCAACTGATCCAAGGACCGAGAAGCAAGGGGGTATTCTCCCGCATAGATCCCCAGTTTACGTGCATAGAAATAGATTTCGGAAGTCTGCTGCTGCATGTCCGGCTGGTTAAAAAAATAGGCTAGTGAGTCGCTTGCTATTTTTCTGGCCGTCAAGGACGCATATTGATTTGTCAACAAGCGTTCATTGCGCTCCAGGTCTGCGACCATCGATTGCATCAACTTCAGCTCTAACTTGCGCTGGGCATTTTCTTCCCTCAAGTTTTCGGCAAAAAACCCAAGTGTAACTGCAGCAAAGAGCAGTACAAATTGGACAAGGTTGTCTTTGAATGTATTTTTTAAAAAGTTGCTTGTGGATTCCTTATTCTGGGTGTCTTGGCTCATGGAACGTATTTTTATTCTTTTGAGTAAGGTAGTAGGACTTAGAAAGTTTACCTATACGAAAACTATTTGTATCCAAACTGGAATTACATGCCTATTTGCTATTCTTGAAGCCAAAAAATTCTTCAACTATTTCGACTGCACATTGGTCAATCCTGGCTTCTGAACCGTGATTTGACCCATCCAAACGCACATGGTTTTGCTATTTTGGAGCATAGCAGGCTTCCCTCCTATTTTTAGTTTTTTGGCTACGGGAGCCCAAGGCATGATGGGAATGGGAATGCAACGACCAGGCACAAAAACCGGTATGGGTCCAATCATCTTCCAATTCATGGGGTTGATCGGAGACATACAATTCCCAAAAGCAGGAATATTCAAAAAGGGGATGATATCCAACTGCCCTGCAATGGACTTCACCTTCGAATTCAATACCCTAGCAATAGGTAGCACCATCATGTTTTTTGGACCTGCACCAAAGGTACATTTCAACTTGGCACCCATGCACACACATTTAGGCATCTGTTATTTTTTGAATATTTGATGGAGCAAGAACAACTCGTAACAAGTTGCTCTTTAAAGGTAAGTGGGTATTTCTTCAATTGCAAGGAAGCTTGAGAGACCTTGCTGGTTTGTGAAGGTATCTTTCTAAATCGCACCATCACCAATAAAACCCTTTTTGGCAGCAGGTTTGGGCTTTTGAATGAGCAGGCTAAAAAAAATCCCTCAAAAAGGTATCTTTTTGAGGGATTGTTCAAAGTACAATTCGGAATTACTTGTCTTTTGGTTTATCACGTAACATTTCGACCATTTCTACTGGTGGAGGATTGGTATCTCCCAATAAGTGGGCCACAAAGTAATCGCCCATCTTCCAGAAGAAATATTCGTTCATGTCTCCATATCCATGGCGCTGACCTGGAAGTAAGACAAATTCAAACCGCTTACCTGCCTTAATCAAGGCATTGGCCATACGGATAGTGCCAGCGGGATGTACGTTATTGTCTACATCACCCGTGCTGAGCATCAGGTGTCCTTTCAGATTTTTTGCCAATTCAGAGTTTTTCTCAATCTGATACACAAAAGTTGTATCTCCGCTTGGCAAAACACGCTCCTGCACCCCATGGTGCTTTTCCGACCACCAACGATTGTAAATGTTGTTTTCGTGATTTCCTGCTGAAGAAACCGCCACTTTAAACACATCCGGATATACAAGCATTGCTGCAGTAGACATGAAGCCTCCACCCGAATGTCCATGTATCCCCACTTTGCTTCGATCAATAAAGGAATGTCGATCCGCCAACTGCTCTACAACTGCCTTTTTATCTGCCAATCCATAATCACGGAGATCTCCATAACCAAAGTTGTGGTACCACTTGGAGCGAGCTGGGTGACCGCCTCGATTGCCTAGTGTCACGACCACAAAGCCAAACTGTGCCAAGCGATCGGTACGGTCCATGCCGCGACCAAAGGATTTGTTGACCGCCTCGGTCTGTGGGCCAGGATACACGTATTGCACCAGTGGATAGGTACGTGTGGAATCAAAGTCAAAAGGCTTGTACATCACTCCAAACAAGTCGGTGATGCCGTCATCCGCCTTGAAGGTAAATGGCTCTGGGAATTTGTATCCTGCAGCAAGGAGTTGGCTGAGGTCTGCAGTCTCCAAATCCATGATTTTGGCTCCATTTCGATCGTACAATGCAGATGCAGGAACTGTATTTACTCGGGAGAAATTAGATACAAAGTAGGAAGCCGGGTCATTGATATTAATTTCATGGTTGTAGTCTCCTTTATTCAACAAGGTAACCGCTCCCCCATCGAGGGAAACCGAATACAGGTGTTCGTAGTATGGATCCTCTCCCTTTTCTTTGCCATTGGCAGTAAAGTAAAGCTTACGAAGCGAAGCATCTACTCGAGCAGCACCGGCCGTATGGTACGGTCCTGAGGTAAGCTGACGCTTGTAGGTTCCGTCTTTGCCATAAAGGTAAAAGTGTCCCCAGCCATCACGCTCTGACCACCAGATCAGGTCATTGCCCACCAACTCGGGTTTCTCGAAATCGATGTAGGTATTACTTCTTTCTTCGATCACCACTTCCTTTTGGTTGGTCTTCAAATTCCAACGCAACACATCCACTCGCTTGAGGTCCCTAGAGGTCAAAGCAAGGTAAAATTCAGTGGCATTCCCCAACCAAGTAGCAGGACGGAAATCATCATCCCGCGTATTGGCGGCTGGAGTCGTAGACCAAAGCGAGACAGTCTGGTCTTTAAATGTGGCAATGGGTAAGTTGCTCAACTTCTGCGTTTCAAAGGAATAATGGATCAAGTCAGTGATCGGCTGCTCCTTCTCCCCTGGCATCGCATACTTGTAGGTTTCCAAAGTAGGTCTAGGATCACGGGTATTGTGAATCACCCAGAGGTCCTTCACCTTTCGCTGATCGGTGCGAGTAAGGATAAACTGCTTGCTATCCGCACTCCAAAGCACAGGAGCCCGCTTACGGTCGTTTTTCTTTTTTTCAACCTCTACATTGTCATCGCCACGATCTCCCCATCCGTATTCATAATCTGCCTCTCCATCAGTGGTAAGGGCAGTTTCAACCAGCGTAGTATCTTTCAAATCCTTAATCGCCTTCAAAAAATTGGCTTTGTCCATCCAATACAGGTTGTAGTTTTTGACATACACCACCTTGGAGGAGTCAGGCGCAATGTTGGCCCAAGCAAGACGCATAGGCTCTTTTACAGTTTCAATCTCTTTGAGTTGCTGGGAAGTCAAATTGAATTGAAAGGTGTGCACCTTCTTTTCAAGGGAGTCTTTGGCATTTTTATTTTTTGCTTTGAGCTCTGCCCAATCCTTTTTGAGTACCTCTGCGGTGCTTTTCACCGTGAATTGTAGCGTGTTTTCATCGGCTAAAAGCTTCATATTGTCCAGCTTGAGGTGCTGCCCATCAAAGGGGTCTTTGACCGCTCGAGTCAACTCGGCCGCAAGTTTGTCGGTATCAAAAAGTGGTGTTTTTGTTCTCCGTATAGGATCGACAAGCAGCCATTTTTTTCCTTGAGAGGTTTCGTATTCGTACCAAAACCTTTCTGATTTTTTCATCCAATGCGGATCTACACTGGTTGAAAAAATCATTTTTTTCAGTTTATCGGGTGAAAAACGAGCGGCTAGCTCGTAATTCCCTTTAGAGATTGGTTGTTGTGCAAAGCTTGAAAATCCAAGAAGCAGGCAACTGAGGAGGAATGCAATTTTTTTCATGGGTGAGAATAGTGTAACTACTAAACTACGGATTGGCGAGCAAGGGTCACAAACCGCCTGCATAATTATTGGTGGATTGTCAACAGCTACTGAAGGAGACTTACTCTTGTATATCCTGATTTTTAACTTCTAATTAACCTAATTTTAATTTAAGTGAAATAAAATTCCGTTTTAGACACAAAAACATAACATTTCAAACATAGTCAGGTGAAGTTTGCTATCCAAATTGACAAGCAAAACTACTGGTGTGAAGACCCACTACAAAACCCTCATCGTTTCGGATGTTCACTTGGGAACCAAGGGCTCCAAATCCAAAGAAATCGCTCGGTTTTTGAAGCAGTTTCAATGCGACAACCTCATTTTAAATGGCGACATCATCGACGGCTGGCAACTCAAAAAATCGGGGAGCTGGAAACGGAAACACACCCGGTTTTTCAACCGAGTATTGAAAATGATGGAAAACCAGTCGACCAAGGTCTACTACCTTCGTGGCAATCACGATGACTTTTTAGATCAGATCCTTCCGATTCAAATCGGCGGTCTGCAAATTCTGGCAGACATGACCTATGAGAGTAACGGCAAAAAGTACTTCATCACCCATGGAGATGTTTTTGATAGCATCACCACCAATTTGCGCTGGATTTCCTACCTCGGCGATGTGGGGTATACTTTTCTGCTCTGGCTCAACCGAGTGGTCAATTACTATCGAATCAAAAAAGGGCTACCCTACTTTTCCCTATCCCAATTTGTGAAAGGAAAAGTGAAGAAGGCTGTCTCCTACATCGACGATTACGAAATGGAATTGGCCAAAATGGCGAAGGCCAAAGGTTGCGATGGAATCATCTGTGGGCACATTCACAAAGCCGAAAACCGAATGATTGATGGGATTCATTACCTGAATTCTGGGGACTGGGTCGAAACAATGAGTGCCTTGGCAGAGGATTTTGAAGGCAATTGGGAGTTGATCTATTTCAACGAAATTGATTTCAAGAAAGTAGGTCATTCTGCACATCCCGATCTGCGAATACAACCCACCCATTTGGAAGAGCGAATCCTACCCCAGGTGGCATTTTCGGGCATCGAAGACGAGCAACTTCATTCAAGAGGCATTCAACTGTAGGCCATGCGATTCTTATTCCTAATTCAAGGGGAAGGTAGAGGACACCTGACGCAGGCACTTTCCTTTGCTGCATTGCTGAAAGCAGAAGGTCAAAGCCTATGTGGAGTAGTAGTGGGTAAAAGTCCCAGAAGGGCGCTCCCTGAATTTTTTATTCAAAAAATTGGAGTTGAAGTTACGACGGTGGAGAGCCCAAACTTTGAAACAGATGGGGTAGAAAAACAAATTCTTCTTGGGAAAACGATCAGGACCAATCTGCTTAAGCTTCCCACCTTCTGGAAGAGTTTACAACACGTACACCGAGTAGTTGAAGAGAAACAACCAGATATAGTTCTTAATTTTTACGAGCCCTTGGGAGGACTATATTCCCTCTTTTTTAGACCGAAAGCAGCCTTCTGGACCATAGGGCATCAATACCTTGAGGCTCACCCAAATTTTGTATTTGCTCCAGGGCGTAGGCTAGAAAAATTTTTATTTAGAATGCACACCCGGCTCACGGCTATTGGAGCTGAGGAGCGTCTCGCCCTATCTTTTCTTCCGAAAGAAAATCAAGCTGAACTTCGAGTTGTCCCTCCCTTGCTCCGCAAAGAAGTAAAAGAGTTGAAGGTGAGCACTACGGATTTTTACTTGGCTTACATGGTCAATCCTGGTTACGCTGAGGAGGTACTCTCCTTTGCAAAGGGGCATCCTGAGGTACAGATCAAGGCATTTTGGGATAAAAAAGGAGCGCAAGAAGTGGAGTTCCCGCTACCAAACCTAAGCTTCCATAAAGTAAACGATCAAGGCTTTTTGGAAGCCATGGCTGCCTGCAAAGGACTGCTTTGCACTGCAGGTTTTGAATCCGTCTGTGAGGCGATGTACTTAGGAAAGCCGGTGCTGATGGTGCCAGTAGCGGGGCAATATGAGCAAGCCTGCAATGCTTTGGATGGCGAACAATCGGGTGCTGGAAAAAAAGCGGATTTCTTTGATTTTTCACTCCTCACCACACTTCAACTACCAGATCCAAATCACACGGCAAACTACCGGAAGTGGACTGAAAGTTGGCCTACAGAATTCCGGAAACTAGTCTACAAGCAGGGGCAAATCGCTCAAAACGATAGCCCGGAACTAGTTTTATCCTAGCAACCGAGGCTTTCTCTTTCCTTCTGAGTTAGATCTTCAAATCTTTTATAGGTCACTTTTCCAGCTACCTCAAGTTTGGCATAGGGGAAAGAGACTCTTTTTACTTTTTCCCGCTCTTCTGGCGACATTTGGGTATAGAGTTGATCCAATGCGTTTGACTCCACCCGGAGTGCTTCAATTTCTTGATCTGGTGGAATTGAAAATTGGCGGTTAGCAAAGGCTTTCAATTGAAATTTTCCATACAACTGACTGTATGTTTTTACCAAATCAGAATTACTTGTAGTTGATTGGACCTTATCGGTTACTTCAGTTTCTTGTGCTACTGCATTCACAGCAACTTTATCTGCGAAAATCGCTACAACAACACCTAAAAAAACCACTAGGCTGGCCAATTTCAGGAATTTTATTCCGGGTTTTGAGGATTTATTCATCATTTCAAATCGTTTTTTGGTTAAAGGAAAATTAAAACTGCTTCCCAAAGCAAATCCTTGCTGGCTGGAAAGAACGGATAATAAAATCGTTTGATACTCGCGAAAAGAGAATTGCTTGATCACTTGGTCATCAGCGATAAATTCATGGTTGAGCCGGATAGCCTGCCGGGCGAGGTACAAGCCCGGGTGAAACCAGAAAATGATCAGCAACAGCTCCACCAGCACAATATCCAAAGTATGCTTTTCCCGGACATGGCATTGCTCATGGAGAAATACAGCGTCGGGAATACCCTCTTTCTCAAAGGCCGATTTTGAATAAAAAATATATTTCAAAAAGGAAAAAGGAGAAACAGACTCGGGGAGCAAAACTAACATTTCTTGGCGATACATTACCCGATCGTTTTTTCGGATTTGATCATAAATTAGACTGATATTTCGAATGAACCGGATCAAAAAGAAAGCAACTCCCAGGAGGTAAATAGTCCATCCTAATTTTGACCAAGGAATGGTAAGCATTGCGGGCGCGGATTCTGCCTTGGAAATTGGCGTAATGGCAGACTCATTTGGTATACTTGATTCAAAAGAAATAAGTTCAGCTGGATAAAAAGCCGAAGTAATGGATTGAACAGCGATCTCCCGCTCCATCTCAATTGTGACTAAGGGAATCAAAAACGACCCAATAATCGCAGCCAGAAGAAAAAATCGGTTGAACCGATGGAGCACTTCCTGCTGCAGAACAAGCCGATGGAATAGCAGCAATACGAGCAAACAAAGGATAGATTTGAACAGGTATTCCATTAATTCTTCCGGTTTAGTTGATCGTCGATCATGGATTTGAGTTCCTCAAGTTGGGCTTCCGTGAAGGAAGTCTGCTGCGCAAAAAAAGAAGCAAACTGGGCTGGAGAATCATTAAAGAAATTCTTGATCAATCCTTGAAGGTGCTTGCCAAAATAGGTCTCCTTAGTTACCAAGGGAAAATATGCTCGGGATTTACCAGTGGATTCATAGCCAACAAACTGCTTTTCCTGCATCCGCTTGAGCAGGGTGGAAATTGTCGTCGCGGCAGGCTTAGGATCAGGATAGGAATCTATCAAGTCTTTCAAATACCCTTTTTTCAATTTCCAGAGATAGTTCATCAGTTCTTCCTCAGTTTTTGGCAACATGGAATAAGAATTTTATTCTACAAATGTAGAAGATTTTTTATTCTACAAACGTAGAAGGAGAAAAAAAATATAGGTTACTAAAAAACTATTCTTTCATTTTTGAAAACAGCTAGAGGTAGATTTTAGGAAATCTGTCATTTGGCAAAATTCAATCGGTTTCCAACTCAAATCCGATTGAAATCGGTTAAGTAACCTGAATAATTCAAGAAGACATCGTTTCAAATTTTACTTGATTTTCTTGCATTTAGCTAGGTTGTTTTGCCTTTATATGAGTTGAAAATGATAATTTCACCCCTCGCCCAACGAAGCACAAGTTTCATGTCTGCCGAACATACCCGACTACAAGAAGATAAAGAAAAAAAGAAGCATTGGAAGAAATGGGGACCTTACCTCACGGATCGCCAATGGGGCACGGTGCGTGAAGATTACAGTTCCGACGGAGCGGCTTGGGAAAATGTGACCCACGACCATGCACGGAGCAAAGCCTACCGATGGGGCGAGGAAGGGATTGCGGGCCTCTCTGATCATCGCCAAATCCTTTGCATGTCCTGGGCCTTTTGGAATGGCAAAGATCCATTTTTGAAGGAACGATTTTTTGGATTGACGGGCAACCAAGGGAACCACGGGGAAGACGTAAAAGAAATCTACTTCTACCAAGATTCTACCCCTACGCACAGCTACATGAAGATGCTGTACAAGTATCCTCAGGGCGAGTTTCCCTACCAAAAGCTGGTAGATGAAAATAAAAAAGCAAGCAAACTTGAGGACGAGTACGAACTGCTAGATACCGGTATTTTTGACGACAATCGGTATTTTGACATCGTGATAGAATACGCCAAAGCCGACGCAGAGGATATTGTGGCTTCGGCGACCATTACCAACCGAGGGCCAGAAGCAGCAAAGCTTTGGGTCTTGCCAACGGTCTGGTTTCGGAAATTTTGGTTTACAGGGCACGAACCCTTTATGCCAAAGATGACCCAGATCAACTCGGATTCCTTGAAAGCCTTTAATCCCAAGTCAGGGAACTATATTTTCAGTTTCAAGGGACACCAAGAACTGGTTTTCTGTGACAATGAAACCAACCGGCAACGACTCTATGGCATCCCAAATGAGCGAAAATCAACCAAAGATGCCATCAATGACTACCTCTTGCAGGGAGATGCCTCCAGACTAACCAACGGCACTGGCACCAAGGCTGCTGCCATCTATGCGTTGAACATCCCTGCAGGCGGAGAGACGAAGGTTCAATTCCGCATGCAACGACACCTGGAAGAAGATTCGCAAGAGGCCATTCCTGAGATTCTTGCACAGCGCAAAAAAGAAGCAGATGAATTCTACCAGGTTCTGCAAGAAAAAGTCTCCAATCCAGAGCATCAAACCATTCAACGTCAAGCCTATGCAGGCCTGCTCTGGTCCAAACAGTTTTACTACTACGACGTCAACCGTTGGCTAGAAGGAGATCCAGGACGCTACCAACCACCACAGGAACGAAAAAAAGGAAGAAATCACAGTTGGACACACCTGCAGAACTTTGACATCATTTCCATGCCGGACAAGTGGGAATATCCCTGGTATGCGGCTTGGGATTTGGCATTTCATTGCATTCCACTTGCACGAATCGATTCGGAATTTGCCAAAAATCAATTGCTTCTTCTCCTCAACGAGTGGTACATGCATCCCAATGGGCAGATTCCGGCTTATGAATGGAATTTTTCAGATGTAAATCCGCCCGTACATGCTTATGCAGTTCAGCGGGTATACCAGATAGATAAAAAATTAAATGGAGGGAAAGGCGACCAGCAATTTCTGGAGCGAGCCATGCACAAGCTCATGCTCAACTTCACCTGGTGGGTCAATCGGAAAGATTCCGAAGGCAACAACATCTTTGAAGGAGGATTTCTTGGCCTGGATAACAT
>CANGZP010000002.1 GCA_947458475.1 Cyclobacteriaceae bacterium | reverse complement strand
TAAGCCTTTCTCCAGTAGGAGCACAGGTCCACTCGTCTTGGGAATTGGTAGACAATAAATTTACTTCACCCGAACGGCATTCTGCCACACTTACGCTCACCAATCGTGGAACTACTGCGCTTCAAGCAGGTTGGAAGTTGTATTTCAACACCATTTTCATTTCCATTCGAAGTCAGTCCATGGATCCAAAGCTCACCTTGAAACATTTACAAGGAGATTTTTTTGTTTGGGAGGGCGAAACGCCCGCATTGCAGCCCAATGAATCCTTTTCATTTTCCTACCAAAGCCGAAATGCATTCTTAAAGAATTCTTATCCTCCCGAAGGCTTGATTTTAGCCCATGTGGATGGAAAAGTGGAAGAGATCTCTCAAACCAAAAACGAAGTGATATCTGAGTCCATGCTCGCGAAAATGGCAGAAGGAACTACTTTTCCAGTCACTAGTGCTCAGCAACGTTACAACGAGAATAGGTCCTTATTTCCCCTTCCAGATAAGGATATTCCTCCTTATCTACCAAGTCCTAAAGCCTGGAAATATACCGGCCCTGGACTCGAATTGAGCCCTAGTGAGATTCAGTTCGAAGCTCCAAAAGCATTTGACGAAACAAAGGATTACTTGGAAAAAACGCTCAAAACCGGATATCATCCAAAAGAAGGGAAATCGGGTGCTCCACTTCAGATTCGTTTTGTAGAGTTGAAATCTTTACCAAAAGAAGGCTACACCCTCCACATTGAAGGTGTTGAGGTTCTGATTCAGGCGTCCACATCCATTGGAGCATTGTACGGGGCCAATTCTTTCTTGGCGATGCTGCCCCCAACGTTTTGGAATGGGGGAGCAACTTCTCTGAGCCTCCCACAGGTTCAAATTGAAGATGCCCCTGCTTACGGATACCGAGGCTTGTTCTTGGATGTTGCTAGAAACTTTCAATCCAAGGAACAAGTGTTGAAGCTTTTGGATCTCATGTCTTTCTACAAGTTGAATGTATTTCATTTCAATTTGGCCAATGACGAGGGCTGGCGAATTGAAATTCCTGGGTTGCCTGAATTGACTGAATTTGGAGGTCGAAGAGGCTTTTCAGCGGATGAATCCGAATTTCTATGGCCCTATTATGCCTCTGGTGCAGATCCAAACAACAGCCCTTCAGGTTCTGGCTTTTACACAGCAGCTGATTTCCAAGAGATTTTGAAGTATGCGAAGGATCGGCACATCGAAGTGATCCCGGAACTCGGGGTGCCTGCGCATTCTAGAGCGGCAATTTTGGCCATGGAAAAGCGCTACCAAAGCTACATGCAAGCTGGAAAGCAGGAGGAGGCGCTTGCCTATCGGCTTGCAGATCCTGGAGACAAATCCATTTACTTATCGGCACAAAATTTCAAAGGCAACACGGTTTGCGCCTGCCAAGAATCCACCTATGCTTTCTACGAAAAATTGGTCATTGAAATAGGGAAAATGTATTCCGATGCTAGAGTTGAGAAAAAAAACTGGCATAGTGGAGGTGATGAGGTACCCAAAGGGGTGTGGACTGCATCTCCCACTTGCAACGAATTTTTAAGTAAAAATCCTGCCATCCAGCAGGCAGATTTAAACGACTATTTCCGGGATCGAACTGCCCAGATTTTGAAGAAGCACGGTTGGATGATGGGTGGTTGGGAAGAAATCGGTCAAACGCATTCGTCCCCGGCCGTAAGTCCAAATCCGAAATTTGCCGACCAGGATTGGAAGCTTTATGCCTGGAATGCAGTAGCTGGTTGGGGAGGGGAGGACATGGCCTACAAGCTTGCAAATGCAGGTTACCCCGTGATCATCTGTTCCAGTGCGAATTTCTACTTTGACCTCGCGTATTCCTGGGATCCGGACGAACGAGGGCATAGCTGGAGTGGGGTAGTAGATCTGTATCAGGCATGGAAAGCAGTACCTGGCAAATTGTACCTCTCCCACGATCAAACCATCGATGGAAAGCCTTGGAATTGGTCCGATGCTGGGCAACGATTTACCAAGTTAACAGAAGAAGGAAGGCAGAATATTATAGGTGTTTCTGGGCAAGTTTGGACAGAAACCATTAAGGGGGGCGAAATGCTTGAGTATTACCTTTTCCCAAAAATGTTGGGCTATGTCGAACGTGCTTGGAATGGCGACCCCAACTGGTCTACTCAAGCGACGGAAGACGAAATGAAGGCAGGAAGAGCGAAAGAGTGGAATCAGTTTGTGAACCTGGTTCGTCAGCGCGAACTCCCGAGACTTGAAACGATCTTTGGAGGGGTTCAATTTCGACTTCCCAAACCCGGTGTTTCCGTGATCAATGAACAAGTACAAGTCAATGCGGCATTTCCAGGAATGTTGATTCGCTACACGGACTCGGGGCAAGAACCAACGGAAAATTCACCGATTTACCGTGAACCCATCTACATGAGACCAGGATATACGCCTCGATTCAAGCTGTTTATGCAGTCAGGAAAAAGTGGGATGAGCTCAGGTATCGATTAAAGCATCTTGACCAAAGGCTTGTATGCTTCGAGCAAAGCGTCATTGTGCGCCCCTCCTTGGTCGGAGTTGGAACTGGCAAAAATATCAGGGACAACCCCTTGCGCAAGGAGCTTTGCAGTAGCCTCGACGAGTATGGCTTGAAGGAGGGCAGTGCCAATGACTGTTGAGGTAGGTCCAATTGCAGTGTTTAATCCCTCAAGTTGCAGTGCAGCATCTCCGATTTCTCCAAAATTATCCAAGACCACATCTCCCAGTTGGTACAATTTGAGTCCGGAAGCGTGTCTTGAAGATACGGATTTGCTATGCGCCAAATTGGTAATGACAATTACTTTTACTCCCTTCTGCTGCGCAAAACTAGCCAACTCAATGGGAACTGAATTTCTTCCTGAATTCGAAGAAATGATCAAGACATCATTTTCTGTCAAGGCATACTCCTCAAAAAGGAGGGGAGCATAGCCTTCTTTTCGTTCCTCGTCCGTACTACCTGTGGCGCTTTCATGGAGCATCAATTTTGGAAGCAGGAGCGGGCGCACGCGTGCAAATCCTCCTGCTCGGTAAAAAACTTCCTCTGCCAGCATGTGGGAATGGCCCGTACCACAGGCATAAATCCAACCCTGATTTTTTAAGGTAGTTGAAATGTATGCAGCGGCGTCATTTATTTCTTGCTCCTGCTGAAATGCCTGATCCAATTTCTTGGTGAGCAGCTGTTGGTATTTTTGGTAGGCGGTGGTACCCATCTTGTGCGAGTCTGATGTGTTAGTGTACTAAAATTTCATCGACAAAAATCCAACCTTTGGCACCAGCTCCAGGATGCCAAGTGGGTAATTTGGCAATGGGCTGTGCTTTCAAGCGAATTTGATCCATTGGGCCAGCTGGCAAAGGAATGGAAACCAGGCCAAATCTTGGTTCTTCAATCTTGTTGGAATTGGCTTGTGGAGGGCTGGTTACTTTTTTCCATATTCCCTTATTCCCAATCCATACTTCAAGACTTTGTGGAGGAAAGATGTAGGCCCCTTCATGCAAGAGGAAACTTACTTCCAGAAGTTTGGGCTGAACTGATCCCAAGGTTAGCGTAATGTCTAAGGGGTTTTCTGAAAATCCCAACCAATCTCCAGTGGTGTGGTTCGCCTTTGCTTTGACTCCATCAAATAAGCTGGCAGCTCCTTTGGCGGCATACTTCGGGTTGGGTGGGGTAACTAAATTAAAGGCAGTTGGAGTGATCCCTTTTTTAATCAATAGCTCTTTGGTGTCCGCACTTCCTATCCAACCTGCAGCAAAGGCTCTCGCTCGAATGGGAGTAGATGTGCTGAGGACGATTGGGTCTTTGTAGACTGGGCTACTGATGCTATCTGGGAGGCTTCCATCGAGTGTGTAGCGGATTTCAGTAGATCGAATGGGGTGGGATAGGCTTACCTCGGTTTTTCCTTCAAATAAGGTGCTTTCAAACTTGATTTTTGGGGGATTGAGCGGGTAAATTACCCCATTGCCTTCATACCCAAAGTCCAGGCGAGTCGATGGAAGCAATTTCTCCAATTCCTTTTTTTGCTGCTCCTCAAGTCCTGTCTGCCAAAGGTAGAGGCGCTTGAGTTGCGGCATTTCTGCCAAAGCTTTGATGCCTTCCTCGTCCAGTGTATTTCCTGAGATAGCCAATATTTCCAGTTTCGGTAGGTTGATCAGGGACTTGAGTTGTTCTCCTGATACGGAAGTAAAGTTGAGGTAAAGTGATTCAAGGTTTTGAAAGTCAGCGAGTAAACCTAATTCGACATCTTGAAGCGGCATTCGATTCAAATTCAATTTGACTACCTGATCTTGGATGACTTTCAGTTCTGCCAAAGACTTGGATTCAAATGCCGAGGAACCATAGTACGCCACTTCAAGGGCTGGCAATCCTGGGAAAATGGGCCTAACCTTTCTGAAAAAGGTAGTGAGGGTAGTAATGTCATCCGGATCCGCAGCTGAAAAGGGATAGCTTTTTTGGGCGGAGAATCGAGCCGAAACCAATTGAAAAAGCGGATCTTCCTGGGGTAGATCCATTACTTTTTGATCAAATCCTCCTCCTGAACTCACCCAAAGGCTCAAAATCTCCAACTCCTCTTCGGTCAGTTGCAGCTTATTTTTTGGAGGCATGTGCTCTTCTTCTTCAAGGGGTAGGTGGATCCGCTGGATCAGCAAGGAAAGTTCAGGCTTGCCCGCCACGAATAGGGCTCCAGATTTGCCTCCCTTTTGAATTCCTGTGAGCAAATCTAGTCGGAGCTCACCTTTGATTTTTCCTTCTTGGTGACAGGAAATGCATTTGGATTCAAAAATTGGCTGTACCAAATCCCTAAAAATCTCAGCTTCAGCTAATGAAAGCGTTGGTTCTTCCGTTCCCTTCAAAGGAGCAAGCAAGAAATCTTCCCCATGGGTTAGCGCTGCGCCAAAATGCCCTGCAAGTACCAGGAGTACAGCTAGGCTTGCCGCTAAGGAGCGCAGCATGGCAATCGGACGATCTCGTAAGAAATAAAGCGCTACTGCAACTCCTAGGCTGCTGATGGCGGTCCATTTGTGCCAGGATAGGGCATCCCCCGTGTAATCCTCTGTTGCAAGAAAAATCCCAGCCACCACCGTCACTCCCGCTAAATTGGCTCCAATTAAGAGGAGCCAAGTGAAGTAGCGCATGCGGTTCTCATCTCGAATCCAAAGTAAAAATGTGCTTAAAAGTAGTAGGACAATTGGAAAGTGGAGGAGCAGCGGATGTAGTCTTCCCACTACCTGTAGCCAAGTCGGAAGTTGAAGATTTTCCCCTCCCACAAGGAGAATTGCCGTAAATCCAGACCAAAAAATGAGGAGGTTTTCAAGTAAAATTTTAGGTTTCAAAGTAGTCAACTGTAGCAGCGTTTAAGCAATTAAATCATTGACTACTTTTCCATGCACATCGGTGAGTCGGTACCTTCTCCCCAAGTGTTTGTAAATCAGTTTCTCATGGTCGATACCCATCAGATGCATGACTGTGGCTTGGAAATCGTGGACGTGAACAGGGTTTTCTTGAATGTTGTATCCGAAATCATCGGTTTCTCCATACACCATCCCAGATTTCACACCTCCACCGGCCATGAAGATGGAAAATGCGCGTGGGTGGTGGTCTCGTCCATAGTTTTCGGGAGCGATTTTCCCTTGGCAGTAGTTGGTTCTTCCAAATTCACCGCCCCAAATCACCAAGGTTTCATCCAAAAGCCCTCGTTGTTTTAGATCCGTGATCAGCGCAGCAGAGGCCTGATCTACATCTTTGGCTTGGCCAATCATCTGATTGGGGAGGTTGTCATGTGTATCCCATCCTTGGTGGTAGAGCTGTACAAAGCGAACTCCATTTTCTGAGAGTTTTCGCGCCAATAGGCAATTGGCAGCATAGGTACCAGGAACCAAGCAATCGGGCCCATACAGTTTTACCACTGCATCGGGCTCCTTGCTGACATCAGTGATCTCTGGGACGGCTGTTTGCATGCGGAAGGCCATCTCGTATTGCTGAACCTTGGTGGTGATCTGAGGATCGTTAAACTCCTGATAGCTGAGTTCATTCATGGCTGCCAGCTGATCCAGCATTCTTCGCCTTTGGTTTTTGTCCACCCCTTCGGCATCAGAAAGGTAAAGCACGGGATCTTCTGAATTTGAAAATTGTACGCCTTGGTGTCGTGCATCCAAGAAGCCGCTGGACCACAACTTTGAGTACACCCCTTGTCCATTTCCTTTGCCACGACTCAGGAGCACACAGAAAGCAGGTAGGTTTTCATTTTCACTTCCTAGACCATAGCTCAACCAAGAACCCATACTAGGTCGGTTACCCACCTGAGCACCTGTTTGGAAAAAGGTAAGTGCAGGATCATGGTTGATCGCTTCGGTATGCATGGATTTGACGATGCACAAGTCATCGACTACCGCGGATAGGTGTGGAAAAAGGGAGGATATCCAAGCTCTGCTTTGTCCGTATTGGTTGAATTCGAAGTAAGATCCCACAAGTGGAAAAGAGTCTTGTCCCGCTGTCATTCCCGTGAGGCGCTGCCCCATGCGGATGGAATCTGGGAGCTCTTGTCCAAAACTTTTGATGAGCTGGGGTTTGTAATCGAAGGTCTCTAATTGAGAGGGAGCGCCATTTTGAAAGAGGTAGATGATGCGCTTTGCTTTTGGAGCAAAATGGGGCAATGCCCGCATCAGGGATTCTTCTGCTTCCTTTTTTCCTGAGAATAGGTCTGGAATCAATAAAGACCCCAAAGCGACACTTCCGACTCCAAGGCTTAAGCGGGAAAGAAATTTCCTACGGTTGTGGTTGAGTCCCTGTTCTAAAAATTCTTTGTCCATATCAACTTTTGGTAATGGTTTCTTCCAAATTGTAGAGGCTGACAATCACCTGCATGAGTGCTGCATTTTGTGGGGTAATTGCACGAGGATGGATGGGGTATTCCCCTACATCCAGGATGGCTGCTGCGTCTTTTGGATTCGTTTGGAAATGCTTTAGTTCGGTGTCGTAGTAATTTTGAAGCAACTCTTTTTCTTCGGTCTTCAATTCTCGACACACAATTCGTTTGAAGGCCTCGTTGATGGATTGATCGGACTTCGTGTATTTCTCGGAAA
Source organism: Cyclobacteriaceae bacterium (assembly GCA_947458475.1). Classification (GTDB taxonomy): domain Bacteria; phylum Bacteroidota; class Bacteroidia; order Cytophagales; family Cyclobacteriaceae; genus Algoriphagus. Next base: position 77,454 of record CANGZP010000002.1, on the reverse strand, counting down.
GCTTGGTAGCTAATACGCGTGCGGCTTCCAAAACCATGGGATCATTCATCATGGCAAGTGCTTGCAATGGGGTATTGGTTCGATTTCGAGTGATCTCACATCGATCCCGGTTGCTCGAGTCAAAGATGATTGCTTTAGGTGGAGGGACCGTTAGTTTGATGAAGTTGTAAATTCCTCTTCGGTACAATTTGTTGCCGGTATCCTGTTGGTAGTTGGCGAGTACCCCACGGCCAGAAGTAGCTGCTTCCCAGAGTCCCGAAGGCTGGTAGGGCTTCACACTAGGTCCTCCAATTTCTCCCACCAATAATCCACTGGAGGCAAGTACGAGGTCTTGAATATTTTCGGCAGGGAGTCGCAGGCGTGGGGCTCGAGCCAAATACAGGTTGTCGGGATCGATTTCCAAATGGGTGGAGGAAATACTAGCGGATTGCCTGTAAGTAGCTGAAAGTAAGATCTTTTTGAGGAGCCCTTTCATGTTCCAGTCCTGCTCCATAAAATCTGCTGCCAACCAATTGAGTAGTTCAGGATGGGTAGGGAGGTCGCCTTGCATTCCGAAATCACCGGCTGATTTGACAATACCTCGTCCAAAGATTTCTTGCCAAATCAAGTTAACAAACACGCGCGCTGTAAGTGGATTGTCGCGGTGCGTGGTCCACTTGGCAAGTCCAAGTCTATTTTTTTCAAAGGAAGGAGAGAAGGATAAGATGGAAGTAGGGGTGGAAGCTTCTACAGGCAGGGTAGGAGCATCGTAGGCCCCTCGATTGAGGATGTAGGTCGTTCTTTTTTCTTCCAATTCACCCATCACGGATATGCTAAGTTTGCTTGTATCTTGATGGTTGATGAAGCTGAGGATGCCATCCAAGTCGTCCTGTTCTACCCAAAGTATTGGAGTTTTCGCAGGTTTGGATACGCTTACATCTCCCTCAAAGCCCTTTTCTTGTGAATTGTTGAAAAATGCATAGAGTTGAAAGTATTCCTTTTGGGATACGGGATCGTACTTGTGATCGTGGCACTGGGCGCATTCCATGGTAATACCGAGGATCCCTTTGCTAAAGGTGTTGGTTTTGTCCAATACATATTCCACCCGATACTCTTCTTCGATGATGCCGCCTTCTTCGGTGTATTTGTGATTTCGATTGAAGGCAGTAGCCAAAATTTGCTCTTTGGTTGGATTGGGCAGAAGGTCGCCTGCGAGCTGCCAAGTTAGGAATTGATCGTAGGGTAAATTTTTATTGAAGGCATGAATCACCCAATCGCGGTAGGGCCATTGACTTCGGATGTTGTCGTCTTGGTAGCCATAGCTGTCGGAGTAGCGGGAAATATCCAACCAGAGAATGGCCATTTTCTCTCCGTAAGCGGGGCTACTGAGCAATTGATCAAGTAATTTATCGTAGGTATTTCCTCCTTTGAAGCCTGCATATTTCTCCAGAAGTTCTAGGGAGGGTGGAAGACCAGTCAGGTCTAAGCTTGCGCGTTTGATCAGTTCGAAGGAACTGGCTTCCGGATTAGGTTCCAGCCCTTTGGATTTGATTTTTGCTGCGATAAATCGGTCAATTTCATTAGTTCCCCATTCGATGGATGGTACTTTGGGCTTTTCAACCCGTGTAAATGCCCAATGGGGCTCATAGTTAGCCCCTTGTTCGATCCAGCGGGTAATCAGTTGAATTTCGTTTTCGGTCAGGCTCAGGTTTGATTCGGGGGGTGGCATGATCAAGCTTGGGTCCGCGCTTGTGATGCGGTGGTATACTTCTGAGTTGAGCGGCTTTCCAGCCACTAGCGCAAATTTTCCAGGACTATCCTTCAGTGCGGCAAAAGCACCTGCTTCCGTGTCGAGTCGCAAGTTTGCTTCTCGCTTATTTGCATCTGGTCCATGGCAAGCAAAGCATTTATCTGAAAGAATGGGGCGAATATGGAAGTTGTAACTGAGCTGTTCGCCTTCCAATAATTCAGGAGGGGTAGCGGATTTTTCTGAGCAACTCCACAAGGTAGCGATGCTTACTATCCAAATAAGCCCTCGAAAAAGGCTTGAGTAGGTCATGGGTTTAGGTGTTAATTCCAAAAAGTTATAAAAAAATTGGGAAACAAAGACAATAAATCCAAGCTCAAAATTTGAAATAGGGGTTAAAACCTTCATGCCTTTAGATTGATTTGGATTAAATGAATACAATTTGTAATTCTTGCTACAAAAAACCAGCAATTCCTTCCGTTATTTGCAGTATGAATTCATGGATGAGCAGCTGAATGTTATGCTGCTTGATTTTTTAGTTGACTCGAGTAAAGAAACAATGAAAAAAATTAATACGATCTGTTGCATCGGAGCAGGCTATGTAGGAGGACCTACGATGGCTGTATTGGCTCTAAAATGTCCAGACATCCGTGTAGTAGTGGTGGATGCCAATGCTGCTCGAATCGAGGCATGGAATCATGAAGATTTAAGTTTTTTGCCCGTTTATGAGCCTGGATTGGCAGAAGTGGTGTCCAAAGCGCGCGGGAGAAACTTGTTTTTCTCCAAGGAGGTAGATCAAGGAATTCGAGAGGCAGACATGATTTTTATTTCTGTGAATACGCCCACCAAAACCTATGGAGAGGGGAAGGGAATGGCTGCCGATTTGAAGTGGGTAGAGCTTTGTGCTCGGCAAATCGCAGAAGTAGCTACTTCCTCAAAAATTGTGGTTGAAAAATCCACCTTGCCTGTTCGTACCGCTCAGGCGGTGAAAGATATTTTGCATAATTCTCCATCGGCTGTTTCGTTTCAGGTGCTTTCCAATCCTGAATTTTTGGCAGAAGGGACAGCCGTTCAAGACTTATTAAATCCGGATCGGGTATTGATTGGGGGAGATCAAAGTGAAGCCGGAAAAGAAGCCATTCAGGCTTTGGCGGGTATTTATGCTGCTTGGGTACCCGAGGAAAAGATATTGACGACCAACCTTTGGTCTTCTGAGTTGAGCAAGCTTACCGCCAATGCTTTTCTTGCCCAGCGCGTTTCTTCGATCAATTCCATCTCAGAACTCTGTGAAGCAACAGGAGCTGATGTGGACGATGTCGCCAAGGCAATCGGAATGGATTCTCGAATAGGCCCGAAGTTTTTAAAGGCTTCCGTAGGTTTTGGAGGATCTTGTTTCAAGAAAGACATCCTCAATTTAGTGTATATCTGCAGAAGCTACCAGTTGCATGAAGTAGCGGATTATTGGGAGCAGGTAATCAAAATCAACGACCATCAAACTGCAAGATTTGCCAAGCAAATCATCAAAAGCCTGTACAATACAGTTAATGGAAAGAAAATTGCGTTTTTAGGTTGGGCCTTCAAAAAGGATACGAACGATACGCGCGAGTCGGCTGCAATTTATGTGGCAGACCACCTTTTGGATGAGTGTGCTTCTTTGGTCGTTTACGATCCTAAGGTGTCCAAAGAAAAAATTTATGCGGACTTGGACTTCCTAAATACCCGTTCCAGTGATGAAAATAGGAGTTTAGTTCAGGTGGTTGATTCTGCCTATGAAGCATGTAAAGATGCTGCAGCGGTTGCCATCTTAACTGAGTGGGATGAGTTTGTGGTGCTAGACTGGGAGCAAATCCATGCACACATGAAGCAGCCAGCTACAGTTTTTGACGGTAGAAATATCTTGGATGCTTCTCGTATGGAAAAGTTAGGGTTTAGATTTCAGGGGATAGGAAAGCCTGCTGTTTAAGAAATAGGTAGGTCGATAAAAACCACTTTTTTTTAAGCCATAACTATCTGATTAATAAATATTTGTAATTGACTAATTGAAATAGCTTGTGAAGCCAATAAATGAAGTAAAGATTGCTGTAATCGGATTAGGCTATGTAGGCCTACCCTTGGCAGTAGAGTTTTCCAAAAAGTATCCAGTAGTTGGCTTTGACATCAACCAAAAGCGGGTTGGGGAACTCCTAGCTGGGCATGACGCTACGTTAGAGGTTGCGGATGCATCACTTTCCTCTGTTTTGGTTTTGAGCAGTCCTCAGATTGGTCAAAAGGGCTTATTTCCAAGTTTTGATTCAGATGCATTGAAGGATTGTACCGTATTTATTGTGACTGTACCCACTCCAACAGACAAGCACAATCGGCCTATCCTGATTCCAATGTTGAAGGCTTCTGAAAACATTGGTCATTATTTGAAGAAAGGGGATGTGGTCATCTATGAATCCACGGTGTATCCGGGAGTAACGGAAGAAGATTGCGTACCGGTTTTGGAGAAAGTTTCTGGATTAAAGTTCAATACTGATTTTTATGCGGGTTATTCTCCCGAGCGAATCAATCCTGGCGACAAGGTGCATACCGTAGCTCAGATTGTCAAAGTGACCTCAGGTAGTACCCCAGAAATTGCAGATTTTGTAGATGATCTTTACCGAAGCATTATTACTGCGGGAACTTACAAGGCTTCTTCGATCAAGGTTGCCGAAGCCTCCAAGGTGATTGAAAACTCACAGCGTGACATCAACATTGCCTTTGTAAATGAGCTGGCCAAGATTTTCAATTTGTTGGGGATTGATACCCAAGAGGTTTTGGAAGCTGCAGGAACGAAGTGGAATTTTCTCAAGTTCAAACCAGGATTGGTTGGTGGACATTGCATTGGGGTGGATCCATTTTACCTGGCCCAAAAAGCACAAGAGGTAGGATATCACCCTGAAATTATTCTCGCGGGCAGAAGGGTGAATGACAGCATGGGGAAGTTTGTCGCCACTGAAATCATCAAGTTGATGATGCGTAAAGACATCAAGGTATTGGATGCGAAGGTGTTGATTCTAGGGTTCACCTTCAAAGAAAACTGCCCTGATGTAAGGAATACGCGAGTGATTGACATTTACCATGAATTGCGAACCTTCGACATGGGGGTAGATGTGTATGACCCTTGGGCAAATGGGCAGGAAGTGGAAGAGGAGTATGGCATAAAAATTCAAACCGGCAAGGTACTTCCTGATATCTCAGCGTATTCAGCTGTAGTTTTGGCTGTTTCCCACGATGCTTTTGCTTCTATGCCGCTTCGAAAAAACCCGAATCAGGTCATTTATGATGTCAAGGGAATTCTTGACCGTTCTTTGGTAGATGCGCGTTTATAAGTTGATTTTGGGATGATGCATGCAGTAACTTATTGTATTTGAGTGGAAAGTAAGGTTTTGGTTTGAAGTCGTTTTTTTTGGCTATGAGATTTCTCGGAATTGTTCAAGTGAAATCCCTTGAAAAAAAAGTGAACCACTCGAGTAAGTAGTTAAAATCTTTGCAATGTTTTATTTAATTTGCGTTACCTAAGAATCCGGAATGGATCACCTAATCAAAATCAATAACCAATAATTCATGATGAAACATCCAATGTTTGCGCTTTCCTTAAGGAAAACCATGTTGATGGCAGTACTAGTCCTTTTGGCTATGGGTGCCTGTAAAAGTAAAAAGAAGGCTGTTGAGCCAGCTCCAGCTCCTGTTGTAAAAGAAGAAGCAGCACCTGTTAAGGTTCAAGCTCCAGCAGCAGTAGTTCGCTCTGCTGAAGAAATCGCGGTTGAAAAGCTTGAAAGTCAATTTGCCTCTATTGCGTCTGCAAGCAATGTAACTGCTGCAAACCAGTCCATTCAGGAAGTTTTGGCAATGTTTTCAAATCAGGAAACCCCGATCTTGATTGTAATTCATGAGGAAGGTGGTGTTAAAGATTACGACGAGCCTACCACGATCAAGAAGTACTTGGAGTATTTAAAGGACACCAAGAAAAACTTGAATTACATCTCTGATATCCGATTGGCAGGGGGTAAAGTGACTGAACTGGAACTGAAAAGAAAATAATCCATCCCCGAAACTAAATCTCTTATGAAAAATACAGGTATTCTTTTCCTAGGGCTATTTCTTGCTACCGTAACGGCAGCATTTGCTCAGGACAATATTAGCCCAAGAAGAAAGCAGGCGATTGACTCTCTTGCACTAGAAAAGGTGAAAGACCTTTCCAAATACATCTCCATTATTGGAAACAAGGAAACGCAATTTTCTGAAGCAAACCGAGTAATGGATAGAGCTGAGGAGCTTTTTGCAGCTGGTGCTGAAATGGGAGTTTCTTCCATTAACACCAAAGAGATCGCGTACTACAAAGTAAGAAGGTACTTCGAGCGATTGATGGCGTTGAATTACGACAAGGTGAACATTACTTGGTATGACATTCAGTATGTGTCTGATTTAGAGAGACAGCCTGATGGTAGATATGTTGGTGTAATTACAGTTTACCAGCGTTTTGAGGGCACTTCCATTGAAACGGGCATGAATTACAAGGACACTACCAAAAAGGACATCACCATTTATGTAGAGAAGAAGCAAACTCAGATTGCTGGCCGTACCATTGAATTTTGGGACGTGATGCTAGGCGATGTTCGGGTGACTGAAACTTCCGCATGAGAAAAAGCGTACTGATTTTTGCTTTTTTTATATCCTACATCTCTATTGTCTCGGGGCAAGGCTTAGGCAGCCCCGGGACAATAAAAGATGATGGTAGATTTGCCGCCTCTACCAAACAAATGAATCAATTTTTTAGGAGATTTAATGGAGAGGAGTCCATTGATGGCACCAAGCGTTTTTATCCAGGGGATACTCTTTATCAAAACGAGAAGCTAAGAAAGGGGTTTGTTTCTATACTTTTCGACAATCAGTCTTCAAGTATTAGTCCGGAGTTAAAATCCGAATTTATTTCCAATATCCTTTCTCCAAACTATCCGCAATATTTGGTTTTTCATAAGCCAGGATGGATTGCTGAAGTGGAAGCAGTATTTTGGTATAAGGGCAAAAAAGAGAATTTGACTTTTATCATGAAAATCCAGCCTGAGGGCTTAGGTTACGAGTGGGTGATTGATCAAGTGATCTTTGAGCCTTTCAAAAATTTATTCAATAAGCCGGTTGGTTCAGCCAAAGATTTTCTTCATCCCCTAAGTCATGAGCTTGGGTTTATGAACATGAGGCGGGCATTCCAAGATTCAGAGAATCCCGAATCATTTACGCCAACTTCTTATACTCCAGATTATTTAGCCATTTTTCTGTTTGAGATGAAACAGGATAATCTTCGATTTGAAACGGTAAACGGGGTAAAATTTCATTTTTTCCAAATTGGAGGCTGGTATTTTGAGGTGAATCAATTCAATAGACCAGGATTCAATACGGGATGGTTGGTGTCCAATTTGATGCGATTAGGCCCAGGCGATAAGGAGACTTTATTGAGGTATATCTATGATCAAGATTAATCGGTATGCACTTCTATTGTTTCTTTTTTGTTTGTCAATTGTTGCTCAAGGACAGACTATAAAAGGCTATTCTTCGGATCAGCTGACTGAACTTTCAACCAAAGTGGAGGATCAGGTTCGTTTTTTGGAATTCCTGCTTAATACCCTTGGCAATTCCCAAACTTCAGCTCGTGATAAGGATGTAATCATTCGAGAGAGCTATCTTAAAATTTTTAGAGATGGGAAGGTTCAAGTTGAAGATGACTTGGTCTTCGATCGAAAAGTAGTCACGAATAAAGACATTGCGTCTTATTTAAAGGACATCGAATTTTTTTATAAAAATGTAGAGTTTAAGTTCAAAGTCCGTGAAATCAAGCCAGGCCAGAAGGAAAATGGACAAGTGTTTTTTTTAGCTTCTTTAGACCGGACGCTTGCAGCTACAGGATTGAAAGGAGAGAAAATTTCAAATACTAAACCCAGATTTATTGAGATAAATCTGGATGAAAAATCACAAGAGCTTAAGATTGCAAGTATTTATACGACTAAAATTAGTCGTGATGATGAATTGAAAGCTTGGTGGGCTTCACTTGATTCAGAATGGAAACTTTACTTTAAGTCTCGTTTCCAGCTATCAAAAACTGATTCTGTCGAGTTAAGTAATCTCTATCAATTTGTTGGGGTAGATTCCCTCAATTTATCAGGCAAATTAAAGATTAAGCACCTTCGACCGTTAGCGGAATTGAGGGATTTAAAGTATTTGGATATTAGTCAAACTACCATTGAAGATCTATCCCCAATTTCCAACATAACTTTATTGGAGAGTTTAAATCTTTCCAATACTCCAACAGCGGCTATTAAGTTTATTAAGTATTCAGACAGGCTTCGCTACTTAGATATTTCTAACTCACGAATTGAAGATATCAGTGAATTGATCAACCTTTCCAACCTGCAGGTTTTAAAGGCCACCAATACATCCATTCAAAGTTTTGCAGTTCTAAATCAATTTAAAAGGTTGCAAGAACTTGATTTAACTGAGAGTGGGTTCAATAACATGGAAAACATCAAAGACTTGAGCAACTTAGAGGTTTTGTCTTTGAATAAGAATTACATTTTAAATTTCTCTCTTCTTTCCAAGCTCACTGCACTGAACAAGTTGGAGCTTGCAGAAACTAATTTTGAAGATCTTTCTCCTTTAACAAGTTTAACAAAGCTGGTATACTTGGACCTTACGGCTAGCCTGGTTTCTGACTTAACTCCTGTTGCTTCCTTGAGCAGTTTGAAAAAAATAGCAGCAGATGAAACCAAACTGAGTCCAGAAGATGCGACTCTTTTTGTGCAAAATCATCCCGAAATTCTTTTGATTCACCATGTAAAGGATTTACAATCTTGGTGGGAGAGCTTGTCTAGTGCTTGGAAACAAGCGCTTATTTCTATCAACCCTTCCTTGGAATTAGATAAGCCTAGAATAGAAATTCTTACTCAAACCTTAAATTTCCCTAGCCTTAATCTAGATGATTCTGGAATTGAATCGTTGATGCCTGTGGTTCGTTTTGTGGCACTTAGTTCCTTAAGTATTTCAAATAATTCCAAAGTAGACAATTTTACTCCTCTTCAGGAGGTGAAGACACTTCGGCAATTGACAGCTAAAAACACCAGTGTTCAAGATGGAGCTATCTTGCAAAATAACCTGCTCTTGGAGCGTGTAGACCTTGAGGGAAGCCCTATCTTATCGATAATAGGACTTTCAGTGCTCCCCAAGCTCCGCTATCTGAATGTAGATGCTTCTCAGGTGGAGGAAGTTGAATTTCCTGAATTTCTTCAAAAAAGACCTGATGTTTCGATTATTTATAGATCAGATAGTCTATTTAGCTGGTGGGAAGGTTTGGATGATGATTGGAAACAAGTTTTGAGCGAACAGTTTAAGCTTTCGTCTTCCCCAACCACCGATGAACTTCATCACCTTACAGCTGTGGCGTCTTTGGCTTTAGAAAGAGTGCCATTTACCAGTTTAGCTCCTTTGACCACTTTCACAAACTTGAGAAAATTGGTTGTTTTTGACTCGCCTACAAGGATTTTGACCCCGTTGAGTCAGTTGACTAAACTTACTTCATTAACCCTCTCCCAAATGCCAGCAATTGATTATTTGCCTATTTCAGGCTTGGTGACATTGGAAGAGCTTGACTTATCCAATACGGGTATTGAAGAGCTTGAAGCATTGAGTGGGCTGACCAACTTAAAGAAGTTAAACCTGTCTGGTACGAATATCAAATCCTTAAAAGGAATAGAGCCTCTCAATGGATTAGAGGAATTGGATGTGGCCAGTACGGATTTAAGGTCATTGAAGGCTTTGGAAGATATTACTGGACTCAAAAAACTGACCTGTTTCAATACCAGATTGACGCCTAGAATTGTAGATTCATTCAAGGAGTCCTTTCCAAAATGCGAAGTGCGCTTTTATTAAGCGCATTTTTTTATTGGATCTAGTTGAGGGTATTGAATCTATTTGTCAAAAAAAATTAATTTAACCCCCTAGTCGATATACCTGTGAAAATTGCAGCACTTATTCCCGCCCGCTATGCATCTACGCGCTTGCCAGCCAAATTGGTTCAGGACCTTGGGGGACTTTCTGTGATCCAGCGTACCTATCAAAGTACGGTAGCATCAGGAGTCTTTGATGAAGTGTGGGTGGTTACGGATCATCCCCTAATTGAATCACAAATTCATTCGATTGGAGGGAAGGTAGTGTTGAGTAAAAAGGAGCATGAAAGTGGATCTGATCGAATTGCGGAGGCGCTTGAGGAAGTAGATGCTGACTTGATTGTCAATGTGCAAGGAGATGAACCCTTTCAAGATGCCCAGACCCTTCGAGATTTGGTTTCGGTGTTTTCTAGTCCAAGCGTTGAGGTGGCAAGCTTGATGTGTTTCCTAAATGCTGATCAGGTTCAAAATCCGAATTTTGTAAAGGTGGTTGTTGATGAAAACCGCCGTGCTATTTATTTTTCAAGATCGCCAATACCTTTCAATAGGGAAGGGCTTGATTTATCGTATTGGAAGCATATCGGTGTGTATGCCTACCGAAGGGAGATGCTTCTTTCTTTTACGCAATGGCCAAAAGGATACTTAGAGCAGGTTGAGCTTTTGGAACAGTTGCGGTTGGTTGAGAAAGGAGTGTCCATTCAAATGGTTGAGACGCTCCATCAGGCTATTGCCATCGATACCCAAGAAGACTTGGATAGGGCTAGAGTATATTTAGATTCTAACCTATCTTTACTTTAATGGACACATTCTAATTGATGTTAAATTGTTATATTATTTTATTAATTATAAATTTATTAATATTCAGAACGCACAATTTTTTATTGTTTTCAATTACCCAAAAACCGTATCTAGCTTTTTTTTTCACTAATTCCGGATCATTTGATTGACTAATCACGGGCCATCTTATTTTTTCATCAAAAAAATGAGTTGAATTTCAATTAAAAAATTGGTGTATAAATTCACAAAAAATGGCTGGAAATTCCACAAGAAAGCCCCCTATTTTCCTTAGAAGGAGGTTTAATTTTTCGATTGTTATTCACCCAATTATTCCGAGGTAATTTGGATGAAATTATTCGTAAAATAAATTGGCGTAAATTATTTATATTCTTTTCTTTTCTCTTTATTACATCCTTAATAAGCAAAATCGGATTTACCTATCCCTACAAACAAGAAATCAACTTAAACTTTAAATCAAATTTATGGCAACTGTATTAGCAACACCAGGCGTGTACATTGAAGAAAAAAGCGCCTTTGCTTCATCTGTAGTTCCAGTAGGGACGGCTATTCCAATTTTTCTGGGATACACACAGAAAGCGGCTCGTGGAACGAAGTCGTTAAAAAATGTTCCAACCCGAATATCCTCCTTCGCGGAGTTTGAGCAATTCTTCGGAGGAGCTCCTACTGTGAAGTTTGAAATCAGCGAAGATGCCAGCAAAGTAAATGGCTACAAGTTGACTGCAGATGCTTCTACGCGTTACTTGTTGCATTCTTCTGTGAAATTTTTCTATTCCAATGGTGGAGCAGATTGCTATGTTTTGTCAGTAGGTGATTATGGATCAGGAGTAAATGCTAAGGACTTCAACGACGAAGGTACTGGATCAGGCTTGCCACAAGTTTTGAAGTACAATGAGCCAACACTTTTGGTAATTCCGGAGGCTATTTTGCTATCGAAGGCGGAGTGTTTCTCTTTACAGCAAGCGATGTTGAGCCATTGCGGTTATGCAACCAAAAGCCGTTTTGCTATTTTGGACGTATATGATGGCGCAAAGGAGCGAACTAATGGTGATGACGATGTGATCAACCAGTTCAGAGAAGGTGTAGGTTCAAACTTCCTTCAGTGGGGTGCTGCTTATTATCCTTTTGTTCAGACCACTATTGTTTCTTCAGGTGATGTGAACTTCACTAATATTAGCAACGCTACAGATTTGATTGAAATTTTGTCAAAGGATGTAAATGCTGATTTGGAAGCTGGTCGTATCAACGAAGCAAGAGCTAATGCAATCAAAGACGAGTTGGCAAAGATTGAGACTGCTTCCACGAAGGAAGAAGTTTCTTCACTACAGGCTACCTTGAAGGTGGTCAGTGCGAAATTGAACTCGATTTTGTCTGATATTTCTGAGAGCTTGAATTTGTTGCCTGCTAGCCCTGCAATGGCTGGAGTGTACACCATGGTAGACAGCTCTGTCAATGTAGCAAAGGCACCAGCAAACTTGTCTTTAGGTTCAGTAATCAGCCCAAGTGTTCAAATCACAAGCGAAACTCAAGAAGAGCTCAATTTGCCATTGAATGGTAAAGCGATTAATGCGATTCGTACTTTCCAAGGAAAAGGAGTGTTGGTATGGGGAGCACGTACCCTAGATGGCAACAGTCAAGATTGGCGTTACATTTCTGTTCGTAGAACAATGACTTTCTTAGAACAGAGCATCAAGGCTGCTGCAGAAGGTTTTGTATTTGAACCAAACAACAGTACCACCTGGTCCACGCTAAAGGCTACGGTGACTAACTTCTTGGCAAACCAGTGGCAGTCTGGAATTTTGGCAGGTCAAAGTACAGACGATGCCTTCTCCGTAGAGATTGGCTTGGGTACTACCATGACTCCAAATGATATTTTGGATGGTTTGATGAAAATGACTATCAAGGTGGCAATTGTAAGACCAGCTGAATTCATTGTAATCACATTTGAGCAACAACAACAAAAATCTTAATAATCAACTACTTAACTAAAATATACTAATTATGGCAGCACCAACCGCAGGAACAGGTGGAGAACAGGACCAGTTTTGGCCCTTACCAAAGTTCTACTTCTCCGTTGATATCGGGGATCAGACCGATTTGCCTTTTCAAGAAGTTTCAGGACTAGACATTGATGCCGAGGTAATTGAATATAGACATGGCAATAGCCCTGTACACTCTACCATCAAAATGCCTGGTATGAAGAAATATTCTGACATTACTTTGAAAAAGGGTGTCTTTACTACCGACAACAAGTTTTTCGATTGGATTTCACAGATTAGCTTGAACACTTACGAAAGATTGACGGTTGTTATCCGTTTGTTGGACGAGGCAGGCGAGCCAAAGATGACTTGGACCTTGACGAATGCATTTGCGAAGCAAATCACACCTACGGATATGAATTCGCAGAGCAGTGAGGCAGCAATCGAAACTATCGTGTTTGCTCACGAGGGATTGAGAATTGAGGCTGCATAATCGCTAAGCTAACTCAACTATACCCAATATTAATTTCAATTGCAGTACTATTGAGATTGGTATTGGGTATTTTTTTTAGACCCGAATTTGATTTTGGGTAACTACTACAAAGCTTAACTAATCAATTTATGGCAGCCCCAACAGCAGGTTCAGGTGGAGAACAAGATCAATTTTGGCCTTTACCTAAGTTTTATTTCTCGGTTGATATTGGTGATCAGACAGATTTGCCTTTTCAGGAAGTTTCCGGAATAGATACTGGAGCTGAAATTATTGAATATAGACATGGCAATAGTCGTGTTCATTCCGTAATCAAGATGCCAGGATTGGGAACTGGCTCTGATCTTACACTGAAAAAAGGGGTATTTACTAGAGACAATACTTTTTACGAGTGGATTACAAAGATTAATTTGAATACCTATGAACGAATGACCATCGTGATTCGATTGCTTGATGAAACAGGTTCGCCTAAAGTAACTTGGACCTTAGCAAATGCGTTTGCTAAGCAGGTTACGTGTACAGATTTGAATTCTCAGAGTAGTGAAGTTGCTGTAGAAACTATTGTTTTTGCGTATGAAGGACTGAGTATGGAGTCAGCTTAAAAATTAGTACGATTCAAGTAATACAGTCAGTTGGCTAATTCGTAAATTAGAAAACCATTTTTTTTGAAAATTACTTGAGCTTGTTTGGTCCAATTGGATCAGGGTTAATCCTGGCATATTTCATCCTTTTTGAACAAAGCTTCTCTCTTTGCTCCGGATTGCTTCCGTTTCTTTTTTTATTGCTTAAGGAATAGGATAAAGATGGGTTATAGACAAGGATTATCTTGGATTGAAGGACTAGAAATCCAAAATTCGACCTTGTAGAGAACTTTTTTTTTTGTATTTTTGATTATGATGAAAAGCTTTTTTCAAGGGGTTTTAGTGGTGATTTCACTTCTTCTTTTGGCGGTGCTTTGTCTTCCTATTTTCTTTTATTTTCTCTGGTTGTCCGACACGACTAAATCCATTGCAGACCTTTTGTTTCTTCCAAATATCCTTATAGGAATCGTTATTCTTTTTATTGCTTTAAGTTTTGGTCGGATAGTTTTAGTACTCTTAAAATCCGTAAAGGCTTAATTCATACCTGAAAATGATTCACGTTGTCCTTTCTTCTATTGCTGCTAGCTTGAATGAATACATTAAAAATGAATTAAACCTTCAAGAAGATGTGGTAATTCTTGCCAATGCAGTAGACATGTCTGGAAATTTGAATTCACAGATAGATAATAAACTGTGTGTATTTTTACATAATATTGAAGAGGAGCGGGTAATTCGAAATGGGTCCTACCAGGCTTTTGCGGGCATGAATCCCCCAAAACATTTTAATTTGTATTTGATGTTTGTGGCCAATTTTCCTGACCCAAACTACATTGAATCGCTGCGCTATATATCTTTAGTTCTTGAGTTTTTCCAGGGAACTCAACTATTCAATAGTTCCAATCTACCCATGCTTTCGGCAAATGTTGATAAACTGAGTTTTGAGTTTATAAATTTCTCTTTCGACGAGTTGAATAGTGTGTGGTCGCTCATGGGTTTGAAATACATGCCTTCAGCTATGTACAAACTCAAATTGTTGACGTTTACAAATAATTTAATTCGTGAGGAAGTAACTTCAGTTTTAGGAAAGCCCTCTGAAAGTTAGTAGATTGACCAAATATAAACTCCTGTTTATCAATTGGATTGATTTTGGGATAGTTTGATAATTACACACAGAAAAGTTTAGGTTTTAGTGAATGGAGCAGTTTCAAAATTCATATCGATTAGTCACTAAATACCTAGAAGTATTTTCTTGCGTTTTTTTGCATGATTACTACGAAGGCAGGGTATGTACTGATTTAACCCTCAAGCCTACCCCGCAAACAAATTTCTTACTGAAAAATTATAACCTTATTTTTAAATCTAGAGCAGGGGGATTTGCTTTAGCTGCGAACTCAGAAAGAGATTTTTCAAATGCTATCTACAAAGATCCATTTGTTTTGGATTTTGAGTTTAAGTTTACCAACATCTACTTTCATTCCTATACTGTTTTGGTAAGTGATCCTGAGGTACGGTATTTTCTGGATGATAACCTAGAGGCTACAGTGCAATTGGATGCAAAGCAGGGGACTATAGATCCGGAATTGGACAGGCCAGGATTGTCTGGGATTATCCGAATCAAACATCACCCTGATTTTCCGATTTTACCACTTTTAAGTGCTCAAGGGCGTCGTTTTAAACCTCGCTCGAAAGAAGTTGTGTTTAAAAATCGGTTAATACGTCCTGTTTACCTGTGCTATTGTTCTGAGGAAAAAGTCAGTGATTTTCAAGGTTTAATCATTGAAAATGAAGGGGAATTCAAAGGAGTCTTGGAATTCGGGACTCCTGAGTTGGTGACTACCGATTCAGGATTGATTGCGTACAAGTTTATTGCGAATCAAAACATCCCAATGAAGTTTCTATGGAAGGGATACTTCCGATTGGAGAGAACCAATCAATTGGGGGTTTATCGAAAAACTTTACCAAATCCAAGTCCAAAGAGCCTTAAATACGATCCTGGGATCAACGCTTACATTTCAGAAAATTTTGTCAAGCTTTAACCCCACCATGCTCTTTCTTTTTAACATTACCCAAGTAATTAAGCAAAGTACTCATTATGTCACCATCCATTAGCAAACGAAAAGATCCACCTGTTGCCTATAACTTTAAGGTATCTCTTGCTCCAGGTGGTTTGTCAAGTGCAGTTTTTCTTGGGGCGAGTATGGCTTTAGGGTTGCCATCTGATGCCGCATTTAGCTCGATTACAGGATTGGGAGTGGAGATGGAATATGAAACGGTAAGAGGGGGAGGGTTCAATAATACCGTGTACCATCTTCCTAAGGGAGTAAAGCGAAGTGCATTGACTTTAAAAAGAGGGATGGCGCCTTTTTCCTCTCCACTCATGCAATGGTGCTTAAAAACGGGTTCAGGATACATGTTTTCAATGCCAATGACCTTGATTGTGCAGCTTTTGGATAAGAATCCCAAAAACCCTCCAGTAATGATCTGGATGATTTACAATGCGATTCCAGTGAAGTGGCAAATAGATGAATTAGATGCAAAAAAATCAGATATTGTCTTTGAGTCCATTGATGTAGTCTTCTCTAAAATGGATGTGATCGGGACTTCCTTCTAAAAACCTTTCAATCAACATTGAGATAATCGTTATGCCTGTAGAAATAAAACAGTTGCTAGTAAAAGGGATGATGGAAGGGACGCAAGAGCCAGACAAAAAATCTTCCACAGAGTCAAATAAGGCAAAAGAGGGAGGCGTTGGCGGATTGAGTTCCGGTTTGAGAAAACAGATTGTAGACCAATGTGTGCAGGAAGTGATGGATAAAATTAAAAAAATGAATGAATTCTGATGTTTGGCTTTAATAAAAATCTTTCGCTTACCGCGTATTCCAAATTCGACAATGGTCAGACTTCATTTTTTTCCTATGTTGGGAAATATGAGTTACAAATAAATCCAGAAAACATAGCGATTAGCTTCGGCGAACCTGCCGCTACAGATGAACCTAATTCTGCTGGAGGAAAATCCACAACTCGGAAATCGCCAGTCTATAATCAGCAGACTATAAAAGTAAATTTCACCATAGATAATTCAGGGGCCGTACCGAGTGCGCCCGATAATCTCAGCTTTTTTAACTTTAATGGGGATTCCATCAAAGACTCGATTGATCAATTACTTGAAGTAACGGTAAAACCAAATAATGAAAGTCACAGTCCACCTTTTGTCGTTTTGCAGTGGGGAGCGTTTATCCTAGTTGGTAAAGTATTTGACCTGAACATTGACTATACGTACTTCAATATTCAAGGGGATCCTGTTCGTGCAGCGATTAGTTTTAGCTTGATAGAGGAAGTAGATGATGTGGTGATTAGTAGGGCATTTCGAAGTCCTGATATTACCAGAATCGTCACGGTAAAAGATGGAGATTCATTAATTGCCTTGTCTAAGTCATCTTATGACGACCCGATGTATTACATGCAATTAGCTTCCTACAACAGTCTCCCTTCTTTCAGAGGGTTGAAAATAGGAAGTCAAATTGAAATTCCACCCTTAGAGAAATAAACAATGCCTTTCGCAAAATCCCCTGACGATACATTGCAGTTGGAGGCATCCTTTGATGTTAAGGTTGGAGGAAAGTCCCTACCTAAGGATATTGTCGTCATGAAAATCCTAGTCAAATCTGAGGTAAATAAAATTGCAAAAGCCTATTTATCTATTGAGGCAGGCAAATCCTATGAGAATTTATTCCCTGAAAGTGAAATTGCCAGTTTTGCTCCGGGTAAAACTGTAGAGGTATCACTGGGCTTTGCTGAAAAGAATGTGAAGGTTTTTTCGGGAATTATTACAAAGCATAGTATTCAAGTCGGGCAGAATTACTTGCACCAATCCTCAGATAACCTGTTGTTGTTGGAAGCTTCAGATAAGGCTATAAAGATGACTGTTGGAAAAAAGTCTGAGCTTTATGAGAAGAAAAAAGATAGTGTGATTATGACTACGTTGTTGTCGACTGCTGGTCTTACCAAAAAAGTAGCCACCACTACAGTAACACACGATGTAATCGCGAGACATAATTGCAGTGATTGGGAATTTTTACTCAATAGAGCCAAGGCCAATGGCATGGTCGTGTTTAATTCATTAGGTGCGGTAGATGTTGAGGTTCCATCAGCATCGGGAATGGAAAAACTCGCTGTCACTTATGGAAAAGATATCAAAACTTTTCGAGGGGATTTAGATGCCAGTAGTCAATTGCAGCAAGTTGAGGCTATTAATTACGATATTTTCGAAGAAAAGGAAGTAAAACAAACAGGTAAAGATTCGAAGTTTGACAAGCCTGGAAATATTACGGGTGCAGTTTTGGGAAAGGTAGTGGCAGCGACGAAAGTAAGTGTAAAAGTTCCTGTTCCTGTATTAACCCAAGAGCTGAAAGGGTTTGCAGATGCTGCCTTGAGTGCAAGTAGATTACGAAGGATGGTAGGGGAGATGAGCTTTCGTGGCACTACGGCTGTCACGCTTGGGGACCTCGTGAAATTGAATGGTTTTGGTAAACTTTTTAACGGGTTGGTCTACATCACCGAAGTAGAACATCGAGTTGAAAATGGGCAATTTACTACAAAGGTTTCCTTCGGGTTGAAACCAGCACTCTTCCAATCCTCCAATCAATCGGAAGTGAATTTACTTCCTCCAATTGCAGGTCTTCATGTTGGAATAGTTAAAAAATTGGATGCCGACCCAAGCAAGAAAAATAGAATTCAGGTGATGATTCCTTCCTTGAAAAGTACGGGAAATGGGATTTGGGCCATGCTTGGGCATTTCCATGCAGGAAAAAATTCTGGGAGCTTTTTTGTCCCCGAATTGAATTCCGAAGTTATTGTGGGATTTATCAATGATGACCCTCGATTTCCGGTTGTCTTGGGCTCGCTTTACAGCAAAAAGAACACCACCAAAGAAAAATTCACAAAAGATAATTTCATTAAGTCCATTGTGACTAAAGGAGGCTCGCGTCTGGAGTTTGATGACAAAGACAAGACGTTTAAAGTAATTACTCCTAAGAAAAATATGATTTTTATTTCAGATAAAGCCAAGGGAGTAAAAATTGAAGATCAAAATAAGAATGTGATTACAACCTCTGACAAGGGAGTAACCATTACTTCCAAGAAAGACATTAAACTTACTGCTTCTGGTAAGTTAGAACTAAAAGGTACCAAAGGAGTTGTGTTGAATTCCTCAGCAGGCGATGCAAAGATTGATGGTAAAAACGTGAAACTAAACGCTAAATTGAAAGCGGATGTAAATGGAAAAGCGGGCGTTAACATTAAAGCTTCTGCTGCTGTCAACATCAAAGGTGCAATGGTAAATGTTAATTAAGTGAGCTGGAGTAGCAATCTAAAGTTAGATTCAAAAATATGGCAGAAGAAAAGAGTTTTTTAGGAAGAGGTTGGGGGCATCCAGTTACCTTCAATAAGACACTGGGTAAGGTTAACATGGTTAGCGATGAATTGGATATTCGACAAAGCTTGGAAATCTATCTTGCGACTCAACGTGGGGAAAGGCTTTTGCGCCTTACTTACGGTTCTGTAATGCATGAATACATGTTTGAAAGGGCTTCCTACAGCAACTTAAATTTTCTATGTGAGACTTTAAAAAATGACATGAGAATTTATGAACCTAGGATAATTGTACATAAAGTCAAAGCTGATTCAAAGAATGTTACCGATGGTATCGTCCGTTTTACAGTGGACTATGAGATTCAATCGACCAACGTGAGAGATAACATCGTCTTTCCTTTTTACATATTGGAAGGCACAAACATACCTGAATAAGCATTTTGGAAAATCTAAAAAACTTTAATTCCATCAACCAGAGAATTCGTAAGCTGAGTACTCTTGATACTCGGTATTTTCTACCTGAGGAGCGTACGTTAAGTGATTTTCTAACCCTTATCAATCGCTTATCCAAACAGGTTAACTTCTTTGATGAGCAGCTACAGGAACGTGGAGACTGGTTTGATTTCTTTATTTCTAATGAACTTTTTTTGTTGGCAGAAATTGAGAATTTTGATTTAAAGTCTGTAGAAAAGGAAAAAACAGCGATTCTATTGCGTTTTGAAAGAAGTGACTCCCGAGAAGAAAAATTTCAACTGATTAGTCAGCTTTTTGGGCAAATAAAAGCGATGCTCGTTACCATAGATTATTGGTACAGACTTTCTTCCGAGTACAATAAAAAAAGAGAGAGTACAACCCTTGAAAATGAGTTAGTTGGTGCCATCTCTTACCGTTGTAAATCTGTTTATGCGCAACTCCAGTTCCTAGCCTCAGAACTTAAGCTGTTGAATAGCCCGATTCATTTGGAGGTAAGTGATTTTAATTTGAAGGGTGTATGGGAAATTAGTCCTGGTAGGTCCACTTCCATTGGATGGGGTGCAGAAATTTTGGATGTCAACTACCTCCTGAAGCAATTACTCTTGTTGCATCGACCGGTTTTCAAAACGATTGCCAACCTAACCGAGAGATCCAAGCAACTTTTTCGAGAAAACTTGGCCAATAAACAAGATCATGAGCCTCATATTGGTCTTCTGATCGCTTTTTTTCAATTATTTAGCCAATTGCAGGAGGAAATGAATACCGTTCCGGATAGGTTGCTCACCTATTATTTTGAACAAATCCTTGGGCAAGTTCGAAAGGACCAAGAAGCGGATACGGTACAATGTTATGCTACCATAGATGAGGATGTTGATCAGGTATTCATTCCCAAAAATTCTCGACTTTTGGCAGGCCAAAATGAGGAGGGAAGCGATATTTTGTATGAGCTCAAAGATCCTGTTACCTTTTCAAACCTAAAATTAGCGAGCCTATACACGATGTTTGTTTCAAGAAACAAGCTTATCGATCCAGGCACCCCTTTCCAAACAGTAAATGGAATTTATTCCAAGCAAATTCCAATTTCAGAAGAGTTCAAACCCTTTCAAGCCTTAGGTGAAGAGCAACGATTTTTGAATAAATCGAGCAAAACTATGGAAGAGGTGGACATCGGATTTTCTATTTCCTCACCAACTTTAAGATTGGGTGGTGGCTATCGGGAAGTGCATCTTGAATTTGTTTTTTTAACCGAGAGCTACCAATACTTTTTGGCAATGCTCTTGTCAATTTCCAAAACGAAAAATCAATTACCAGAAGAAGTTTTTCATCAAATCTTCGCAGGCTCCTTGAGTCTGCAGCATACCACTTCCAAAGGCTGGTGCTCGGTACCCTCCCATGAGGTGATTCCTCCAATGAGCTGGAATGAAAACAGTTTCAAGCTTGTCTTTAATTTGGGCCCGGATCACCCGGCAATTTCTCCCTACCTCGAAGAGGTGCATGAAGAAGGCCTGAATTTACAACAGCCCGTGTTGAAAATTCTGCTTAAAAATCAGCATGTCTTTCATCCTTATTCTTTCTTGCAGTTTCTCGAATTGGAGCAAATAAAAATAGAGGTGAACGTGAAGCAATTGAAAAATCTAAGCCTTCACAGCAGCTTTGGACCTTTGGATCAAAGTATTCCGTTTGATTTGTTGGGCCCCATACCGAAGCTGGGTAGCTACCTGTTGATTGGCAATGATGAGATTTTTTCTAAAGATCTTGAAAGTTTGCAGGTAGGATGGACCTTCCATGACCTGCCCCAAGGGAAAGACTTAAAGACATTTTATGAAGAATATCCCTATGATATTGAAAATGGGAGCTTTAAACTCAAAGTTCAGGCGCTATCTGACTTTAAATTTATGCCAAAGGAGGGACCGCAGAATGTAATCACTTCCTTGTTTGAGGAGCAAGATGGGATAATTCTTTCAGATAGATACATCCAGGACATAGACCTCGAGGCGCTTCAAATTCTCCCAGACTATACCCTACAAACAGACGAGGATGAGGATGAAGTGCTACTCTCCAATCAGAAAACTGGATTTTTGAAACTTGAATTGGTCTCGCCAAGCATTGGCTTTGGATTCGATGTCTATTCCACCGTTTACGCGGACAACATTACAGCAGCTTCGAATGAGATACTTGAAAACCCAAAGGCAGGATTCAAGTTTGTGGAACCCAAGGAGCCTTTTTCTCCCTTGGCTAAAGATATTTACCTTGATTATTCTTCTTCTTCCGAGATTAATTTTCTAGGAACACGTTCGTTTACGAATCAAACTAAAAAACAAGAGAATTTTATACAGATTCATCCTTTTGGGAAGAAATTTTTGTTGAAAGATGGTTTGGTCTACGACAGTGGACTGCTTCCATTTTTTGAGCTTCAAGGAGCCTTGTTTTTTGGCTTAGAGGCAAAAGAATTTCCAGAGGAGTTTAGTATGCTCTTCGAGATTGCCAAGAATAATGGTGGATTTCACGGAGATGCACCTAAGTTGGATTGGTTTTATCTAGCAAACGACGATTGGAAGCCTTTCAAAAAAGAGGATATTTTGTTTGACAGTAGTTTCGGACTCACGCGATCTGGCATCATATCTTTTAAAAGCCCAAAGGACATCAACTTGAATAATCTGGTGATGCCCAATGAGCTGTTTTGGATTTGTTGCCGAACAAAAGACCAGCAACCCATGGTCAGTGTGATTTCTGGCATTTACATGAATGCGTTTGCTGCGCAGGCGATTTTGAATAAAGAAATTCAGCATGATCCTGTGCTTCCTGCATTTTCGATAGAATCTTTTGAGGACGATTTTCCAGGTTTGTTGTCGGTTATCCAACCCATCGAATCTTCTGGGGGAAGAGCAAGTGAAGAAAAATTGCCCTATTACCGAAGAGTTAGTGAAAGTTTGAAGCACAAATTTAGGGCGGTAACCCGCTGGGACATTGAAAAGATGCTGCTTCAAGAATTTAATTGGTTGGGATTTGTTCAAGTGTTTGGCAATTTCGGTCACGAAAATTTTGTTTCGCCAGGTGAGGTCATTGTCGTAGGTATTCCCAAAATTGAGAACACGGAGAATTTTTATTTGCCTAAACTAAATCCCGGGCAACTCAAAGAGATGGAGTTATACCTTAAAAAAGAAGTTAATCCCTTCGTAGATTTTAAGGTCATCAATCCACAATATGAATACTTGATGATCAAGGGTAAGATCAAGTTTACCACTTCAGATACCGGCTTACTCTTTAAAAAATTGTACCAAGAACTGCTTCAAGAAACTTGCCCTTGGTTTTATGACGATATCGCATCTGCCTTTTATCAACGCGAAACCAAACGGGCAGAGATTTTAAATTTGATTACTTCTCGGCCTTATGTTAAGTTTTTCACCAGTTTTTCGTTGGCTCAAATGTATGAGAATGAACAAGGTGAGTACCAGTTTGTAGATGGGGCCTTATTGGATGATGGAATGGAAACAGTGACCATAGGGAAACCTTGGTCTATCCTAATCCCATATCCCCTCAAAAAAATAGATTTGGTGGATGAGGAGAATTACTTACCTGCGGAGGCTTTTGATTTGGAAGACATGGTCATCGGTGAAAACCTGATCATCACCGCAGAATACGCAGAAACGGTAAAGGATACAGGAGTTGAACTTAAGAAGGCAGATGACGAAGCGTTTTATCATTTTAATTTCAAATTTTAAGCATGGCATTACTAAATAGACAGTCCCTAATCAACTACTTCAAAAAAGGTAGTGCGCCTACAGAAAGGCACTTTGCTGATTTGATTGAGTCTACAGTAAATATTGTAGATGATGGAATTTCGAGAGAAGGAGACAATGGCTTTCGAATTACTCCCGTTGGAAGATCCAACCGTTTGATTTCTTTTTATAAAAATTTTAAGCAGGTACACCCCGAGTGGAGTATCAATTTAGATCAGGAGCAAAATGGAGGATTAGCTTTTCAGGAGGAAGATAAAAAGCCATTGCTCGTGCTTAAAAATGGGGGAAATGTTGGCATTGACGAAGAGAATCCCAAATCCAAACTCGATGTCAATGGGGTCATCTCCTCCAAAGGAAGAGTTGGATCTCTACACGCAGGCCAAGTCCCTGCGGACAATAAGTGGCATACCATTATTGATCAACTTAGTGAACCATGCGCCTACGAATTGATGGTGCGTGTGGATGGTGAAAAAGGCAGTGGTCGCTATGCTTTGGCTCATGTTATTGCCATGAATACGTTTGGAGGTCCGCTTTCACACGGCACGATCAACAAGACCTCGACCTTCTATGGTAGTTTTCGTAACCGCTTGAGATTTCGCTGGTCAGGAAATTTATACAACTATTCCTTGCAGGTAAAGACTGCACGACATTATGGATTAAATCCAACCACAGGTGAAGCGTATCCCATTCGGTTTTCTGTAGGCAGTCTTCTCCCCATTTGATCGAACTTTCTTAACTATCTTTTGCCGTGGCTAATTCTATTCCAAGCGAACATACAGACAAACCCATTTTGAGGTACGACCTTCTTTATGAAGAGGGCCTCAACTTCGTGCAAAAGTATTCAGGGAAAATTTGGACAGATTACAACTACCATGACCCTGGTGTTACCTTTTTAGAGTACCTGACCTATGCATTGACGGATTTAGGATACAGGACAAATTTCCCTATTGAAGATCTTTTTCTATTTGGAAAAGATGAGTTTGATTCCGTTAGAGAAAATCTACTATTTGGCCCTACTTCTGCATTTAGTTGTAGTCCTATTACGGTCAATGACTACAGAAAACTGATTATTGATCGAATTAAACTCGTAGCCAATGCCTGGGTGATCCCAATCCAAGATCACAAGATGGGGTTGAAAGGCTTGTTTGAGATTTTTATTGAATGCTCAGAGGACTTGAGTGATATAGAGCTGCATTACCTTAAAAAGGAAGTAGCGGACCTATTTCATGCCAACAGATTAATTGGCCATGATTTGGAGGAGGTGTATATTCTTAAAAAAGTATACTTAAGCTTAGAAGGGGCGATTAGTATTGAATCAGATGCTCTAGGTGAACTGGTTATGGCTAAGATGTATGCTGCATTAGATGCCTATATCAATCCTCAGGTCCAGTTTCACGATCCTGTGCAACTGTGGAAGGAGCAGGGATTTTCACCAGAAGTGGTATTTACAGGCCCCTTGCCCAAATTTGGTTTTGTCTTTGAAAATGCATTGACTGAAAAGATTGAAGCCATTTACCTGGCCAGAATTAAAGAAATAATTCTTTCAGTGGAAGGGGTAAAAGAAATCCGAAGCCTCCAACTCTTCAAAAATGGATTGCCTGTATTTGATAATTTTGTGCGATTTGATAAGACAGAATTTCCAAAAATCAACTACTTGGATGAGTACACTGATACCTTTCAAAGTAAGGTATCCCTATTAAAAAACAATGTTACCTACGAGATAGATCCGATAATTACCAAGCAATTGCTTTCAACAGAGGTCTCCTCAAGTACCAAGTTTTACCACCAAGAGCTGCAGTATGACGATAAATTGCCTTTAGGCCGATTTTCTCTCGAACAGGTAAAGCAACACTTTCCCATCCATAATGAGTTGCCTCAATTTTTTGGAGTAGGAAAAAATGGCGTATCATCCAATTCACCAAGGGAGATTCAAGCATCTGCCTTGCAGGTGTCTGCATACCTCTACTTTTTTGAACAAATAATGGCATCGTATCTGGCTCAGCTATCTAGTCTACGTGTGTTGTTTTCCCCTAATAATAGCTCAGAAACCTATTTCAATCAGCTTCCCAACGAAATTACAAACCTTGATAAGTTGATCTCCAATAAGGATGCGTTGGAAAAAAGCATGAAGGAATCTTCTGAGCGAAGTGAGGATTACTTGGATCGGAGAAATCGGTTGCTGGATCATTTGTTGGCACGTTTTGGAGAGCGATTTGATGAAGACAGCTTAAAAAAATTAGGGAGATCCAATTCCCTTGAATCTTCGGAAGATTGGGCCTTGTCCGTAATACAAACAAAAGTAAATCTGCTGAATGAAATTATCGAGCTAGGGCAGACTAAAGCCAGAGGGTTTGATATGAAGGGAGCAGAAATCTGGGATTGTGCCAACCTATCTAGTGTCGAGAAAAGGATTGCCCTCTCTTTAGCCATCAAGGACTTTACCAGAAGGACAATTTCTGCCCCGTTGATGGAGCATTTTCAAGTGGAAGCTGCACAGAAACTAGTAGGGGATTGGAGCCTTGTGAGTCTACCTCTTGCTCAAGAGGTTGGGGCAGTCTACCTGCTTCCGGAGGAAAACTACCAAGAAGGGGCCTTGCATTTTTATGGTAAAGGATTGTCCTTCTTGAAAGAGATTTTTGAATTGGTGATTAATGAAAAGAGTCTCAGTTTGGTGCATTCCAAGGACAACGAACGTCACTATTTGTTGATGAAACAACGGAAGTTGGAGAATCAAGTGGTTGTTTTTGCCGG
This sequence comes from Cyclobacteriaceae bacterium, assembly GCA_947458475.1. Classification (GTDB taxonomy): domain Bacteria; phylum Bacteroidota; class Bacteroidia; order Cytophagales; family Cyclobacteriaceae; genus Algoriphagus. The sequence continues at coordinate 51,590 of CANGZP010000002.1, read as the reverse complement.
TGCTAGCGCAGCGGATTGCCAAGCAGCCAAAGAAAAAGTTTTAACTAAAATAGCCTCCTTGGATCAACAGTCAGAAGGATTTCATCTCATCGAAAACCTGCTCTTGAGACCCTTGGAATCGGTTTCCTATTTATTTTCTTTTTTAGATGCTGATGGAGAAGAATTTATCGAGGGGCTGTTTCCTGGTGATATGGAGACCCAGCGCTCCTTAGGCGAGGATCTATTTGGATTTGGTTTACAGGTTGAAAATTACAGCATAGTAGAGGATGAGAAGACGCTTACGTACTCGGTATTGGTCTATAATTTTGGTCATGAACCTGTCGCCAAACTAAAAAACACATTTAGCTCAAAGCCGGGGGCAAAAAAAGCCATTGACCAAGCCATTCGTTTTTTTCAAGAGTTGCGCGCAAAATCGTTGGCACCTGAAACGGTGATGGAAGTAAATCTTGTAGGAGGTTCTGGACATGGTTTTCCAGTGGATTTCCAATTTTCTAACACGCTAAGTTTCATTTTTCCGGAATGGCCTGTTCGTTTCCAAAAATCTGATTTTATCAACTACCTGAAAAATCTAATTTCGGAGAATATCATGGCACATCAATCTGCAACGATTTACTTCATTAATCCCCAGGAAATGTATCGATTTGAGTCTTTGTACTCTGAGTGGTTGTTTTTGAAAAATCAAGATCAATTGGACTTTAAAAAAATCGATGTCTTATCCCTACAGTTGATCCAGCTGTTGCGAAGTTTCCCATCTGTTTATTCGAGTTTCTCAAATGGCTAATCATGTAGTCAACTCTCTCAAATTTGAGATAAAAGTGGCTACCAAATCTAGTTTTGATGAACTTTCAGATGAGATTTCAGAGCTGGTAAAAACTAGTATTGCGGAACTCATTGATCAGATTTTATCTGAATTGTACCCTTCTCATCACCTACTAGTGATCGATACATTGGAAATTGACTTGGGTGCTTTGAGACTGCTTCATATAAAGGCTGATCTCACACAAAAATTTAAATCCGAATTTCGAGCTGCCTTTAAACAGTACCTGCAAACTTCTTCTCCACAAGTCACGCTGGCAGAGGAACTGCCTTTTATCATTTTAGACGATTACATTCGACGAGGTATTCGTCCTCAATGGTTATCGGCTAATGAATCAAGTTTCCATGGACATATCGCGAAGGCTTTTTCAAAAAATCCTAGAAAATTTTCAAAGCAGGTAAGCGGTTATTTAAAAAACCCAACCCAGAAAAAGAGGGTATTGGAAAATTTTTCAGAGGAAGTACTCATACAAAGTGTGTTGGTGGAACATCCATTAAAAAGTGTAATCCCTTCAGATGAAATTTCACGATTAAAAGAATTTTTTAGACTGCAGTATCGGCATTTAGATGCAACTTCAGCCTCCATACTATTTAAAAGTATGTTGGCGGATATTCTCATTCATCAGCAAAAAATCAATACCCTAACTGGCTTTAGAGCTGCAGTAGGAGAAGCGATAGAAGCGCGCTTTGGATCAGAGGTAGCATCATCGTATCAGATAAAAGCAGTTCTTTCAGCTCCAACTAAGATTTTGGATCAGACTACTGGTGAAGTGACTGAGAAAACGGCACCTTCTAATTTGTTGGAGCTTGGCGAAGGGTTAATCCAGAAATTCCAATTTTTCATGTTTCATGGGTACTCCTTAGTCGATAATCGGCCTACTTCCTACCGATTTCGAAATATCAATACCCTATTTGAAACGCTATTGATTCAAAATATCGAAGAGCTTGTAGAATTTTTGTTGAGACATGGTAAATCTGTAGCTATTAAAAGGAGGTTTTTGGATAATCTATCGCAGGAAACCATTTCTATTTTTTTCGGCAAAATTGCTCCACAAAAAAGGAAACTTTTGGAATGGATAATGGAGGTTTTTGAACAAGTTCAAGAGAAGTATCAACCGATCAATCAAACCCAAATACATGTAAAGAAGTCGATCAATGAAATTACTTTCGACCTTTTTTTAACAAAAAATCTACAGTCAATTTCTGAAGAAAACTACTTACGCCATTTATTTAAAAAAACGGCTCAAAAGTATGGTATTAGCTACAAAAGCTTACTTTTTCTAACCTTAAAATCTATTTCCACTGGAGATAAAAAATATCAAATCTTAAACTATAACCAGACCTTGGGGGATTTATATGCCAAAGACATTCTAAAAAGAAAAGGCTTTGGTTCCATTGACTGGTTGTCGTTTTCCAAAGAGGAAACTGAGCAAGAATGGAGTACCAATTACCAAAACAAAGACGAGATACTTTCCTTGTTTACTAGTTTGTACCAGGATCAGTATGGTTCGCTTCCTGCTGCAGTAACTGCCTGGCTACAAACAAAAGTGCAGTCACTTTCCATGAATAGTGCGTCTCGACTTTTTGAACTTTGGGAGGAATTTTCACAAAAATATTCGTTACCTCAAGGTGAGCTAGTAATTCCCTTGCTGTTAGAAAAAAAATCCAATGCTAGTTTAAAATTGAGTTCTTCTGAATTCACTTATTGGCTTAACAAATACAGCATTAAAGGTATTTCACCGACGAAGTCAGCGGATGCCCTGCAGTTGCTTTCTTATTTTCAAAGCAATAAAAAAATGGTTTCCGCTTCCATGTTGAAAAAAATAGCCCTTGCGCTACCAGTTACTGGAGTGATTAGCAAGCAGGTGTTTTTTAAAATTGCTGAACTAATTCGGCCTCGTTTGGCTTCTGTCTTGCCTGGATTTTTGGTATGGGTTCAACAACTATTGACTAAAAATAAGGCCGAAGGGCTGGAGGCAAAATTATTCACTTGGTTGTATCATCAATTGATTTTTCTTCCTCCAAGCCAACTTTCTATCGCTTCCCTAAAAGATAAAGTAGAAGAATTTTTAAGCTTGAATGAACGAGTAGTCATCCAGTTGGATCAAAAACCAATTTTACCCTTTTCGAAGATGCCACTTCATCAAAGAAGGAAAGAGTTAAGTAATTCCTCGAAGATGGTGGCAAGGATACTTGGCATTATTGGTGTAGAAGAGGTGTACGGAATATTTTCAGAGGCTAAAAGATACGATGAGGAGATCTTACTCAATCTTTTGACTAAGAAGTATGCAAACTCATTTTATCAGTTGCTGCTTTCTCATCAATACAATCCCGAATTTCAAGATGCCATTTTAGTTCAGGCACCTAAATGGTTAAAAAAGCAATTTTTGGATTTTTTAGTTCAGCGTTCCTCAATTGATTGGAATTCGAGCATCTCTGCCATTACAAGCTATTTTGAAGTTAATAAATGGTTAAAATTGGAGGGGGTAGCCCTGGAGAGTTTCCTTGAAAAAACCCTTTGGAATGCGGTTTTTGAAGGAGGCCCTTATGTTAAAGAGGAGCTGATTTTGGAACTTTTGGGCAATGCATTAGATGCACAGTTGATTACTGATAAGTTTTGGAAAGACCTGCAGGTATATAGCCAGCGAAAAGAACAGCCAAAGAATATCAAAAGCACGAAATCCTATGAAAACTTGGCTGCCCTTGAGCAAGCAAACGGCTTTTCATATTTAATCGCTCGCTCTAGCTACAAAAAAGAGACACCTACTATTTTACCGATTCTTGAAAGTTTGGTGTACCATTCCGCCTTTCCAGTAGCTCATATTTTTGAAGGTGCTTCCTCTGAGGAGTTTAACGACTATATTTCTAGATTAGTCCTAGAAAATAAAACTGAATTTTTGAATTTTTTTGCCAGGGTTAAGCATCCTTATTTAATCCGAAAGTTTTTCAATTTATTGAGATACAAGGGCTTGATAGAATTGATCAAAGAAAAACACAAGCGAGAGGGTTTAGCAATTTCTATTGACCAGTTGGAGAAAATTGTAAAGATTTTTAACCTTCAGGATCAAGTAAAAATTGAATATTTCTTACGCGCTTGGTTGGTATTTCTTTTTCATGCTACCAACCTCCAAAGGTCTGCCGCATCTCTCGCGGTAGAGGTGGCTGAGCTTTTGCAGGAAGAAGGGATTTTGGAAGGGAGTAGCCTGGATCTAGAGACTACATTTACCTTGTTGACCGAACTTTTTAAATGGAATGAGACTGAAAAAAAATATTTTTTTCAACTAGCAAAAGCTTGGTCGGGAGAAGAAACAGTGCCTACTTCGATTTTAGAACTCAACAATAAGAAGCAGATTCATTCGTATTTTAGTGAGTTAAAGGATCCTTTTTTAAAGAACTTGAAGGGCAAAGGTTTTTTAAAACTTTGGATAAATTCATTTATCGAGGTTGCTTCAACCGCAACTTTAAATGAATTTTTAGAGCTATTCAAAAGTAGCTTTTATGAAAATAGTCATCGTGAAGGGAAAAAGAGTACCTTATTTTTCAAACGATTCCTTCAACTGAAAGATGGCTATAACACTTTCAAGGCGGCCTTAAGCGCTAACCCTCAAGGTTGGCTTGAGTTTCGACAGAATAATCCCGCACTTTTTGAACAATATGAACACGAAGCGGTACCAAAGCCAGTTCAAATGAGTCTTATTGAGCTTTTAAACTTTTACTTGTCTTGTGGGGTGCTTCCTAAAGAAGCCGAGAGTTTGAAAGCCTTTGTCAAAAAGTTAATGGAGCTTAAAGGTGCTGATTTTAGCCAATTGAGAGGGATTTTTCTTGCGAGTTTGTTGGATAGTAAAAAGAAAAAGCTCCTTTACAATTTGCTAAGGTATGTGGATGAAAAATGGTTTTATGGGTTTTTGCATCCTAAATTTTCTGAAGCATTGGATAATTTGGTGGCTGAAGTAAGAAGAAAGACAGGCAGTAATTTTTTTGCTGATTTGGGAATCCAACATCCAGTGGATCGAATCCTATTTTTTACTGAAAGTCTGGCTAAAATAGGCCCTTCTACCAAACATTTGATTGAGCTATTGCTTCCTGCTTTTGACCAGTGGGTGGATACAAAAGGTTCAGCAGTGGTGGCAACTTTGTTTACTAGCGGGGATCAAAAATCTGAAATTCTACTTTTGATTCAGCATGCTAGCAAGAAAGTAAAGAAAGCTGTAGCCGTAGAAGAAAAGAAAGAGGAGGAACCACAAGTTTTGGAGCCGGAAGAGGTGGATCTTGGGGAGGGTGTTACAATCAATAATGCAGGAATGGTTCTCTGTTGGCCTTTTTTCGGTAGATTTTTTGCTGCGCTTGGTTTGGTGGAGCAGGGTAAATTTAAGGGACAGCAAGCTGAGGAAAGAGCGGTTCAGCTGCTGCAGTACCTGGCCACAGGATTGACCTCTTTTGAAGAATGGGATTTAAGTTTGAATAAAGTGCTATGTGGAGTCCCTATAAATACACCCATTTCTCCTGTACTAGAATTGACGATAGAAGAGGAGGAACTAGTGAAAAAATTAATCAATGGTACTATATTTAATTGGGAAAAAATGCGGGGCACAAGGCTGGAGACCTTTAGAGAAACTTTTTTTATTCGGGAAGGGATCCTTTATGAAAAAGATAACCGATGGGAGTTGATTGTTCAACGAAAAGCCTACGATGTGCTGATGGATACCATGACTTGGAATATTTCCATGATTAATTTAAGCTGGATGAAGAAAAGACTGAATGTTCAATGGAAGTAAATACGAGTACTGAAAGGTTAATACAGCCCATTTTGCAGGATTTAGCTTGGCTAGAGTCCATTCTTGATTTACGGATGAGTGCTTATTTTGAGGAGGAGAGTCCTGATTTTATTTTCCCAGCGCCTCCCATCTGGTTGGGTGAAAGCAATCCGTATACGAATTTTGTCACCAAATATAAGTTAGATGTAAAGGAGCGAGTGATTCTGTTGATGAGCATGGTCCCTCTGCTGAGTCCACAGTCTTTTGATTGCTTTTTTATTCAAAATAAGTCCATTGGCAGGCCATTTTCAGAATTTGGCGGCGTGGAAGCGAAATCTCATAAAGGTTTTATTCCTACGGTTGAGACAGTCAATTTTGTATTAAACGGGAAGGATTTATTGAAAAGGCTAGAGTTGTACAAAGTCTTTTCCGAGGAGCATTTTTTTTCCAAGCGTCAGGTCCTTTCATTGAAGAAAAACTCAGAAAATGAATCTTTTTGGTCTAACAGCCTTCAGATTAATGAAGATTTTTTTTACCATCTGATTTCTGGAGAGAAGATTTCTCCCAAATTTTCTTCCCAATTTCCAGCCAAGGAGCTTACTACACAGTTGCAGATTGATGACTTAGTCCTCAACAAGCAATTGATGGATGAATTGGGATTGATTCTGAATTGGATCAAATTCAGGGATGAAATTAAAGGCTCCGAGAAGTTGCGAAAGAGCTTTAGAACAGGCTATCGGGCATTATTTTATGGGCCTCCTGGTACAGGTAAGTCTCTCACGGCGGCCATTCTTGGAAAAAATAATAACCTACCGGTTTACAGAATTGATTTATCCCAGGTGGTTTCAAAGTATATTGGTGAAACCGAAAAAAATCTTTCCAGGCTTTTGGATGTAGCAGAACACAAAAACTGGGTGCTATTCTTTGATGAGGCAGATTCGCTTTTTTCCAAGCGTACTGAAATCAATGATTCGAAGGATAAATATGCCAACCAGGGCACGTCCTACCTATTGCAGCGATTGGAAGAGTACGATGGCTTGGTGATTTTGGCGACAAACCTACGGCCCAATATCGATCGAGCTTTTGTCAGACGTTTTCAGTCTATTTTGTATTTCAATCTTCCGACGGTGGATGAACGGATTAAACTATGGGAGAATGCCTTGAAGAATTTCAATATAGCTAGCGATGTTTCCATTAAGAAATTGTCTGAAAAATATGAGGTGTCTGGAGCTGCAATTAGCAATGCCATTCAGTTTTCTTGGTTGAGCTCTAAGCGGGACCAACGGGACCAAATCACCTCCCTAGATATAGAAGGGGGCTTGTTGCGAGAAATGGCCAAAGAGGGTAGGGCAGTGAAATAGGAAATGAGTGCAATCAAAGTTGGGTTGATCGCGTAGATTTCCCTTAATAAACCTTAGATTGAAGGAAATTTGGATACGTTAGTCACCTGTTAATTTGACTCAGTATGTTTGATTATTGCTACTGGCCTGAAGGAATAGAGCTTGAACTCAATAAGCAGTTGGATAATTTTCACCATCAAGCGCAAATGCTAATTGATGGGCAGGTTTTTTTAGCGCTAGCCAACAAAATTCTCAAGGCACAGGTAGCTGGTAAGTATTTTGAGTTGATTATTTTACTGCCCAAGGGATACAGAACACTCGAAAATGCAAATTTATTTCACCGGATTACCCAAGCAGGAGCCAAAGTGGGAATTATTGAAGTAACGGTCTTTGATGAAGGGTTTGAACAGTTCTCCATTTTTGATAATCGGCTGTATTACAGCACCAAACGTCTAAATGGTGAAGTGGATTTTGCAGATTTCTTTTTCAAAAAGCATCAAGATTTTGAGGGCTTGATGCAGTCTAGCCGTTTGGTCAATTCCTATTCTCAGGAAATCAAATTGAATTTTACTGCTGAGAAGTATTTTGCCACGCAAGGAGAGGAGATTCGTTTCTTTTGGGAATCGACTAATGCGAATTCCAATGTGTTGACTCCAGGGAATAGAATGCTTGATTTAAAAGGAGAGGAGCGGATCACCATAGAGGAAGATACCTTTCTTACTATTACTTCCAAAAATGAAAAAAGTAAAACTTCTTTATCTATTTTTATTAAGTGTTTGGAAGAAGACCACTTAAAATTATCGGTATCGATTTTCAACAAAGAAATTGACGATTATGTACCCATAGATTCTGTTTCAAAAAACAATGAAATATTCGCGGTATATATGAGTGATGTGGTGAAAATTGAGTGGGTATGTAAACCAGGCACCACCTTAATTGAATCTCGGTTGGGTAAATTAAATAATATTGGTTTCCACAATTTTGTCTGTTTGGAGAAGTCAAGCCTAAACTTTGAAATGCATTTCTTAAATACTGTAGCAAGTAAGGAGATTCACTTTTATCCAGTTTCCAAAAGTAGCGCTAGCTTTGAAGATGACGAGTACAAAGAAAGCGGCCAGAAAATACATAATGCCAGCGTAATGGTTGGGGAACAGGGATCTGAAAAAGAAACCTTTTTATCCAAAATGGTCTCACTTTTTAGTTTAAAAAAATAAGATGGGACTAAGTACTTTCTTTTTGTTTTGCTCTGGTGTAAGCAAATCTGTTTTGGATAAATGTCCGGATACCGAAAAGGTTAAGCACGTAAGCATAGGTGCCTCTGTCTTATTTACGGGTGTTCTGGCGATGCTTTCTTCTTATTTTGCATTTAGCCTAATCTTTGAAGGCGCTTACATCAATTTTTTCCTCGCGTTTTTTTGGGGATTGATCATTTTCAATCTCGACCGGTATATCGTAGCTACACTGCGCAAAAAAGGAGATTTTTGGAGAGAAGTGATTCAAATAAGTCCCCGCTTATTTTTATCTACGCTGATTGCTTTGGTGGTATCCAAGCCCTTAGAATTACAGCTTTTCAAGTCAGAAATTGATCAAAACCTCAACGAACAAGTGGTGGCACGTGTGGCACAGGCAGAAAAGGAATATTTTTCAGCCCTCGCTAATATAGATGCCGAAAAGAAGAAGTTAGATGTACAGCTCCGAGAATTTTTTGATTTGAAAGAGTTTTATTACCAAGAATACAAATGCGAGTGCGATGGTACTTGTGGTACGGGTCAATACGGAAGTGGCAAGGAGTGTGAACGCAAACAAAAGAAGTACGAAGATTTTATTTTAGAATACGAAACCAAAGAGGTCGATATTCGAGAAGGGAAAATGGCTCTCGAGAAAAGTAAGGACGAGCAGTACAGCTTATACCAAGAAGACAAAGAAAACATCAAGGCTAACTTTTCCTTGGGACTTCTTTCTAGACTTCAGGCCTTAAATAATCTGGAGAGTTGGGCGCCTTGGACTATCACTTTGATGATTCTTTTTGTTGAAATAGCCCCTGTTTTGACTAAGTTATTTTCTTCCAAAGGTCCATATGATGATTTTTTAGCCTTAGAGGAAAATAATTATAAAATGGAATACATCAACAACATGTATCAAACAGGACAGCAGGTGGAGCAAGGGTATTCGAATAAGTTGCGGGAAGTTCAAACTATGAAGAAGGAACTCATTTCCGACAAGCAAAAGAAAGTACAAGAACTTTACCGAGACTTAGGGAGAGAAGTAACTAAACAAATAAACAAGTGATTGGCTGGATAACTAAAAGTTTGTTGGTACTTGGGTGCTGGCTATTTGTATTAGAACCTCTTCTGGCTGACGACAAAAGATCCAAATCATTGAGCAAGAGCCTTGCTCTTGGCGATACGCTGTCGACCCAAACCTTTGTATCAGAGAGTGAATTAAGCTTGTTTATTGCAGAGGAGATGAAGCTTACTGAATCCGTTCCGGCTTTGAACAAGCAGCAAGTTGATAGTCTTCATCTGCTTTTGAATCAGACAAAGCAGTTGCTCATACCTAGGGCGGATCTGGTTAAGTTTTTGGGCTTTACAGTGGTTGTTCCAGAAACAAAGTTAGTTATGAGTCAAGAAGTTGAAATGTCTCCTAAAAGTAGAATTCTTCGACTTGAATTGGATGCCAATCAAGGTGATTCCTTCACCTTGAATTATGTGGTAGACGGGGGTATTGGCAATGCTGCAAAGGTTGAAATTTTACTTAATAAAGTTACTGTTGCGAAAGCTTCCTCGTCGAAGCGAGGAAAAAAAATCAACCTAGCCTTTGTGGCTAACGAAACAGGGACTGTTGAAATCGTCCTTCGGAGTTTAGGCCCATTCAAAGAAAAGGGAATTATTGAGGTTTACGCAACCCCTCGAGCAGAGCAGATCGAGGTTAAAAAAATCAGAACAGCTAAAGTGAGAAAGGTATTGATGGATGTACAAGTTCAAGACACCCTATTTCAAACCGTGGTGGAAGAGCAGGTGATTCTCACGAATAGAGCTAATATCAAAGGCAATTCGGTGTTTCAAAAGCAATTTGACTTTGGATCTCAAAACGAAGTATTGGGTTTTGCGCTGTTCTTTTTCCCCTACACAGAAAAGGACAACTTGCAATTTTCAAGAAGGGAAACTTACCGTGAAGATCCTTTGGAAGATTTTTCCATGAAGGAATTGAAAGGAAGATCGTTTACTTACCTTCCAGAATTCACCTTTTCTGGATTAGCTGTTTCTCTGATTGATGCCCAGCGTCGAATATTTTGGTCCAATGGGAGTAATCCTAAATTGGAAGAATGGAAAGTAAGTCCGAATAGTACAGCCAATTATGCTTTTTTTCAATCCAAAAAAACATTGGACAATGGAACTGTTCAAGTGAAATTTTCCAACACCTCTGATCTGTATGATCTAGATTTTGGATTAAAAATTATTACGCTTACCTTAAAAAAATTCACAGTCAAGCAAGAAGTGGATGTGGAAGAGTTTGAAGAGACGATACTATTAACCTTACTATGAAGCATTCGGGATTAACCTACGCGGGCCTTTTTCTTTTTCTTTTTCTTTTGCTAACCTTTGTGGGTTGTAAAGAGGCCAATAAGCTAAAATCAGGTGGGAGGAAGGTCACCTCGGGAATTAAAAAGGCTCAAAGTGCCTCCGATAAGCTTTTGAAAAAATTGGGTGTTGCAGATTCTGTCTCTCAAAATCCGGATAGCCTAAACAACTTGCTTTCCCCATTGGAACAGAAGTCGTTTATCAGTAATTACAGTACCCTATACGATATGTTGAATGGGCCCAACAACAATCGTAATTTGCAGGCACTCGAGTTTGACTCTGCATCACTTTCTTACAAGCGGCAGGGTGGCAACCAAAGGGTGATTCGTGAAGGCGCGGAGGTGTATACTTGGTATCCGTATTGGATGGGAGACGTCTGGAAAACTTATGATTTCAATTTAATTTCAACTATTTCCTTTTTCACTTACAAGATTGATCCCAAAACAGGTAGCTACATCAATCCCGTTCAAATTAATCAATGGAGGCAAACAGATTTACTTGATTCTGCAAAAAAACATAAGACCAAGGTCTTGTTGAGTCTTTCGCTAGAGGGAGAAAATAATCACCTGGATTTTCTAAAGGATGAAGCACTTTGGAATACCACTCTTGATTCGGTGGCAGTACTGTTGACCGAGCGTGATGCAGATGGAATCGAACTCGAGTTTACAGATGTTCCCTTGGATAGAGAAACCAAATTTTTAGACTTTGTTGCGTTTCTTAAAGACAATCTAGACTACCGTTTTGTCACCAAAAAAATGATTCTTTCCTTGGTGATTCCTGCGGATGACACCAAGTTTCCTTTTGACTTGGTAAAATTGAATGAGTCGGTTGACTTATTTATTGTCAAAGGAATGGATTACCATGAGATTGACGGTTCTGTGGCAGCCGTAGCACCACTAAGAAATGAAACCCCAGGAGGTCCTAGCCTCGAGACCACAGTTCTAATGTACTTGAATAGAGGGCTAGTTGCGGAAAAGTCCATCCTTGCACTTCCCCTTTATGGATCGCAATGGTCTGGAACTTATGATCCTTCGGAAGGATACTACAGCACTAATTTTGAACGGAAAGTTACCTTATCCGAGGTGAATCGAGTTTTCCAATCCAAGGACAGCGTCTATACTATTGTCCCTACGTTGGATGAAACGTCCATGACTAATTACTTTTTTCTTGAATTTCCAGATGATACCTCTATCGAAGGTTGGTACGATGATTCGACTACCTTATCCAAAAAAATGGATCTAGCGATCTTTAATAAATTTAAAGGAGTTGGTTTATACGCTCTCGGCTATGATTTAGGAAAAGAAGAGATTTGGAATGTGGTGGCGCAAAAATTTACTGGAGATATTGTCTACGTCAAAGATCCAATTAAAGAAATCGATGGCTATCCTATTAAAATTGCGGCTTTCTTTCAAACCTATAAACAGCTGTTTATGGTCACCTTTGCGTTGGTGACTTTAGCGATGATCATCGCACTTGTTGTTGCATTTTCAGATTGGAGATTTAGAGAAACCATTTTGGCAAGACAACTGTATCGGGTGATCGTATTGTTCATTACTTGCTTGATTTTTCTGTTGATTTTCTTCGTTTTTGGATTGTTAAATGAGAAAAATTGGAGCTTTTTCTTATTCTTTCTAATAGGAGCAATAGCAAGCTATTTGGTAGAGAAGTATGGAGGTTTAATGAAAATCAATAAGCCATGAAGGTGGATGTAAAAAAAATTGGAAAGCTTCCAGCGGATGTACTTTTAAAAGAAGGAAGGTTGTTTTTGTTGTTTTCCTACTTAAGTATTTGGTTGTGTCTACCAGTAATGAGTATGATGGACTTGAAGGCTTCAACACCCGTATTGGACTTAATTGACGATATTTATCTTATTCAACTTTATTTTGTAGTTTGGTTTTTCATGGTGCTCGCCTTGTATGTCCTTCGATTCTTGTTTTATTTTTTAGAAAAAAGGTTTGGTTAGCCAGGTTCAATTTACGCTTAGGATTACTTTTATTAGTGCAACATGGAAATTCATTTCTAAGGTTATTTTTTAATTAAATAGGATTTAGCAGTAGTACTCACTACATTCATACGAAACTAGTTTCGTTTGAAATCAATCAGTTGATTTTAAAAACCAATCCATGCTCTAATAATTATTTTATTGCAAACATAAGTTTAATGTTTGGTACAATTTAATTATTTAGTTGTCCTATTCATTTATCAAGTATAGTAAAGTATTCAAATCCAAGATTTAGTTTATGGAGATTTTAAGTTCCCAAAATGATGCTTCAGGAGGTACTGCCGGGCCATTAGCGGGAAGACAACGTCAAGTTTTTGATATACTAAGTTTGTTTCAATCCTCCCAAATGGTAGGGTTGTTTGGAGAAAATGGATCTGGAAAAACTACGCTTATCAAAAGAGGCTTGATTCCAGAATTGGAAAAGGGATTTTTAGGAATTGCAGGTAGGAAATGGAAGTCTGTGACGATACGTCCGGGTATCACTCCGCTGGAGAATCTATCGGCTGGTATAGCGCAACTTGGTTTAAATCAAGGGAAGCAAAAACTGGAGGATGAGGTATTTCTTACTGAATCCATGCGTTTGTCCAGTGAGGGATTAAAGAATGCTTGCCTTCAAAAAGCATCACAAAAAAGCGAATTCAATGCATTGCTTGTCATCGATAATTTTGAGGACCTTTTTCAGTTTAGAGAGGTGTCTCAAAACACCGCCGAATGGGATGAAACCGTCAAAAGTTTTATTCAAAACATAACGAAATGTGCTAGCTATTCTTCAATTCCTGTTTACTTTTTAATCGTTTTAAGAGCCGAGTACATGTCCCGGCTTTTTGAATACCGCCATTTTTACGAGATCGTATCTGCTTCTCAATACAACTTACCCCAATTTAGAAAAACTGAATTTGCAGAGGTAATCAAGGCCATTTTGCAGCCTTCAAAAATGACGATGCATAAGGATGGGGTTGATTTTTTATACAATGAGCTGGGTAAGGACCTCAAGAATTTAACCTTGTTGAAATACTTCCTCAATGAGGCAGTAGAGAATGCAGCATCTAATTCCAAAGATGAAATTGAATTGGAAGTAATCCTTCAAATTTCAAGTGATTCTCTTTATGCAAAAAAGCTTGAATTGTTTTTCTCCTCTTGTACTGAGGTGCAACAAAGGTTGATGGAGAAATTGTTCAAGCAAATCACTGTGACCGAAGATGGTTCTAGGTTCAGAAAGCCAATCCGTGTCGATCATTTTTTAAAGGTGACGGGGTCTCAGCTTGAGGAGCTGAGTCTTTTGCTTCAATCCATTCAACATTCCTTCCACTTCCTTTTGGATGTACTGCTTCCATTCCAGGAGCGCCTGGAAGTGAAAAATCATTCCTTAATCTCTGAATCGTCAGTCATTGATATTAAGAATGAACAGTTTATTCCCAATTGGCCACGCCTAGTTGAGTGGATCAAAGAAGAAAAAGAATCTCAAGATTTATACAAAAGGTTAAGTGAAAAATCGATGCTTTTTGACAAAGGATTGACGGATTACCTGAAACCGCCTGATCTTGATTTAGCACTCAGCTGGTATGAGCAGCAGAAGCCAGATGAATTGTGGTCCAACCAGTTTGATTCAAATCACCACCGAACCATTGCCTACCTGCTTACAAGTAAGGTTAAATTTCAAGATGAGATTTTAAAAAAGGAGCAGGATCAAAAAGAAAAAATTAAGCGGCTCCGTAGAGTAGGAGTTTACGGTCTTCTTGGTGGTTTGGTGATCTTACTAATCATTGGAATTTTTGCCTATGATGCTAAGACGCAAGAAGCCTTAGCCCAAGTAGCACGAGAGAAAGCCGAAAAGGAAACGGAAAAAGCAAGGTTGGAAAAGATTCGTGCCGATGCTGCTCGTGAAGATGCTATCAAAGCGACCGATGAAGCACTTAAAAATGAGCAATTGGCCAAGATTGAAAAAGTACGGGCTGATGATGAAAAAATTAAAGCGCAGGAAGCTACAAATTATGCCCTAGAGCAGCAAAAAGCAATTAAAAAGTCTAATGATGAGTTGAATCAGAAAGAAAAAGAGTTAAGGTCGACTGTAGTCAATCTGAAGGTTTCTGATTCCACCCGAAAAATAGCAACTACCCAAGCGCAAAATGCGCGACAATATCAAGAAACGTTAAATGCTGTTTTGATCTTGAGAAATCAAGTTCAAAAGAAGGATTACCAAGCGGATGAATTGCAAGGGCTTCTGAAAGAGGTGGATGTAGCTTATTCAAATTACAAAAAAGCAACCTTGGAATTTAAGGAAGCAAATCTTCCCAATAACGACCTTTATCAGGTGATGTTGGAAATCCGTAAGAAATTACTTGATCAGGGGATCATCAAAGGGATTCCTACTGATTTGTATTCTATGAAAAGTGGATTGCGCAAAATAAGGGTGTCTTCTTCTGGTACAATTGCTGCAGGAGGGGATGATGGGGAACTTCTTTATTCCAAACAAGCCCTCGGTCAAGGACCTGTTTCATTGACCAAATCGGTTCCTTTTCGTGGAGATCGTATCCGTAGCTTAGATTTTTTCAATGACAAAGAACTCATTATTGGTACGGTAAATGGAAAGTTATATCAATTTAATACGGCAACAGGGGTAAATAAAGCGCTGGGAGTGGGTCTTGCTCCCAATCAAATCGTGGACCAGGTGGTTGCGGCTTCCAAGGTGGTATTTTTGCTGGTTGGCGGTGAAGTAATGAAGGTAGTGCCAAACGATCTAACCAAAACTGCCAAAGTAGCCAACTTATCCGCTAAAAATATTTTCAAATTTAATGAGGAGAAATTACTCGTGGTAAGTAAGGACAATACGCTTGTGCTACTCGATATTGCCTCGCTTCAATGGCAGCCCCTTGCGACTGACCTGAAGAAAAATCCCATTACAGCTGCTGTTAGTTCAGGAGGAAATTTGTTTTTGGGGATGGAAGATGGCCAAATCGCCATTTGTAAAACTTTGAAATTAGGGAATGTAATCAGTGTGAAAACCGATTTGATTATTCATCCTCATAGAACACGAATTACAAGTTTAGCTTTTGATGCTAGTTCGAATAAACTCTTTTCAGCAAGCCTTGACCAAACCGCCAACATATTTGATCTTAATTTGAAAAAGGATAATCCAGATTATATAGGCATTCATAATTATAAAATTGAGGGCTTCGACAAGTGGATTTGGGACTTTGCTTTAGTGCAAACAGGTAAGGTGAAGACTTTATTGACGGTAGATGAAAGTGGAGAATTAAAATCTTGGCAAACAGGAGCTGAAGTGTTGTATGAAGAGATTTTTTCTTCCCCCAAAAAATGAAATTATTAGAAATTAAAAAATTAAAGGAAAAATGTATTTAACAATTGCTGACCAATCAAAGACTAAAAACATAAAGAATGGGTAAAGGATTTTCTGTTGATTTAAATTCTATTAAATCACAAATCACCCAGCAATTGGAATTGAAGGGTTTGCTTTTTTTAATAAAAACGGAAGATCATTTTTTTGACGATTTCCTGGTTAACAAGCTTATCGAAACAAATCTCTTTGCTTCCAAAAGTTTGAAAAAGGACCTTTTTGAATTGAATATTTTCAAAAATGAAGTTCAAGGGTTGAAAGGGTCTCATATCGTCGAGATTCCCAAAATCACAGATGAGGTCATGGCTTACTTGTCAGAGCAGCTAACTGGCCGAGAAAATGGGGCTTCAGCAAGAATAGTATACCTTCTTCCCAACCAAATTACACGTAGATTTTTCGACATCTCTGGTAGAGAATCTTTCATTTCTTCTTGTATGTTTTTTTCCGAATTCGGTGCTGATTTAGCATCGGAGGTGCTTGAGGAAAGATTAACTTCTATTTTTGATAAACAACTAAGCCCTGAATTATCCAACTTTTTTTCAACTACATGGCAAACCAATTCCACAAGTTTGGGGAAACTTTTATTCTTTGCTCAAATTTTCAAAAGCGATTTAAGCAAGGGGATAGGTAAGGAGGGTAGTCAAATTTTTGATCAGACTGCCATCAATCAGTTTTTAGACAAAATAGGATCGAAATTTCTTTCTGAAGCGAGTATTGAAGTTTCACCAGAGAACCTGCAGGCCTTCTTTAGAGCATTTATTTATTTACATGGCACAAGTGCTATCCCAATCGAATTGACTCGTGCAGAAGTACAAGCATTTAGCCTGTTATCCACAGAGCAGCTCGATTTCTTATTGCAACTTGCAAGTTCGGAGCAATACCAAATTTTATCCGAAAGGGAAGGAGCTTATCGATTGTTTATTCCAGAGTATTCCAAAGAATGGAAAGAATTAAAAAGCTGGATTTTAAACGAGGAAATAGCATTCAAACAATACAAAGTATTTGAAGAAATAGCTCAGGAATATTTTAAGGGTACAGGCTTCCTTCTTGGAAAGGAACGATTGGATCAAGCACTCCTCTTGAAGGAGGAAATTTTCACTACCTATGCTTGGCAAGAGAAATATAAGATCGATAAGGAGTTACTTTCTAGTTTTCTACTTCTTTCTCAAAATTACCAAGAGGAATTGATCAAGACCCAGCAGAAGAAGCGCGCTAGTTTGTTGAGAAATTCGGTTCGAATTAGCATTGCTGTAAGTATCGCTTTCTTGTTGTCCTCCTTCACTGCGCTCTTAGCTTATTTGGAACGAAATTCGGCTGTTATCCAGCAGGAACTTGCGATTAAGTCAAAAGAAGAAGCTTTGGTAGCGCAGCGCCAAGCTGAAAAGGAGCGATTGGAAGCAGTTTCTGCTAGAGAAAATGAGCAATCAGCACTAAAAGTGGCACAAGACGAACGATTGCTTGCGATCAGTGCCCAGAAGGATGCAGAAGTACAACGTGGCAATGCGGTAGTGTCCTTGAATGCAGCTAAGCTAGCAGAGAAAGAAGCCTCTGACGCAAAAGATGTGGCTTTGAAAAATGCAAAATTGGCCAATGATGCTACAATTGAGGCAAAAATCAATTTTGAGAAAAGTGAAAAACTTAGGAACCAGCAAGAAGCTAGAGCCACTGCTCTAGAAGCCTTGGGCTATTTTGCCAACCGGGATTTTGCCAGAGGCATTGATTTGGTGAAAAGTTCCTACCAAAAAAACCTGAGCAATGGAGGCTTTCCTTTGCAATCGGACATTTTTAATGCTTTGCTAAATGGTCTGAACTCTTCCAAAGTTGCAGAAATGGACATGGATTTGGAATTTCCTGCCAAACTACTTGCCTTGTCTAAGAATAAAGACAAGCTAGCTGTGTATACCATCAATGGGGAACTCCGGATGTATGCTACCCAACCAACCTTAACAGAAAGAGCAGTAATCAAAACAGGTTACATTAAATCTTTCGAATTTTTGAGTGACACCGAAATCATCGGTACTGATATTAAAGGCGCGCTATTTTTGATTGACCTGACTACCGCTACAATCAGTGACTTGGCAACCAAATTACCGGTAGATCAGATCAAGGGATTTTTTAAAGCGTTTGGTTCAGCCAATATTTGGATTGCGAAGCAAGCTGATGGCAGCACTGTTTTTTACCATCACGAGGTAGCGAAAGGTTTTGTGGCCTTGAAAGGTGACATGACCAAGTTGGCTGGGACTGAACTCAATAAACTCTTGTTTTGGGCAGAAGGTAATGAGTTTTATAAGTCCAGTCTGCCTGCTGGGACTCCCGAATTGGTAGTAAAAGCATCTAGTCCGATACAAAGTGCCGCTTGGTCGGCAATCCATTCGCGTTGGATGTTGGGGCTAGAGAATGGCAACATTTGGAGTGTAGACCCTACCAAACAAAAGACCACTGAGTCATTCACCATTCACAGCTCAAAAGTAAGCCAATTGGTGACGATGCCTTACGCGCATGGGACCGAGTTGATGTTGAGTACCGGATTCGATGGGGGCTTGATTTTCTTTGTTTTTGACAAAGATATCCCGCTCTCTGCAAGTGCTTCTTCCAGAATCAAGTTTCAAGGACACCGAAGCTGGATTACTGGATTCACCATCGATGAGAAAAAGAAAACAGCTTATTCCATAAGTAATGATCGAACAATCAAGGTCTGGCCATTGGAAATTAATGAATTGCTTCAAAAATAATCGCAGTACCCTACAAGGAACTTATACCCCATGAAAAATACCCTCAGTGTCCTCTTTCTACTCTTTTTGATGGTATGCAGCGCTCCTGCTTTTGCTCAAAATGGAACCTGCAATGTCAATACCATAGAAATTAGTACAGATAGCTATGAAATAGGTGACTTTGCCAGCGTCAAAAGAAACCTCGAACTCTGCGTGCAAAACCAAAGTTTTGGAAATGCTACCGAACTTAATAAGGCAAGAGAATTGCTCGCACTTACAGCAATCGTAGAAGATCGATTGGACGATGCGAAAGCATACATCGAACAAATTATTAACTCCAATAGCAACTTTGTTTCTAGCTATCGAAATATCGTTTTTGATGATATTCTTGCTGAAGTGAAGCGAGAGAATGTTGGGGTAACGGTCAGTTCGGTTTCTAAAAAAGCAGAAGATCTCAATACTGCGCCTGCTACAGTAAAGCTGGTTACCCATGAGGAAATCATGGATAGAGGATACAAGGATTTGGTAGATGTGTTAAGCGATCTTCCAGGATTCGATATCAGTAAAACTTTTTCAGGTGCTGGATCTAATATTTATCAGATGGGCTTTCGTCAAGAGAATACCGAGAGAACCCTTTTTATGGTGGATGGGGTTGAAGAAAATGATTTATGGCTCAACTGGGCCTATATTTCTCGGCAATATCCCCTGGCCAATATCAAAGCAGTAGAAGTATTGTATGGACCTTCTTCTACCATGTATGGTCCACGTGCATTTATTGGGGCCATCAACGTGATCACCTATTCTCCAAGAGAGATCCCAGAAGATCATTTGTTGAAAGGAAAGGCTGGAAGTGGAAAACCAAAAAGTTTTTATGCGTATGGCAATGCACAAGCCGGAAACCTGAACACCTACTCCTCTGACCTAGTTATGGGATTGCGTGGCAGTGCTGCAGCCTTCCAAGTTACAGGTAGAATTTACCGTTCAGACGAGCACGATATGTCTTCCGCTGAATTTTTTGATTACGCTCCGGATGATATCAATAGTTTGATTTATACGAAAATGAATATGTCTGGTAAAGCAGGTTCATATTCCTTTGAAGACTATCTCAAAAAATTTAACCTTCCTCAGTCTCATCCCTATTATACCCTTACTAAGAATGCTGCTGGATTAATCACCAATATGAACCTGACCCAAGCAGGAATAAATCAAGCAAGGAGACTAGACAGCATCGCCTACACCAGTAATGTAAATGGAGCACCCATCGGTTTTTCGAATCATACGGACGATTACTTCTTTAGTGCCAAATTGATGGTGGATAACTTTTTGTTTGGTGTTCGACATTGGAAGCGTACCGAAGGATTTGGCTTGTATCAAGACATTGATGCAGCAGGCTCTAGAAATGGTTCCATTTGGTCCCCAGAAAATACGACCGTGTATGCACAATACGATCGTCAATTGACTGAAAAAATAAGCATTTCCAATTTGGCTAACTTTGCCTTACACCGCCTCGGTAAAGAAACTAATCGGGTCAACTTTGTCGCTTTCGGAGACCCAAGAGCCAGCCTACACTTTGCACATTTGCTAAATCCCACTGAGTTATTGCCCGGGAAATCCTTTTCTACTAAGAAAAATGCATTTGGAACAGAAAGCATCGATTACTTGAGCTTTTCCAATTTTAAACATGGATGGAGAAATCGCTATTACTACTATGAGGCACAGCAGTTTAGAAATGAAACGCGAATGTTCTATGAAGGGGAGCGACTCAAGTTTTCTTCGGGTATTGACTTCCGAAGTACCTTGACCCAAGGGGATTATTTGATTTACATGGATTACAATACCACTTACCCCGATACAAAAGCATTCAGAGCCAAACAAGACTCTATATCTTTTGCAAGAGAACTAGGTATCGTTCCCAATCAAGAACAGGGGAGTAACATGTACCCGATTATCGATCTTGGGGTGTTTATTCAAGCGAGCTACACTCTTGGAGAGAAGATTTTCTTAAGTGGTGGCTACCGTGTGGATTACAACCGAATCCGAAGATCTGGAGGTTTTGGATTTGCAAACAGCCCCCGCTTATCTGCCATTTACAACTCTGAGTATGCTACCTTTAAACTCAACTATTCCAAAGGACTTCAAAATGTATCCCAGTTGACTAGATACTCCACTGGAGCGGGTAGAACCCCTAACCCAAATCTTCGTCCTGAATCCATTGACTTCCTAAATATCGAGTACTTGGGTCACATTGGAAATGGAGGTTTGGGATGGGATGTCAATGCGTTTGGGTACCTTATCGATAATGCGGTAGCCTCCTCCACTAGAAATGGGATAAGACAAAACATCAATATTGGAAAATACCGTACCCTAGGCTTGATGTCAGGCTTTTATTACAAGCCTAAATCTAGAGATTGGAACATTCAAGCGAACCACACCTACTTTTATCCTCAACTCACTGAAGCAGCAGCAGATGCTGGAATAGAAGTACCCGTGCGATTAGGAGATATTGCGAGCCATCGGGTCAACCTATCCATCACGAAGCAAACCCACATGGGCATTTTTAGTAATGTACTGAATTTGCGTGCTAACTATGTCAGTGAGCGACCTATTGGGGCGAATACTACTTCATCCAAAAACGTAGGCTTAGATGGTAAAGGTAGCCCTATCCCGGAGTACCTTATCCTTCATGGAAATGTAGGATTTAAAGTAAAAACACTCCCAATGCTTCGCTTGGATGTCAGTGTGGAAAATATTTTGAATAAGAATCTATTGGACGGCGGTAACCCTGAATACTACCACCCAGGACCAAGAGAAGCATCTGGAACATTTAATATGCCAGGTGCCGTAGCCGGTGCACCTTATGGAGATTTAAGTCAGCCCTATATCCCTCAAAGACCACGTTTCTTCTTGGTGCGGTTGAGCTACTCTCTATAACCATTTATGGCAAAATCTAAAAGTTCCTATTTCCTTTTTGGAATGATCTTGCTATCCCTTGCACTAGGGATATTCGTATCGTACCTATTACTTTTTGCCAATGCGCTCTTCATTAGCGAAATCGGCACATCTCAACTACCCATGGCCTACCTGATCTCAGGAATTGGGGGCTTGTTTATCACGTGGTTGTTTAATAAATATGAAAAGAAATGGGGTTTTTCAAAAGCCGCAACCTTTTTCAGTGTATTCATTGCGGTGCTGATATTTCTCATTTGGTATGCGTATGTACAAAATTTTTACACCTACTATGTGGTGTTTTTTTCCTATGCGATGTATTGGATTTCCGTTAATTTTACTGGGTTGGTTTTCTGGAAAATCCCAAGCAATATTTTTAACCTAGAGGAAAATAAAAAATACAACGGAATCATCAGCTCAGGGGAAGGGATCTCTGCCATCATTTCTTATTTGTCAGTGCCACTATTGCTTTCCCTTGATTTCTTCACGCGAGATAAATTCTTACTGATTTCCTTTTTTGGGATTTTATCATTTGCTGGAATTACCTTTTTACTAAGCAGGGGTATTGTGGTTAAAGTAGCTCCTGAAAAAATAAGTGAAACCAAAGGCTCAGGAACCAGCGATCAGAAAAAACTGATCAAAGAACCCTATTTCAAGCTTATTTTCTTATCCGTCCTTTTGGCTGTGGTCATCCAACTGGTGATTGATTTTTGTTTGATGGAAGTTTCTGCCAACCGAATGTCTGATCCACTCGAACTGGCTAAATACTTCTCATTCATTTTTGGGGGAATGCGAGTGATTGAATTGCTTCTCAAATCTTTCGTTTCTAAGTTTCTGATCAAAGAATACGGCGTATTTATCAGTTTAACTACCATGATTTTCGCCTTAGGGTTTACCACGATTGTAGGCATTTCTTCCTATTTTACTGGTTACCTAGGCTTGATTCTGATTGTAGCTTCGCTTGGTAAGGTTTTTGAACGATCCTTGTATCGCTCTTTGCATGCGCCAACGATTAACCTGCTATATCAAGCTTATCCGATAGCCAAGCGCTCACTTACCCAGAATTATGCGGATGGTTTTGGCAAAACCGCAGGACAATTGGTCGCTGCGCTATTGATCCTAGGGATTGGATCCATTGCAGATTTTGAGATTAAGGTTCTATTTACGCTGCTTCTCGTATTTATTGTTCTAATCGTTTGGTTAATTGTTTCCAAAAAACTGATCTTCTTTTACCGATTGGAACTATCCAATATCCTTAAATCACTGAATGCTTCCGTCAAAAGCACGCCCAATACCACTTCCGCTGATCTTCAGGAGGCTACTACCCGAGAAATGCAAACTTCTTCAATGTTTGATCCTGTTTTCGTACTTCAACAAAAAACCAATCAACTTCTTGCCCTCGAGCTAGCCTGTACTTCAGGAGAATTTAATTCCTCCTCCAACCTAGTACAGGAGGAAGATTACAATACATTAGCCTTGCTTACTGAAGGCATTATTTCGGATCTTAATACGCTCAACAGTACACAACTTAGTAAGTATCATGAGCAGCTAGTTGCATTGAAGGAAGGAAATAAAGAACCAAGCAAGTTGCTTGATTTGATAGATCTTTTGGTTCAAACAACTAGTATTCAAAAGAATGCTCACTTTAATTTTTACAGCTCCCAGAAAAAATTAAAAGGGGTGGATTTCCTTTATACTTCCGTGATCCAACATTTAGTAAAAAGACAAGTACAAGATCTTAGAAATCAGGATTACTATATCCTACTGGAAGAAAGAATACAGAAGTATACCTACTTATTGATTTGTCATAAAGATCTAGGGAAAACCTACCCTGTTTTAGATAAGTTACTCTTAGCCGAAACAAAAGCTGCAAAGAATGATATTTTGTATTGTCTATCCTTTAAACATGATCCTGTCACTTTGAATCAGATTGTGACGATGATCAACCAAGGGGATAAATCGGAAGAATTAATTTCTTTGGAATTGCTAGAGCTAATCCTGGAGGAACAAGAGAAGAAGTGGATATTGCCTATTTTTAAGGAAAGCAATCCAGACAAAATTCTCAGTAAACTAGAACGGGATTTTCCTCAAGTCGTACTTGGTAACGAGAAAAGATTGTTGTCAATACTCAGTTCTTTCAAACTTGATATTCCTAGTCTTATCAAATCACAAGCATTGCTTGCCTTGTTGCGTGATTTTCCTTCGGTGTCCAACAAGGACTTATTTAATAGTATAAATAAAAATAACCTAAGGCTATCTCAACTCACTAAAAAGTTCGATAGAGACAGAAATGTTGGAAGTTCAAACACTGGAATCGAAACAAATCCTGTTTTGAATCAAGAGCAGGAAAATGACTTTTTTGGGCAGCAGAATTCAAAGGATGTCGCCTCTCTACATTATTGTTATTGGTTCAATAAATCTGAAGTAAATGAGGAGGGAACTTCAGCTCAAAAAGGACTTTATTCGGTGTATAAAACCTTATTTCCAGTTGTATTTCCTTTGGAAAAATTAAATTGATTCGGTTGATTTTGTTTTGATTTTTCTTCTAATAAAAAAAGCCTAGAATAATTTCTAGGCTTTTTTCTTGTGCAGAGAGTGGGGGATTCGAACCCCCGGTACAGTATAACCCGTACGACAGTTTAGCAAACTGTTGGTTTCAGCCACTCACCCAACTCTCTAATCCGTGTTGGCTTTTGGAAAGCATTGCTGTCTTCCACCAAGATGTTGCAAATATACGCCAATAGAAAAGATTTTCGCAAGGGCAATTGGATAAACAACTGATACAATCAACAAAAACCAAGTAATTCATTGACAATCAAATCATATACTTTAACCTGGCCTTAGCTTTTCTAACTTTATGATTTGTGGGCAGGAGTACCGATCTTGTTGGTTAGTACTTATGGTCAAATTAAAATTTAAGGTTTCAAAACCTTTAGCCCCACGGCTTCAATTCCTTCGAGTTCAGCCTGACGCATGTATTGAAGGAAAATCACTTGAGTAGCCTTCTTTGGGATCGCAAAGTCCAAAGTATCGAAGGTGGTGAAAGTATTGCCAAATCCTTGTCCAATTGGCTTACCAGTCTGCCGATTAAAGATGGGTACATTCACCAAACTATCCATTAATACTACAGCACTTGAATCTCGAATAATCAATTTGAGGTAGCAATTGGAAAAAGGGTATTCCTCTGTATACCTTAACCCAACAATAGCTTTTCCCCTTACTGAATCGAGGGCCGAAAGATCAAAATAAACGGAGTCTGTCTCTTGCCAGCTGTCGGAATCAAAAGAATGGTATTCCTCATACATCCGATCTTTTCCGCATGAAAACAGCAATAAAACTAATCCAAGAAGTGATGCTTGGCAGATTTTAGTCATTTCCTTTCGTGTCACTTGGTCCTTGATTGATTCGTGGTGGGAATCGTTTAGGTGTTTCTGAAGGGGTATTGGTTGGCTTAGGTGCAGGAGATTCGTTTTTGGATACCGGAGCATCTGAAGGAGCGGCATTAAAGTTTGGCCGAGGCCTGTTTTTATGCTTTTTACGCTTGTCCCCTTGTCTAGGAGAGGAGTTGCCGTCTGCTGGCCTATTTTGTGGGGCAGTAGCTTGTTTGGGTTCCGCTGACTTTGCACCTTGAAGTTCTGGTCTTGGAGCTGCCTGATTTTGATTTACTCGCATCCCATTACCTTCCGTAGGGCGCTTCTTTTTCTTTTTCTTTTTCGAAAATTTCTTGTCCAGTAATTCCAACTCACGTGTAGATTGTGCAGCAAGGTCCTCCGCCTCTGTCGATTGGTCTACCTGAAGATTGAATACCTTTAAGCCCTTTTCATTGAGTGCTTGAATTTCGCGAACTCGATCACAGGTGATACTGATCCAGTCATTGTCATGGTTGTAATTGAACCACATCAGCTTTCTGAAAATGTCAGTCTTTTGCAATTTAGCTGGTCCCTGTTCTGTTAGGAGCGGTTTTTCCACCTGGGGGATATCTTTGATGGCATCCATGTAGGTGTCTAGCTCGTAATTGAGACAGCATTTCAATCGCCCACATTGGCCGCTCAACTTTCCAGGATTGAGCGATAGATTCTGGTAGCGAGCCGCAGATGTAGTTACATTTTTGAAATCTACTAGCCAGGTGGAGCAACACAATTCCCTTCCGCAAACACCAATTCCACCCAATCGCCCAGCTTCCTGACGGAGGCTAATTTGACGCATTTCCACACGTACTTTAAACTCTCCTGCTAACGACTTGATCAATTCCCTAAAGTCAATTCGGTCTTCAGCAGAATAGTAAAAAGTAGCTTTGGAATTATCGGCTTGAAACTCCACATCGGACATTTTCATGTTGAGCCCATACTCATCCACTATTTGCTTACATCGGTATAAGGTTGGAATTTCTTTTGCCTTGGCTTCCTCCCATTTTTCCAAATCCTTCTGCGTGGCTACCCGGTAGATGCGCGTGATGTTGTCGTCGTTTCTTACTTTGCGTTTTTGCATTTGGAGACGCACCAACTCACCTTGTAGGGAAACATGGCCTATGTGATGGCCGCTGGGCACATCGACTACTACTGGATCCCCAGTATTCAAGGATAAAAAATCTACATTTCTGAAGTATTCTTTTCTTCCTCCTTTAAACTTGACTTCTACGATATCAAACTGATCCAACTGGGGGATGCCCATTTGGGTGAGCCAATCAAAAGAATTCATTTTATTGCAATCACTCGTGCCGCAGGTGCCATTGTTTTGGCAGCCTCCAGTACCTCCTGAGGAGGTGGAGCATGAACTACATCCAGACATATTTTTTTATCTATAGGGCTTTCGCCTCCTTATTCACTTATTAAATTTTCAATCTTAAAATATCCTGTCCTATATCTCTTCGATAGTAGGCTTTTTGCCAGGATACCTGTTGTATGCTTCCATACGCCGAAGCAAGTGCGTCTTCCAAATTAGCACCTATTCCTGTGACAGCGAGTACACGTCCACCTGAGTTAACCAGCGATCCTGATTCGTTCCGCGCCGTGCCGGCATGAAAAAGGACAGCTCCTGTGTTTGTTTTGGGTAAGGTTATAGAAAATCCTTTTTCGTACCCCTCAGGATAACCACCGCTGACCATCACTACCGTAGCGCAGGTTTTTGGAGATACTTGAAGCGTGTAATCAGCCAGCTCACCCTCTGCTATGGAAGAAAGCAAATCTACAAAATCGCTTTCAATCCGCGGAAGGACTGCCTCTGTTTCCGGATCACCCATGCGCACATTGTATTCAATCACATAGGGCTCTCCATTGGTATTCATCAATCCAATAAACAAAAACCCTTTAAATGGAATGCCCTCTTTTGCTAAACCTTGAATGCTTGGTTTTACGATGTGCTCCTCCACTTTAGTTAAGAAAGCAATATCAGCAAAAGGAA
Source organism: Cyclobacteriaceae bacterium (assembly GCA_947458475.1). Taxonomy (GTDB): domain Bacteria; phylum Bacteroidota; class Bacteroidia; order Cytophagales; family Cyclobacteriaceae; genus Algoriphagus. Next base: position 24,685 of record CANGZP010000002.1, on the reverse strand, counting down.
CAGGGCTTATTGCTCCCATACCGCCTGTATTGAGTCCTGTGTCTCCTTCACCGATCCGCTTGTAATCTTTTGCTTCGGGCAAAATTTTATAGCTCACCCCATCTGTAGCCACAAATACGGAAAGTTCAATTCCGGTAAGAAATTCTTCTACCACAACTTTCGAAGAAGCATCTCCAAATTTTGCATCCACGAGCATTTCTTTTAGTGAGGTTTTCGCTACCTCCAAACTTTCGCAAATCAAAACTCCTTTGCCTGCAGCTAATCCATCCGCTTTCAAGACGATGGGCAAAGATTGCTGCTCCAAATATGCAATCCCCTCAGCCAGTTGATGGGCATGAAAAGTAGCGTAAGCCGCAGTGGGTACTCCATTGCGAAGCATAAACTGCTTGGAAAAATCTTTACTTCCTTCAAGGGTAGCTCCAAGTTGCGAAGGGCCCACAATTGGGAGATGCTCCAACCCTTGTTGTGTATGCAGGTAATCTACTAAACCCTTGACTAAGGGTTCCTCTGGGCCAATCACCAATAGGTCAATGGCATTTGATTTAATAAACTCATAGATGCCTACAAAATCCGTCACTCCAAGAGGGACATTGATGGCGATCTCGGATGTTCCTGGATTGCCAGGGGCCACAAAAAGTTGGCTGCAGCGAGGACTTTGGGATATCTTCCATGCAAATGCATGCTCTCTTCCTCCGCTCCCCAATAAAAGAATATTCATGGACTCGTTTTATTTTAATTGGCGTGTTCTGAGATAAACTTGATTCGGTATACACGAAGTTCCTCCTCCGTGAAATCTTCTCCTTCGAGTTCATCCAAAGCAGCCTTGATATGATCTGTTTCTGCATTCATGAAGTAATCTAGAAGAATATCTTCTCGCTCATCATCCATAATGCGGTGGATGTAGTAGTCTATATTTAGTTTGGTGCCGCTGTAGGTAATCTGTTCAATCTCCTGCAGCAGGTCCATCAAGGAGAGGTTTAAGTTTTGAGCAATTTCTTCCAAATTAATTTTCCGATCAATTTGCTGGATGATTGAAATTTTAACCTTGGATCGCGTACCAGAGGTCTTGATAACCACCTCTGAAGCTGTTTCTATTTCATTTTCAGCCACATAGTTCTGAATGACTTGTAGAAATGAATTTCCAAACTTTTCTACCTTTCCCATTCCTACCCCGTTAATCTGGGAGAGTTCTTCTTTGGTGGTAGGATATACTGTCGCCATCTCCTCGAGGGAGGGGTCTTGGAAAATTACGTAGGGGGGAAGACCCTTTGATTTAGCGACGCGCTTCCGTTCAACTTTTAACAGTTCAAATAATTTTTCATCGTATGCTTGTGCGGATTGCTGCTGCTCTTCTTCTACCTCGTGCTGTCCTAGCTTCTCGAAGTCCTGATCCTTGTAAAGCTCGATGAGGTATGGGTCTTCCAAAAAGCGCTCTCCTTTTGGCGTTAATTTTAGAAGTCCGTAATTCTCAATGTCTTTTTCTAGAAGGGCAGCGATCATTCCTTGACGAATGACTGAGGTCCAATGCTTCTCATTTTCCTCCTGGCCTTTCCCAAATACAGGAAGGGTATCGTGCTGGTAACTGATGATGTAGTCGTCCTTTTCTCCTGTAATCACCTTCACCAAGTGCTCAATGCCAAAACGCTCCTGAGTTTGCTTCACTGCCTCTAAGGCAATGCTAAGCGCATGGACTCCATCAAATGTTTCACGTTCCCGTTTGCAGTTGTCACAAAAGCCACAATCCTTTTCAAGGATTTCTCCAAAATAGTTCAGGATAAACTTTCGTCTACAGACACTGGTCTCGGAGTAAGCAGACATTTCTTGCAAGAGGATTTTTGCATTCTCTCGTTCAGTTACCGCTTTATCCTTGTTGAACTTGTCCAACTTGATGATGTCTTCGTAGCGGTAAAACATCAGGCAATGTCCTTCCAAGCCATCTCTGCCTGCTCTACCCGTTTCTTGGTAATAGCCTTCGAGTGACTTAGGCACATCGTAATGAATGACATACCGCACATCTGGCTTGTCAATTCCCATCCCAAATGCAATGGTAGCCACAATGACATCCAACTCTTCGTTTAGAAAATCGTCTTGGGTTTTTATTCGAACTGCTGAATCCAATCCTGCATGGTAGGGCGCAGCATTGATTTGATTGACTTTGAGTAACTCTGCAATCTCCTCTACTTTTTTTCTACTCAAGCAATAGATGATGCCAGACTTCCCTTTGTGTTGCTTGATAAATCGGATAAGTGACTTCTTCGAATCATTTTTTACCTTCGGCCGTACCTCGTAAAACAAGTTGGTTCGGTTAAAGGAAGACTTGAATAAATCTGCTTCCTCCATCTGTAAGTTGCGCTGTATGTCCTGCTGAACCTTGGGTGTGGCGGTAGCAGTCAGTGCGATGATGGGTAGGTGCGGAGCAATTTGGGCGACAATGGATTTGATTCTGCGGTATTCAGGGCGAAAATCATGACCCCATTCTGAGATACAATGCGCCTCATCGATCGCGACAAAGCTCAAATGCGCTTCCTTCAAAAATGCAATGTTCTCTTCTTTGGTTAAGGATTCTGGTGCCACATAAAGCAACTTGGTTTTCTTTTTCAAAACCTCATTCTTTACTTTGGTAGCCTCAGATTTGGTGAGGGTAGAGTTTAAAAAGTGTGCATTGATTCCAATCGCATTCAACTGATCCACTTGATTTTTCATCAAGGCGATTAATGGAGAGATGACGATGGCGGTTCCTTCACTGACCACTGCAGGCAACTGATAGCATAAGGATTTCCCTGCTCCAGTGGGCATAATCACAAAAGTGTTCCGCTGGTTGAGGAGGTTGTCAACTATTAGTTCCTGATTTCCACGGAACTGACTAAATCCAAAGATTTGCTTTAAGTTTAACTTTACTTTTTCTTCCACAAGAAGAAAGGGCTTTGAGGGTGATGTCTACCTGGGCAACAGATTGAACGATTACTTTTATACCTTTGTACAAAACTAGTGATTAACGCAGGTAAAATTGAAGTTAACAAAAAATATTAGAAACACCGCCGTTCGGGTTCTTTTAAATGAATCCGAAGCTATTGCTAAGCTTTCAACGCTCTTAAATGCCGATTTTGAAAACTGTGTAAACCACCTCCTTGAATCTAAGGGTCGCTTGGTGATCACGGGTGTCGGAAAGAGTGCTTGGATAGCGAATAAATTGGTGGCTACACTCAATTCTACCGGGACTCCGGCACTGTTTATGCATGCTGCTGACGCCATTCATGGTGACCTCGGCATGGTACAGCAGGACGACACGGTGCTCTTTATCTCTAAGTCTGGCAATACCGCTGAAATCAAAGTGCTCCTACCTCTCGTAAAGCAATTGGGAGTGAAGATTGTGGCCTTGGTTTCCAATACCCAATCCTATCTGGCCGAGCAAGCGCACTTTGTGCTTAATGCGACGATTAACGAAGAGGCTTGTCCGCACAATTTGACTCCTACTACCAGTACGACTGCGCACTTGGCGCTGGGCGATGCCTTGGCGATCTGCCTCTTAGAGGCGCGTGGATTTACCTCCTCTGATTTTGCACGCTACCATCCTGGAGGATCTCTTGGGAAGCAGCTGTATCTGAAAGTAGGGGACCTGCTCTCCAACAATCAATTGCCTACGGTGAATGAAGATGCAAGCGTCGCAGCTGTGATTGTTGAAATCTCAAGCAAGCGATTGGGAGCCACTGCAGTGTTAAATGACACTGGAGATTTAAAAGGAATCATTACAGATGGTGATTTGCGGCGAATGCTGCAAAAAACCCTTGCCATTCAGGAACTGCAGGCAAAGGATATCATGACGGTAAATCCCAAATCAATTGGGGTGGATGACTATGCAACTGCAGCATTTGCACTAATGAAAACGCACAACATCACACAATTGGTTGTCCTTGATGGCAAGAAAATCGCTGGATTTGTGCATATTCATGACTTAATGAAAGAAGGAATTGTTTAAGCTTCCATGAAGGATCAACCCTACATTGTAATCATGGCCGGAGGGGTTGGTTCCCGGTTTTGGCCCTACAGCAAAAGCAGCAAACCCAAACAATTTCTAGATGTTTTGGGCACAGGCAGGACCTTGCTGCAAATGACGTTTGATCGGTTTAGGGAAATCGCTCCAGCGGAACAATTTTATGTGGTGACCAATCAAGCGCATGCAAGCCTTGTTAGCGAACAGCTTCCAGAACTTTTTGATCACCAAATTCTAGCAGAGCCACTTCGGAAAAATACCGCAGCCTGCTTGGCCTATGCGGCATATAAGATTTCAAATTTGGATCCCAATGCAACCATGGTTGTGGCCCCCGCGGATCACCTCATATTGCAGGAAGGTCGATTTCTACAAACATTGGTCACTTCCATCGCTGCAGCTCAAGTTCACAATAGGCTGCTCACGATAGGGATCAAGCCCAACCGACCAGAAACGGGTTATGGCTACATTCAATACCTTCAAAATGAAGAAGATAAGGAGGTATTGAAAGTGAAAACCTTTACCGAAAAGCCCAATGCCAAACTAGCCACTACCTTCCTAGAAAGTGGTGATTTTGTTTGGAATTCAGGCATGTTTGTTTGGAAGGTAGAAAGTTTGATTCATGCTTTTCGGAAATACATGCCTGATCTATCAGATGTATTTGAAGAAGGCAAATCTCAGTTTGGCACCAGTACAGAAGCGAGTTTTATAGCCACAGCATACACGACCTTAAAAAATATTTCCATTGACTACGGTATTATGGAAAAATCAGATCAAGTGTTTGTAGTGCTTGGAGATTTTGGTTGGTCCGATATTGGCTCTTGGCAAAGTCTACACGAACTTCGAGACAAAGATGACCAAAATAATGTAGTGGAAGCCAATGCACTGCTCTATGAAACTGAAAATTGTTTCATCAAAACAGATAGCGATAAGCTCGTGGTGGTTCAAGGATTGGATCATTACCTGATCAATGAATCTGATAATGTCCTGCTGATTTGTAAACTGGATGCCGAAAATAAGTTTCGGGATTTTGTAGCCCAAGCGAAGAAAAAAGGAGAGGATTTCATTTGAAATCCTCTTTTTTTATTTTTTGCGTTGGCGGATAGCCTCGTATATCGCCACTCCTGCAGACACGGACACATTCAAACTTTCGATGCTTCCGGCCAACGGGATTTTGACCCGGTCATCTACCATGCCCATGATCTCCTGGGAGATGCCGTCTTCCTCAGATCCCATGATGAGGGCTACAGGTGAAGCAAAGTCTCCGTCGTACATCAGTTTCTCTGTTTTTTCCGTGATCGCAATGAGTGACAACCCCATTTTTTGCAAATCTCTGCAGGTATAAAACAAGTTTTTGACACGTGCTACAGGAATAAAGTTCAAGGCTCCTGCTGAAGTTTTCACGGCATCAGAGTTGATTTGAGCACTTCCTTTTTCAGGAATCACGATCGCATCTACGCCTGCACATTCGGCAGTACGGGCAATCGCTCCAAAATTCCGCACATCTGTCAAATGGTCCAATACCAAGATTAGGGGTGCTTTACCCACAGCATAACATTGATCGATGACGTTATCGAGAGATGCATAGGCAATGGTGGACATTTGCGCAATCACCCCTTGGTGATTTTTGCGAGTGATCCGGTTCAGCTTGGCATCAGGAACGCGTACCACGGGAATGTGCTCCGCCTTGCAAAGCTGAAGCAGTTCCTTGATGAGGTCGTTGTTGAGTTCTTTTTGAACGAGTACTTTGTCAATTTCTTTGCCGGCATGGATGGATTCCATCACTGCTCGGGTTCCAAAAATAAAATCTTTGTCGAAGGCTCCTTTATCGATTAGAAAGCCATCCTTCCGCTTCTCCATTGTGAAATGTTTTTGAACCAAATCGGCTGATATGCTCTCGATCGGTTCAGGGTATAGAAATGTGGGCTAAGAATTGTTTTAACCCGCGTAAAGGTAAACCTAATTTTGGAAGTGTCGTCTATGCCAGCGTAGGACCAAACTTCCCGATCTTCAAAAAAATTGACTTCTTGAGGAGGTCCCATCACGATGTAAACCATTCCTCGGTCTGTTTTCCATCCTTCTTTGTAGTCTGTAAATAGGATGTTCGCAAACTCGATCATCTTGAAATAGTTTCGAATCAAGTCCTTTGCTACTTCTTCATTTCGAGTCAAATTAAGCCAATACGCATCCAGGGCCTTCTTTTTATCCTGCGCTAGCAAAAGGCTCTCGTGTTCTTTTTTGGTTGAAATGTAGGTCACCATGTCCACCATTTCAGACCAATCTTTGACTTTTGGGAATGCCTCATGCACCGTTCGTAGCAGTAAGCCAGTGGAAGCAGTGCTATCTGTCTGAAAAAAATAATAGCCCTCATCCGTCAGTGTTTTGGGAATATTCGCCAAGAAGTCCCCACGATTTTCTACTGCTACTTCTTTGGGTACCTCTGCAAGTCGAGTTTCCATGGGAGGGAAGGGGACCGCGGAGGGGCTTGGATAAAAAAAGGAAAATAAGGAAGGACCATTACTCGTCTTGAAAAGAACGGATTGGCCTTGTGTCAGGTAGTTTTGATCGAATGGAACTTCATTGGTATAAAAAACTCCAAAATTAGGTTGATCAAACACAAAAAGCCCCTTCAGATCCAGATGACTGGTGTAAGCATCTTTTTGTCGATTGTCCACCGCTTCCAAAAATGCAATTGCTGTTCCTTGGGATTGAGGTATTTCAACGGTAGTTTCAAATAGCCAATGCCGCTCCGTATCAGCTAACAATTGGGCAGCACCAAGCTTTATTTTTTTTTCAGGTTGGATTTTTTCTTCGTAGGAAGAAAGGAGGGTGTAACTGAGTTGGTAGTTGTCCAAACTGGCATTTTCTTCAATTTTTTCAACAACAAATTGGAGTTTATAGGAGGAGTCAGAAAGCTTAATGGGGATGATTTTTAATCCCAGCCGTGCATAAATCGAATACCGAAGTGCTTGATCTGTGCTGCTGAGGCTTGTTTGTCCAACTGCCGTGAAGGATAGACTAACAAATAAACAGAATAAAGGCAGTAGCTTGAAGTACTTTTGATTCATTTGGTTTAGTTCTCAGGTTTTAAAAATTAGCCTTACTTTTGCCAAAATACTAAAATTTCTAATGGCTACCTATACAACGGAAATTGCTTCAGATAAGTTGATCAGTGACAATCCCATTCATCAACGATTGCTCAAAGCCTATATTGCTGCCAAACCCTGGATTTCTGGAAATTTACTCGAAATCGGCTGTGGAGAAGGAAGAGGTGTGGAGGAATTGTTGCCACATGCAACTCAGTACCTAGGATTGGATAAAATCGGTGAGGTAATTCAAACTTTGCAACAAAAATATCCTGGCGTAGCATTTCAGCAGGCAGTTATCCCGCCATTTGAAGGAATTGCTGACAATACCTACGATACCATCGTGAGTTTCCAGGTGATCGAACACATCTACAATGACCGTCTTTTCCTCCAGGAAATCTACAGAATGTTGAAGCCAGGTGGGAAAGCAATCATTTCTACCCCAAACAATACACACACACTATCTCGAAATCCTTGGCATGAGCGCGAATACATTCCCCAGCAACTCATTGACTTGGCTCAGCCGATTTTTGATAGCATTGAAGCCAAAGGGATTGGGGGAAATGGAAAGGTTTGGGCCTACCACGAAGCCAATCGCAAGTCTGTGCAAAAAATCATGCGTTTTGACATCCTTGATCTGCAGCACAAGTTGCCCAATTCAGTATTGAGATGGCCTTATGAATTCTTGAACCGATTCAATCGGAACCGTCTGCACCAGACTCAAGGTGCTGCTGTGGTGGATATTTCCCATGAGGACTACCTCGTGGTGGAAGACCCAAAGGAAGGACTGGACTTATTTTACATCCTCTGGAAGAAATAGTTTATACTGGCTAACAGATAACGGTCAACGGTTCACGGCTCAGGTAATTGAACTTCAAACTTTACTCTCTTTGGTTACAGGGTTTAAAGTAATTAATCGAAAATCAACTTGAGCCAGTAGTAGGTTGGGAGTTGAACGAAAAAAGGCCAGCAGAACTAATTCTGCTGGCCTTTTTAATAAAACATTGCTAGAGCACTCCTAACTAAAAAAATAAGTACTGTAGTTATATGAAGTCTGCTGTGGACCGTGGTCTGCCTGTGGGCCGTGGCCTATTAGCCGTTGACCTAATTACCTCCTGATCAAGCTGCTTGGTTCCTCACTTTCTTTTCCAATCAGGCTTTCCAACCTCTTTTTCAGTTCGAGCGATTTTTCTGTGTAACCGCGTTCTTCCAATAAGGGTATAAAATACTTGATCATCTCTATGGATACCAGCAACTCTCGATCGTATCCCAAGTCATTCTTGGTGTAGAAGGTGATCATGTCGAAAGAGCGTTTTGAAATCCGATCTATGATTTCCAATGCTTTTTCATCTTCTCCTACTTCAAAAAACAAAGGAACAGATTGACCGCTGCTCAGGTCGTAAGGCACCGATTTGTCAGGAATCGTTTCCAAACCAAAATTCAAGAGTTTGGCTGCATCTGCTAGTTTGTCCTCTTCAATTAGTGCAAGGGCAATGGAATTCAATGCACTGCGATGGTTGGAAGTAAATCTGCGGTATTCCTCATCCAAGTACACCTTAGGATCATTCATGCCACGGAAGGCAAAATTCTCCATGTAATTCTTCATGGCCAAGTTGGTGTTTACCAATTCTTCTCGGACTGAGTCTGGCTTGCGAATGGGGAGCAGTCGGTAGGTCAGACCTTCCATCACCACATGCTCCTCAATGTTTAGTCCCAAGGTAGACAAGGAAGTATTGTTGAAATAGATCGGTCGTTCCCAATTGTTGCTCACAATCAAGTCCAGCAACATGAGCGTTCCTTTGGTGACGTAATTTCCACCCACCTGCAGGTTCATCTGCGGCACAAATAGTTCCTTGAACTGTGGGGGAACAATCTCATCATTTGCTAAGAAGCTGCTGTCGACATCCAAAATCAAATTTCGAGAAGGAACCATGTTGATCACGGTTTTCCCTGAAGTTTTCATTTGAAGCAATTCAGACCCACTGTTGATCAGCTTGAGGTATTCACGTGCAGAAACGGCCTGTAATCCTTCTTTTTCCATCACGTAGATCACATCGTTGGTGCCCTTTTGATAGCGTTCAGGCGCTAGGGAGAATGGCAATGCCTCAGATTCATTGGCTGGCCGAGTCATCTGATCTACATACCAGTCCGTGTCAAAATAACTCAAGACAATTACCCGAACATCCGTACGGAAGTTTTCGACCTCTTGCACATACCAGAGTGGGAAGGTGTCGTTATCTCCTCCAGTAAATAAAATGGCATTTGGGGCACAAGAAGCTAAGAAATTCCGTGCGGCATCCACGGAGAAATATCTCCCTTTCCGGTTGTGATCGTCCCAGTTTTCAGACGCCATCAATCCAGCCACGGGTAGGGTCAATAGCGTGGCGATTATGCCAGCTGTACTCAAGTTTTTGGTGGCTTTATTCAAGCCATGCGCAAGGGCGAGGGCACCCAAGCCAATCCAAATGGCAAAGGCATAAAAGCTACCCACATAGATATAGTCGCGCTCTCTAGGCTCAATGGGAGGGGAGTTGAGGTAGAGTACCAACACTACCCCCATCATTAAAAATAGCATGAGATTCACGTAGAAGTACTTTTGGTCCTTCTTCGCTTGGAAGAAAAAGCCGACCAATCCCAAAATCAAGGGGAGCATGAGGTAGTTGTTGTGTGCCTTGTTATCCGTGATGTATTCGGGATACTTATCTGAGAAGGCATCTGCAATTCCTAGCCAATTTGCATCGGAGAAGTCACTTTCTCTGCCGGAGAAGTTCCACAGGAAGTAACGCCAATACATATGTCCCAGCTGATGGCTAAACATGAAATACAAGTTGTCTCCGAAAGTAGGTTCTTGTCCTTCCTTCAAACCCAATTTGGCGCGGTAGATGCGTTTGTGACTTTCCTGAGTAGAATAAATTCGTGGGAGAATAGTAGTTTTTTCAGGATCGTAGGTATTCTTCAAATCGTAGTCTACGATCTCATACGAATTCTTCCCCTTCATGTAGATGGGATCTCCTTCTTCTTGATCAGTTAACGTGGCGGTGAAGTATTGCCCGTGCAATAGCGGTCTGTAGCCGTATTGTTCGCGCTTCAAGTAAGAAACATAACTGATGATGTCTTTGGGTGCATTTTCATTGATGATCGGATCCTGGTTGGACCGAACCACAATCAAGGCATAGCTTCCATATCCAATCAAAATAAAGGTTAACGAAAGCAAAATGGTGTTGAGGACTGCCATCTCGCGCTTGATGGAAATGCGGAATGCTAGAACCAGGGCAGTCACAAAAAGTAGGATGAAAAATACGATTCCAGATCCAAAAGGCAATCCCATGGAATTGACCATCCAGATTTCCATTGATCCTGCAAGGCTTGGGAGACCAGGAATGATCAAGTTATTGATGATGATCAAGGCGACTCCACCCAAAAACATTGCGAAAATCGCACCTTTTATACTTGGATTTGGATACTTCTTGAAGTAATAAATTAAGGCTAGGGCAGGAAGTGTGACCAAGTTGAGCAAGTGAACCCCAATGGAGAGGCCTACTAGGTAGGCAATAAATACCATCCACCTGTTTTCTTCCTTGGGGTCTTTGATCACATCCCACTTCAAAAACGCCCAGATCACAATGGCGGTGAAGAAAGAAGACATCGCATATACTTCAGCTTCTACAGCAGAAAACCAGAAACTATCTGAAAAGGTATACACCAAAGCGCCCACCATACCAGCACCCATCAAGGAGATGGTTTGGCCTTTTGTCTCTTCCCCTTCAACTACCGAAAAGAGTCGCTTACCCATCAAGGTGATGGACCAAAAAAGGAAAAGGATGGTGAATCCAGCGAAGAGTGCACTGCCAATATTCATCCAATAGGCCACCTGCAAGGGATCTCCCATGGCAAGGAATCCAAACATGCGGTAGACCAACAACATGAAGGGTGCGCCGGGAGGATGGGGAACTTGGAGCTTGTAGGAAACGGCAATAAATTCCCCTGGATCCCAAAAACTAGCCGTTTGCTCGACAGTAAGGATGTATACGAGCGTGGAGATGGCAAAAATAAGCCAACCGCTGAGGTTGTTGATTTGCTTGTAAGTGAGCATTAATTCGGTCAATTAGAGCTACGAAACTATGAAATTTTAGACCAACTCGGGAATTTTTGAATTTTTTAACCTTTCCAAATACTGCCGAACCTAGTCATGTGACAAAGATTACTGGATGTAAGGATGGGCTGACCGTACCTTTGTAAGGTAATTTGAAAACTAAACCAACATGCTACCTAAAGCCAAAACATTTCAAGAGCTAATCGACGGGGATACCCCAGTATTGGTAGATTTCTTTGCCGAATGGTGTGGCCCATGCAAAATGATGCAACCCATTTTGGAAGACACATCCAAGCAGCTTGGAGACAAAGTAAAAATTGTAAAAGTAGATGTAGATCGCAATCCTCTTGCCGCTAGTAAATTTCAAGTAAGGGGAGTCCCAACTTTGGTGCTTTTTGCCAAAGGAGAGATCGTCTGGAGACAATCTGGCGTCGTACCTACCCATCAACTTATACAACATATCCAAACTAATCTTCTCGCAAAAGCCTAAGCTCGTGTGACAAAAGTCATCTAAATCACTAGATCCGAGGGCTAATTTTGCCTCAGAATTGAAACTAAAACGATAACAATAAAAATCTATACACATGAAAATTGAACAAATCTACACGGGATGTTTGGCTCAAGGAGCCTATTACATTGAATCTGACGGAGAAGCAGCGATCATTGACCCACTAAGAGAAGTGCAGCCATACATTGAAAAAGCAGCACGTCGGAATGCAAAAATTAAATATGTGTTTGAAACGCACTTTCATGCTGATTTCGTATCAGGGCACAAAGACTTAGCTGCGAAAACGGGCGCTAAAATTGTATACGGTCCTACAGGAATGAAAATGGGTTTTGAAGCCATCATTGCGGAGGACAATCAAGTATTTACCTTGGGTAAAACTAAAATCAAAGTAATTCATACCCCTGGCCATACGACAGAATCTGTTTGTTACTTATTAACCAACGAGGAAGGAAAAGAGGAAGCAATTTTTACAGGAGACACCCTATTTATTGGTGATGTAGGACGTCCAGATCTTGCTCAGAAGGTAGTCAAAGATTTGACTCAGGAGAAATTGGCAGGTTACCTGTATGATTCTTTGAGAAACAAATTGTTGCCTCTTTCAGATGACTTGATCGTCTATCCCGCGCACGGTGCAGGTTCCGCATGTGGTAAAAACATGAGCAAGGAAACTTCCGATACCTTGGGCAACCAAAAGAAGGTAAATTATGCGCTACAGGAAATGACCAAGGAAGCCTTTATCAAAGAGGTATTGCATGGTTTGACACCTCCTCCGGCCTATTTCCCTCAAAACGTCATGATGAATATCGAAGGATATGACAGTATAGATGAGGTATTGGAAAGAGGGGTTAGACCTTTGAGTCCAGCTGAATTTGAGGCTGCTGCTAACGAAACTTCTGCTTTGATTTTGGATACTCGTGATGCGCAGTCATTTGCGAAGGGCTTTGTGCCCAATTCCATCAACATTGGCATTGACGGAAGCTTTGCTGTATGGGTAGGAGCGATGATTCCTGACTTGAAGCAGGAGATTCTAGTGGTTGCTGAAGAGGGAAGAGAAGAAGAGGTCATTACTCGATTGGCGCGAGTGGGTTACGACTATTCCATTGGATACTTGGCAGGAGGGTTTTCTGCCTGGAAAAATGACGGAAGAGAAGTGGATTCCATCACTTCCATCTCGGTTGATGAATTTGCAAAAATCAAAGAAGGAGATCCAAACATCAACGTTCTTGATGTGCGCAAGAATTCAGAGTACTTGTCAGAGCATGTGATCGAAGCTGAGAATGCTCCACTAGATTACATCAATGACAGCATGCTGAAGGTGGATAAAAACAAAACCTACTACGTACACTGTGCAGGTGGATACCGTTCCATGGTTTTCAACTCCATACTAAGAGCAAGAGGGTACGACAACCTAATCGATATCGCTGGTGGATTTAAGGCAATCAAAGAATCCGAAAAAGTAGAAGTGTCGGCTTTTGTTTGTCCAAGTACCTTATTGTAAGCACACAAAAAAGGAACAAACAGGTATCCCAATAAAAATGGCAGGTCTTTGGATCTGCCATTTTTAGTTGGAGCTGTGTTGATGTGATGAAAGTCACAAGATCAGGAGACCTATTCTATAGAAATTTGTACGCATGCAGTTAAAAGCATTTTTGATCGCTATTTTGTTTCTGGGGGCATTCGGTAAGGGAATTGCGCAACACCATGAATCAACTGATGCAACTAGTTCCGACAGCTCAGCGATGTTTGGAAAGGTGTTAAACACCGGTGATTTTGAATTTCACCTTCGCTCGTATTTTATGCATACCAACAATGTGGATGGTCTTTTGGATTATTCTGCTTGGGGTACGGGAGCTGGCTTGGGGTATTTTAGCCCACGGTGGAAAGGTTTGGGAGTTGGTTTCAGTGGTTTTTTCGTATTCAGGCATCTTGAAAATAATTTAACGATTGCCGATCCAAAAACTGGAATGGGCAATCGCTACGAAATAACCCTGTTTGATGTACACCATCCAGAAAACAACAAGGATATGGACCGCTTGGAGGAATTTTTTGTTTCCTATGCCGACAAAAAGTTTACCGCATGGTTTGGAAGGCATCATTTCGAGAGCCCTTTACTTAATGCTTCCGACAATAGATTGCGTCCTAATTTATTTAGCGGTTTTTCAGGCACTTACACTACAAACTCAGGGTTTAAAATTTCTGCAGCCTGGTTATCGCATCTAATTTCAAGAGGATCTTTGGAATGGGTGCCTGTGGAAGAGTCTCTTGGATTTTACAGTACGGGTAGAAATCCTGACGGTTCCAAAGAAACCTATACACATCATGTTTCCTCCAATGGAATTGGGGTTCTTGGCTTTGAATACCTAAAAGACAAGCTTCAGGTACAATCTTGGAACTACCTCGCAGAGGGGATATTCGCGACTAATTTTTCAGAGGTTACAGGGACAATTGCTACTGGAGCGTCAAAAGAATGGCTGTATGGAGTACAAGGATTTATTCAGCAAGCCGTAGGTGAGGGTGGCAATTCAAACCCTTCCCAAGCGTACACCTTGCCGGAGGAAAAAACCCACGGCATCGGTCTTAAATCCGGCATTCATTACGGGCATAGCGAATTGGCCCTCAATTTTCTTTACATTTCAGATCAAGGTCGCTTTTTATTTCCTCGGGAATGGGGGAGAGAAAAGTTTTTTGTAAGCATGCAGCGGGAACGTTTTGAAGGAATGGGTGGGGTACGTGCTCTTGGTATTTCGTACGATAAAACCTTTATTCACGACAAACTAAAAGTTTCTCTGGGCTCAAGTTATGTTCAAACCCCAGGACTTGAAGATTTGAGATTAAATAAATATGGATTGCCCAATTACCTCCATTTTATTGGCTTAGTAGATTACCGATTTGATGGCTATTTCAAAGGCTTGGATCTGCAACTCTTAGTTGCTCATAAAAATGAAGATAGCGCAAAAGTGATCCCGTTAGAATACGTGATCAATCGCGTAAATATGACGAATGTCAACCTAATTTTAGATTATAGATTTTAAAAACAAACACAACCAAATAAAACCCTATGAATCAATTTATTGAATGGATTTCTCAACCTTGGCCTTGGTACGTGGCAGGGCCTATAATTGGACTCACTGTACCTGCACTCCTTATTCTTGGTAACAAGACCTTTGGGATTTCCTCCTCCTTGCGACATGTGTGTGCCGCATGTGTTCCTGCTGGAATTCCTTTCTTTACCTACGATTGGAAGAAAGAGGTCTGGAATCTCCTTTTTGTCCTAGGAACAGCCATTGGTGGTTTTATAGCCATGAATTTCCTTGCAAACCCAGATACGATTGTTATTTCCGAGGCAACTCAAGCAGATTTGAAGGCTTTAGGAATCACTAATTTTTCAGATTTGATGCCACTTGAGATTTTCAATTGGGAAACAGTCTTCACAGGTAAAGGGATCCTATTCTTTGTGATTGGAGGATTGCTGGTAGGATTTGGAACTCGATATGCGGGCGGATGCACCTCAGGGCATGCGATCATGGGAATCAGTTCCTTGCAGTGGCCTTCGCTTGTAGCTACCATTTTCTTCATGTTGGGTGGGTTTTTCATGACCCACGTCCTGCTGGAGCCACTTATGAAATTAGTCGGATTTTAATCTTTAGAACTTATGTCAAAAAATATAAATCAAACGAAAGCTGGTGCAGATCCGAATTGTGTAGCACCTAACTCAAGCCAAACCAAGGACAAGGGGCTAGCTTTGTTGAAGTATGTGGTTATTGGTATTGTCTTCGGAATTGTTTTTGTGAAAGCAGAAATTATTTCCTGGTTTCGAATTCAAGAAATGTTCCGTCTCCAGTCTTTTCACATGTATGGAGTCATTGGATCCGCTATTGTTACTGGAATTATTTCAATCCAATTGATTAAGCGATTGAATATCAAGTCTATTCATGGCGAAACGATCAATATCCCTACCAAAGTGTTTAAAAAAGGCCAAGTGATTGGCGGCTTTATTTTTGGATTGGGTTGGGCCATTACAGGGGCCTGTCCAGGACCATTATTTGCTCAAATCGGTAGTGGCTACACGGTCATCCTTGTCACTCTAGTTTCAGCTCTTGCAGGTACTTGGTTGTATGGAAAGTTTGAAAAGTACTTTCCAAACTAACGGAGTTAAAAATTGAACCTGAAAAAATGCCACCTTTGAGAAAGGGTGGCATTTTTAATGAAATACTTTTTTGACGATGATTCGTATAAAAACAATGATCGTCAAGACGATGCTACCCACAATTACAAATTCCATAGCGCGCTAGTTTACACTTCAACTCAAAGAGTCCAAGAATAGTTTGTTCCGTTGGTGGAATTGGTAAGACTTTCCTTCGCTTTCTACTTACCTTTGACCCGTTTTGTAGCCACCACGAGTTATGAATTACCTTTCCCAACGCCGGGTTGCTCTAGGAGCGCTTTTTTTCTTTATGGGGATCTGCTTTGCAAGCTGGGCAGCTCGTATTCCTGATATTCAAGCCAAGTTTCAACTTTCAGAAGGAGAACTGGGGACATTGCTGCTTTGTTTGCCAATTGGTTCTATGGTAGGATTGCCCATTGCTGGCTGGTCGGTTCATCATTATGGGAGTCGAATCGTCATTTTGATTTGCAGTTTTGCTTATGCCTTGACACTTCCCTTAATAGGTTTGGCTCCAAATCCTTGGGTAATTGTACCTGTACTAATGCTTTTTGGCACATTGGGCAACATCATGAATATTTCCTTAAATACACAGGCCTTAGGGCTTGAAGATCAGCTAGGGAAAAGTATTTTGGCCTCTTTTCATGGCCTCTGGAGCATGGCTGGATTTACTGGTGCTGGTCTAGGTGCGGGGATGATTTTACTCCAGTTTTCACCGGCAGCGCATTATGGAGTAGTAGCCTTTTTGTCCATAGTAATCATTCTGTTTTCTCAAAAATATGTACTCAATGACAAGCGGGAGAAAGATGGAGCAGGTGGATTGGTGCTTAAAAAACCAGACCAACTGCTACTGAGAGTTGGCTTGATTTCTTTTTTAGGGATGATGACCGAAGGTTGCATGTTTGATTGGAGTGGTGTTTATTTTAAGAAAATAGTGGAGGCTGAACCAGCCTTGGTTTCTGTGGGTTACGTCTGCTTTATGGGGGCAATGGCATCTGGAAGATTTGTAACGGATAAGGCTACCAATCGCTATGGGAAGATACCCGTACTTCAAGTGAGTGGAATCTTGATTTTTCTAGGCTTAATTCTAGCGGTACTATTTCCTAGTTTATACACCGCTGCGCTTGGGTTTTTATTGGTAGGCTTTGGAGTGGCTTCTATCGTGCCTGTTTCTTATGGTATTGCAGGCAGGTCCAAGTTATATAGTCCAAGTGTCGCACTTGCATTGGTTTCCACCCTTTCCTTTTTTGGATTTTTGGTAGGGCCGCCTTTGATTGGATTTATTGCGGAAGCTTTCAATTTGAAAGTTTCATTTGCACTTGTTGCCATTAACGGCTTGGGCATTCTGTTGCTCACTAGTTTTGGTAAACAGGTTTTTCATGCGCAAGAAAACGCAGCAGGCACATGAGTTTACCCGAGAATTTTCAGTTTGAAAAGGTATTCGAAGTAGGAGCCTATCAAGTTCATCCCCATGGAAACATGCGGTTATCTTGTTTGGCAGATTTTTTTCAAGAGATTGCTTGGAAGCACGCTGATTCTGAAGGTTTTGGTAGGTCGATATTGGAGCAACAGTTGATGTGGGCGCTTTCTAGAATTGAAATTAAAGTTAGCCAATTTCCTCGCTGGGGAGATCGCCTTCGGGTTTTCACTGGAGGCAGAGGACAGGCAGGTGCTTTTGCTTTTCGAGAGTTTATGGTCTGGAACGAGCAGGAACAAGTGGTTGCTCGAGCGATGTCTTCCTGGTTGCTGGTGCATATTGAGAAAAAGCGAATTTTAAAGCCAGATTCAGTACTTCCTGGTTCTCTTTTCAACCCTCTGGTTGCTCCCAACTGGCAGCCCATCAAATTGGAGGCTTCTGGACCGGAAATAGCCTATGAAAGCATATCCGTACAGCACTCTGATTTGGACTTGTACAACCATGTCAATAATACGAGTTACATCCGTTGGATTGAAAATAGTGCAGCAGCACGAGGTATTTTTCCCAGCCAACTTGCAGTAAACTATTTGTCAGAGTGTAAAGGGGGTGATGTGGTTCACTTAACCCTTTTAGATCATGGCAATGCTCCCTATTTTCAAGGTAGGGTTCAGGATAAACTAGTTTTTGAAGCGCAGATTCAATTCGAATAGCATTGGGGTCTTTCACGCTCGTTTTATTACGAGCTACGATTCATTACTTTTTTGTGTTTTAGGGAGATTGAGTGACGAGAGTCACAGGAAATTAGGGATTGGTTGACACAACTTTGTATCTTACCCAAAGAATCTAATTCCGATGATGCAGCCATTTATTAAGCTTATCACTCTTTTAGTAGCCCTTTTAGGACTTACTGTCTCCTTAGTAGTGGGGATAGGGCTTGTGTTATTTTTATCATTTTCTGGCGTGCACTTGCCAAGCCTTAGCGATTCCAAGCCGGAGGAGTTGTTAGCTACGGCAGTGGAAACCCCAGTTGTACAGGCCTTGATGGATCCTGCTTCGCTGTGGAAAGCCCCTGATTGGACAGAGATGGAAAAGGAACCCAATGCAGAAGAATTGAACTATGGGAAGGAATTGGTAGCAAATACGGCTGAATACCTGGGTCCAAAGGGAAAGGTCAAAGCAATATCCAATGGGATGAACTGTCAGAATTGCCATTTGCAGGCAGGGACAGCTCCGTTGGGAAATAATTACGGAGCAGTGGCGTCTACCTATCCTAAGGTAAGAGCAAGATCAGGTAAAGAGGAAGACATTCAAAAGCGGATCAACGATTGTTTTGAGCGTAGTCTCAATGGCAAGGCCTTGAGTAGGGAGTCCAAAGAAATGAAGGCGATGGTAGCCTATATCAACTGGGTGGGTAAGGACGTGCCCAAGGGAGAAGTTCCGGCAGGCTCTGGAATTTATGAACTTCCACTGCTAGACCGAGCAGCAGATCCTGCAAAGGGCAAGCTGGTATACGAAAATCAATGTGCAAGTTGCCACCAGGCAGATGGAAAAGGGATGGCCAAACCTGATGGATCTGGCTACTTGTATCCGCCACTTTGGGGAGAGAATAGCTACAATCATGGTGCAGGGCTGTACCGGATCTCCCGATTTGCGGGATATGTCAAAGTGAATATGCCTCTAGGAGCGACCTTTGAGCAACCTGTTTTGAGTGATGAGGAATCCTGGGATCTTGCGGCTTATGTCAATAGCATGGAGCGACCCAAGAAAGATCTTACTCAGGATTGGCCGGATATTTCTAAGAAGCCGATGGATCATCCATTTGGTCCCTTCTCCGATTCATTTACGGAGGAGCAGCACAAGTTTGGACCATTCAAACCTATAAAAGCCGCTAAATCTAGTACCAAGTGAGGTTCGTAAGATTTTCAGGCTTACTGTTTCTGCTGTCACTATATTCCAATTTTGTTCAAGCCCAGGTACCTGAAGCGGAGAAGAAAGTAGTGTTTGAACCAGAATTAAGCTTTCGAAGCTTTTGGATGAACACCTCTTACAACGCTGAATCCCTTCGATCTGACTATGCATTGGGGCTGACTTCTTTCGTCGGGGGGAAATTATCTTTTGGAAAAGAATGGGAGTTCCAATCGGGATACCGAGTGTTTGGGAACGCATTTAGCTCTCCTTTTTGGGAACCTGATCCAAATACGGGCCAAGCCAATCGCTATGAATCAGGCCTATTTAATCTACTGGATCCCCAAGACCGGCTTTTTGGGAGGTTAGAATTATTTTCACTTGCTTATTCCCAACCTAGGTTTGGCGTAAAAGTAGGCAGGATGGGGATTCAAAGCGATTGGGTGAATGCGCAGGATGGTAGGCTTTCACCAACGGTAGTGGAGGGCGTACATGCTTGGGTTGCGCTTACTCCCAGTTGGAAGGTAAAGGGCTGGGGAATCAACCGGATGAATATTCGAGGAAGTAAAGATTGGTTACCTGTAGGTGAAACGCTGGGTATTTTCCCGCAGGGTAGAAGTATCCTTGGTAACCCAGCTACCTATTTTGGTAACACAGCTAGTTCCTGGCTTGGGATTTGGGAATTGGATGGGGAAATCAAGGAGAAAGCTAAGTTTCGATTTTCACAAACCTACGCGGCAAATTTATTTCTTACGTCCTGGGCTACTTTAGAAAGGTCCTGGAAAACAAGTGCTGGACTCTGGAGTACTGGTATTCAATCAGGACTCCAACAGGGGCTAGGCGAGGGGGGCAATGTAGATACTCAAAAGCAATACAAAAATCCTAGTGATTTGAATTTTGCGGTTTCAGCGAAGCTAAACTGGAAAAAAGGACCTTGGGAAGCGCAATTGAGTGCAACCCAGGATGGCGGAAAAGGGCGCTGGCTAAGCCCTCGGGAATGGGGGAAAGATGCTTGGTATACCTTTATTCCCAGAGAGCGAAATGAAGGCTTTGAATCTGTAAGTGCAGCAGTAGGTTATGTTGCCTATCGTTTCGATGAGGCGGGGATACAGGTTTATACCTATGCTGGAATTCATATTTTGCCTGATCCGCAAGACGCCGCAGCAAACAAATACAATTTTCCTAGTTACAGGCAGCATAATTTGGGGATGAAGTATATTCCCAAAAAGGTGAAGAATCTGGACTTTCATTTGATTTTGGTAGTGAAAGAGCCCTTGACCAATCAAAAACTTCTGCCTGTACAGCAATACAATAAAGTGGACCTGTTGCATTTCAATGGGATAATTAATTGGAAACTTACAAAAGACTGATTTAGTCCATAGGGCCTTATTCCTCTATTAATTAGGAATTCTAATTTAATAGGGCCACATTTGTTTGTCGAAAAAATGTTTTCGATACTTGTCACCAAGTTTAGCGTCGGCGATTCACCTGCCCCAAGTAGCAAATCAAGAGTTCTCCAACACAGGTTTTACTTCTTTTTCTTCTACTTTTTTAATTCAACAGAAGACTATTCTTTTTGAGTTAAAACCTGCAGTCAACAATCTTTTGAGAACCCAGATTTACCAATACTTACCAAAATAATCACCCAATTAAGACCATTCGATTTTCAGATTCAGCATTGTCTGAATTCTCCCTTACCCTAAGAAGCAGAGTCAACGCTTATTTCACTTCTACGCAGCAGACTAAGTTTGCAAACAAAGAAATGATATTCAAGACGGTGGTTATGTTGGGTATTTACTTTTTGCCTATTATCTTCCTTAGTCTCGGCTTATTTGATCAAACCTGGCAGTTATTTGCTTGCTATGTGGTAAGTGGCTTTGGTATGGCGGGCATTGGCATGGGAATCATGCACGATGCCATTCATGGGACTTATTCCCAAAATCCAAAGATCAATAAATTGCTTGGCTACACACTCAACTTAGTGGGAGCAAATGCTACGGTATGGAGAATACAACACAATGTATTGCACCATTCTTACACCAACATTCCTGAGGGAGATGACGACATCAATGCGCCATTCTTTCTTCGTTTTTCTCCGCATGCACCGAAAAACAAGATGCATGAATTTCAGCACTGGTATACTTGGATCTTCTATGGCTTATCTACGGTCTCTTGGGTTACTTCTAAGGATTTTATCCGTTTTGATCGGTATTACAAGATGGGCTTGTTCAAGGGAGAAAATGTATACCGCAATACGGTCCTCAAAATCATTGCTTGGAAACTGGTCTATTATTCCTTTATCCTAGGTCTGCCGATTGCATTTTCCCCCTTTGGAGTAGGCTCAATCCTGCTTGCCTTCTTGCTCTTGCATTTTATTACTGGACTCAGTATATCGCTGGTATTTCAAACGGCCCACATCATGCCGGAAGTATCTTTTCCTCAAGCCAATGAAAACGGCATTGTGGAAGGGGAGCGCATGTTGCATCAATTGGCGACCACTTCCAACTATTCGGAAAATAGCCCCTTATTTTCTTGGATGATTGGAGGGTTGAACTATCAGGTTGAACACCACCTGTTTCCGGATATCTGCCACGTACACTACCGAAATATCGCTCCGATTGTGAAAGCAACCGCAGCTGAATTTAATATTCCCTATTACACCAAGAAAACATTTTTTGATGCTTTGAAGGCCCATGCAAAGATGTTGTACCAACTCGGTCGATTAGAAATGCAGCCTGTTAAAGCTTAAAACCAACTTATGAATCAATTTACCAAGAAAAATACCAAGCAAGCTCCAGCTCGAGGGGCAAATCCAGATCGAAGACAGGTAAAAAAGAAGGAATCGACCCTTGACCCACGGCTTTTCGTAAAGAAAGCACAGCCGAGTGGCCAGGAGGGATTTCGAACCGAAATAACCTTTACCGAATTGGGATTAAGCCCGAAGTTGCTTCAAAATATCCTTGCAAAAGGGTACGAAACACTAACCACAATTCAAGAGCAATCTATCACCCCTCTCCTCAATGGAAGGGATGTGCTGGCGATTTCGAAGACTGGTTCAGGAAAAACTGCTGCCTTCTTAATTCCAATCATTGAGCATGCACTTAAGGATCCAAGGAACTATACAGCGCTTGTAGTGACACCAACACGCGAGTTGGCTTTGCAAATTGAAGAAGAATTCAAAAGCCTCGCCACGGGCATGTCCTTGTATTCGGCCACGTTTATTGGAGGAACGAATATCAATTCGGATAATCAGAAGTTGGAGCGGAAGCTTCAGGTGATTGTAGGTACTCCCGGAAGGTTATTGGACCTGTCGGATAGGAAAGTATTGGACCTTCGAAAGGTAAATACCTTGGTCTTGGATGAATTTGATCGCATGTTGGATATGGGCTTTGTTCTAGATGTCAACAAACTGGTGAATCGCATCGGTAAAAGAGATCAGACGCTTCTTTTCTCGGCTACCTTGGAGCCTAGTCAAAAGAAATTAATCGATGGCCTACTTTCTAATCCTGTAGAAGTGAAAGTTTCTACTGGTGCCACCACAAATGAAAATATTGAACAACAAACGATTCGAGTACCGGAAGGTCAAGATAAGTTTGAGGTCTTAGCTGACTTGTTTGCAAACCCTGAACTGGAGAAGGTAATTTTATTTACTGAAACTAAAAGGCTTGCGGATCGTTTAGCTAAAAAGTTAGTACAAGCTGGTATCAAAGCCGGCCAAATCCACGGAGATAAGTCCCAGAATTTTCGAAATAGAATGATCGAGGAATTCAAAAATGGGGAGATCCGCGTGTTGGTAGCAACTGACGTTGCTGCTAGAGGGATCGATGTAGCTGATGTGAGCCATGTGATCAACTATCAGCTACCGATGACCATGGATGCTTACATCCATCGTATCGGAAGAACTGGCAGAGCCGGCAAAGTAGGTCATGCCATCACATTTGTAAACTAAACCACTTGCATGTCAAAAAATCAAAACACATTTATCAAAAAACAAAAGGCGGAACTTAAAAAGAGAAAGCAGAAAGATAAAATGGAGAAGAAACTTGAGCGAAAGGGACAACCAAAAGATGGAAGTCTCGACAACATGATCGCTTATGTGGATGAATTCGGAAACATCTCTGATACTCCTCCAGAACCGCCAGTAGAGAAAAAATTTAATTCAAATCAGTCCAATCAAAATCGAGTAAAAACAAATCAAAATTTCAAAAATCATGAATGAAGGAACAGTAAAATTCTTTAACACAACCAAAGGCTTTGGATTCATTACCCCATCTGATAACAGTGAGGACGTATTCGTTCACCACACAGGTTTGGTTCACGAAATCCGTGAAAATGACAAAGTGGTTTACGAACTAGTACAAGGAAAGAAAGGCATCAATGCCGTAAACGTAAAAGTGGTTAAATAATCACTACTACCCTTGAGGTAAAATCCCCAGGTGATGCAATCGCTTGGGGATTTTTTTATTTCATTTTTTCAATCTAGAAGTATAGCTTTAGCCAATTCTTCCAGGAAATTTGGAAGGGTTCAGTCTTAATTGCACTTAATTGGCCTATTTGCTATGAAATCAAATCCAATCTACCTCATTTCTATCCTCCTTCTACTTTCTTGCGCTCCCAAAGAAAAGGAAGCCGAGACGCTCACCACACCTAGCCCAGAAACCAACCTAAAAAACGCAGCTATGCCAGATTCAGTTCTTCGCCATGTAGTCCTTTTTGGATTTAAACCCACTTCTTCTCAGCAGGATGTTGATGGGATTGTTGCTGCTTTTCAAGCACTACCCTCAAAAATCACCGAGATCAAAGACTTCGAATGGGGAACCAACTCCAGTCCGGAAGGCCTCAACCAAGGCTTAACGCATGCATTTACCGTGACCTTCCACTCGGATGCGGATCGTGATACGTATATCCCACATCCTGCACACAAGGAGTTTGTAGCGCTCTTGGGCCCACATTTGGATAAGGTGACTGTAATTGATTATTGGACGAAAGAGTAACCTACCTGCCTACCTATCTTCTTGCAAGAGGTAGGAGGGATATTTCTATCCAAACATGTTGCCTTGAAATCGAGTTGATTGGTATGCAGTATTCACTCCTTCCTCAGGAATCTAGAAACCTGCTTCCTTTTCAAGGGGAAGCTTATTTCCATCCTGATTTTTTTTCGACTGAAGAAGCGGATCTTTATTTCAAACAACTTCAGGAAGGATTAGCTTGGCAACAGGAGCCAATCTGGATGTTTGGTAAGCAAATCCTTCAGCCTCGGCTTACAGCGCTCTATGGGGATCCAAAGCTGCGGTATGGGTATTCTGGGATTGAGATGCAGGCCTTGCCATTTACAGCAGAATTGGAACGCATCAAACAGCGATTGGAGGAATTTACACAGCATGAGTTCACACACGTGCTCTGCAACTATTACCGTGATGGTCAGGACAGCATGGGTTGGCATCGTGACAATGAAGCAGTGCTAGGAAGAAACCCAAAAATTGCCTCGATTACCTTTGGCGCTAGCCGACCTTTTCAACTACGCCT
>CANGZP010000001.1 GCA_947458475.1 Cyclobacteriaceae bacterium | reverse complement strand
GAAGGTGCAAACAGTACGCAGCATGATTCGATCCCTACTCCTTTTTTCATGCCTATGCCTCCTCTGGAGCTGTGGCTCAGCTTCCAACGAACAAACTTTTGATAGTTCCAAACTGCGTCGCGCAACTCCAGAAGAAGTGGAAACCTTGGTGGAAGCCTTTATTCTTGCCGAAGACTCCAGCACCATCCAAATTCCTGAGGGATTTTATGAACTCAAGACCCAACTCATTCTTGACAATAAAACCGCCATTCGCATCCATGGAGCCGGAATGGACAAAACAGTGCTTTCTTTTCGTGATTTGAAATCAGGGGGAGAAGGGGTAAAAATCGTAGGCAAGGACATTACCATTGAAGAACTGAGCATTGAGGATGCTCCTGGCGATGGCATCAAAGCCCAACATACGGATGGGATCACCTTTCGCAAGATCAACGTCACTTGGACACATGGTGACAAATCCAAAAATGGAACCTACGCCATCTATCCCGTTCAATGTAAAAATGTAGTCATCGACGAATGCATCGCCTCGCACTCCAAAGATGCAGGAATCTACGTCGGTCAATCCGAAGACATTGTAGTGAAGAACTCCCTGGCCTTCGGCAATGTAGCAGGCATTGAAATCGAAAACTGCGACCGAGCGGAAGTCTATGGAAATACCGCCCGAGACAATGCTGGTGGAATACTGGTTTTTAACCTTCCTGGTCTACCCAAAGCTGATGGTCGAAAAACCCGCATCTACGACAACGACATCATCGACAACAACCACGAGAACTTTGCAACTCCCATTGGCGATGGGCCCAATGGCAATACCGTAACCATGATTCCTCCAGGATCAGGAATTGTATTATTGGCTGCCAAAGAAGTAGAAATCTTCAACAACCGCATTCTGCGAAATAAAACGTATGGCGTGGCTATTGCTAGCTACCAGGTTACTGGATTCCCTGCAGAGGCGCCCAACTGGTCTCCCTACACCACAGACATCTCGCTGCACGATAACGAGTACGATCGAGGACCTTGGAGCAGTCTCCCTGACCTAACCCGTGAATTGGGACAGTTGGTCAGCATATACAATGCCCATGGCTGGCTAAAAACCCAAGACATCATCTACGATGGGATTTGGGACGAGTCCCTCGCTACCTCGATTGATTCCAATCCTATGCGCATCTGCATCCAAGAGCCTAGTATCAAGAACCTACGCTTTACGCGTTTTTACCTCATGGAAGGGGAAGACAAAATCGATGCATTTGAGGACTATGTACCCTTTCAGAATTGCAAGCCTTCCCCTGCTGGGCTAAGCTCCTTGCCTCTCCTTCATTCAAAAGCGCTGTGATTATGCAAGGATTTGCTCCCAATTTTTCAAAATGGGCAGTTGCCAGCCTTATTCTTTCCCTGCTCTGGTCTTGTCAACCCGAACAGGTAGAAGAAGTACAGGCCACTGCACCGGAAGAAATTTTGGCTCCTGAAGAAGCATCAGGGAAATTTCCCTACCGAAGACTCTCTACCTATGGTTTTTTTGAAGGAGAACTCGACCAATTATCACCCAGCGAAACAATAATTCCGTACCAGCCTGCCTCTTCCTTGTTTACAGACTATGCCCTCAAAAGTCGATTTGCTTACCTCCCTGAAGGCGAAAAGGCCGTCATAGCCGGAGAAGAACTGGATTTACCGCAGGGAACAATCCTGATAAAAAACTTCTACTACCCCAGCGATTTTCGTAAACCAGAAGGGGAGCGCAGAATCATCGAAACCCGATTAATGATCCACGAGGAAAGCGGATGGCAAGCCTATCCCTACGTCTGGAATGATTCCCAAACAGATGCTGTCTTGAAGGTGGTGGGCGCTGAGAAGGAAGTTCGCTTTATCAACCAAGCAGGTGAAGAACAGGTCATCAATTACCTCGTTCCCAACAAAAACCAATGCAAGAGCTGCCACAACAAAAATGAATCCTTAGCACCCTTGGGCGTGCAAACCAGACACCTCAACCATACGATCACCTTTGCAGAAGGATCGGAAAACCAATTGGCACATTGGGCCAAACTTGGAAAGCTTGAAGGGTTCTTAGGCAAAGAAGCACATCCTTCCCTAGTCAACTACGAGGATCAAAGCCTAACCCTCAACGATCGGGCCATGGCATACCTGGACATCAACTGCTCCCACTGCCATCGAGCGGAAGGTCCTGCCAGTACTACTGGGCTTTTCCTAACCTATGGACAGCAAGACCCCTTGAAACTTGGGGTATTCAAAACACCAGTGGCGGCAGGAAAGGGATCTGGTAAACACACCTACGATATCGTCCCAGGTCAGGCGGATGCATCTATCCTGCTACACCGGATGAATTCAACTGAAATGGGAGTAGCCATGCCAGAGATTGGGCGAACGAGCATTCATGAAGAAGGGGTGGCCTTGATTCGGGCATGGATCAATCAGATGAACTATAAATAGAAAACAACCAAAAAAGGGCCAGCTGATGCGGGCCCTTTTTTCGTTGAGACAGAATCTCTGAATTACATGTTTTCGCTGCTCACTACAGCAGAGAAATATTCGCGATTCATGCGCGCAATGTTGGTAATGGAAATGCCTTTTGGACATTCTGCTTCACATGCACCTGTATTGGTACAAGCACCAAAGCCTTCAGCATCCATCTGGGCTACCATTTTTTCCGCTCTCGTTTTGCGCTCCACTTGCCCTTGAGGCAATAAGGCCAACTGAGAAACTTTGGCAGAGGTGAAAAGCATGGCAGAGGCATTTTTACAGGCCGCTACACAGGCTCCGCAACCGATACACTGGGCTGCATCCATGGCCAAATCCGCGATAGTTTTTGGGATTGGAATTTCGTTGGCATCAGGTACGCCACCAGTATTGACAGACACGTAGCCACCTGCTTGAATGATTCTATCGAAAGCCGAACGATTGACAACTAGGTCTTTTACTACTGGAAAAGCCTTGGCTCTCCAAGGTTCAATGGTGATCGTCTCTCCATCAGAGAAGGATCGCATGTGCAACTGGCAGGTAGTGGTCTGAAGTGGTCCATGAGGTTTGCCATTGATGTAGAGCGAACACATCCCACAGATCCCCTCTCGGCAGTCGTGGTCAAAGTGTACGGGATCCTCACCTCTTTCCGTGAGCTGGTCATTCAACACATCCAACATCTCTAAGAAAGACATGTCTTTGGAAACATGGTCTGCCACATAGGTCACAAATCCACCCTTGTCCGCTGTATTTTTCTGTCTCCAGATTTTTAAAGTCAATTTCATCTATCTACGCTAGTTTTATATGAGGTCAATGACTTTGATTTTCGCTTTAATTGAAAAAGACAAAGTCTTTTGAACTGATTGCCTGCAAATTATTTATATGAACGCTGGGTAAGTTTGACATTTTCGAAGACGAGCTCCTCTTTGACAAGTTCCTCCTCCTGGCCTTCTCCTAGGTATTTCCAGGCGGCCACGTAGGCATAATTTTCGTCGTCACGAAGTGCTTCCCCATCTGGAGTTTGGTATTCTTCTCTAAAGTGTCCTCCACAGGATTCATTTCTGTTGAGTGCATCGTCTACCATCAGTTCTCCCAATTCCAAGAAGTCCGCTACTCGATTGGCCTTTTCTAGGGTTTGGTTGAGTTCCTCATTGGTACCCATCACCTTTACATTAGACCAAAATTCCTTCTTCAGAGCTTGAATTTCAGCCTTAGCACCCTTGAGTCCTTCTTCAGTTCGGGCCATACCGCACTCATTCCACATGATTTTACCCAATCGCTTGTGAAAGTAATCAACCGGCTTGGTTCCATTGATGTTTAAAAGCGTGTTGATTCGACCTTGAACTTCCGCTTTCACTCTTGCAAACTCCGGATGCGTATCATCCACTGGCTTAGGAGCAAGTTGCGCCAAATAGTCACCTACAGTGTAAGGAATGACAAAATAACCATCTGCCAAGCCCTGCATCAATGCAGAAGCTCCCAATCGGTTGGCACCATGCTCAGAGAAGTTGGCCTCTCCTAGCGCATACAAACCAGGCACAGTAGTCATCAAATTGTAGTCCACCCAAAGACCTCCCATGGTGTAGTGCACCGCTGGATAGATCATCATTGGCATCTCATATGGATCCTCTCCAGTGATCTGCTTGTACATATCAAAGAGGTTGCCGTACTTCTGCTCGATGATTTTTCGCGTATCGCGCTTGATCGCATCGCGGAAGTCTAGGTATACGGCTTCACCCGTTTCGTTGACTCCACGACCCTCGTCGCATACATATTTCGCATTTCGGGAAGCCACATCTCGCGGAACCAAGTTACCGAAAGAAGGATATTTTCGTTCCAAGAAATAATCACGGTCCTCCTCTTTAATATCGTTTGCTTTGATCTGTCCTTTTCTTAGTTTTTCTGCAATCTGTTGCGTAGCAGGAACCCATACTCTTCCGTCATTTCGGAGGGATTCAGACATCAAGGTCAACTTGGACTGGTGGTCTCCAGATACTGGGATACAGGTAGGGTGAATCTGAGTAAAGCAAGGGTTGGCAAAAAACGCCCCACGCTTGTGGGCTCTCCAGGCGGCAGTCACGTTAGAACCCATCGCATTGGTAGAAAGGAAAAATACGTTGCCGTATCCGCCAGTACACAAGAGCACCGCATGTGCTGCATGCGTTTCTACAGCTCCAGTGATTAGATTACGAGTTACAATACCTTTGGCCTGACCATCGATAACCACCAAATCCATCATTTCGGTACGTGGAAATAACTTCACCTTGCCATTCGCTACCTGACGGCTCAATGCCGAATAGGCGCCCAACAACAATTGCTGTCCTGTTTGGCCACGCGCATAAAAAGTACGGGACACTTGAGCCCCACCAAAGGAACGGTTGGCCAGTAGCCCTCCATATTCACGGGCAAAAGGAACCCCTTGCGCTACACATTGGTCAATAATTTTTACCGAAACTTCTGCAAGACGGTACACATTGCCTTCACGAGCACGGTAATCTCCACCCTTGATGGTATCGTAAAACAATCTGTAGATAGAATCCCCATCGTTCTGGTAGTTTTTTGCTGCATTGATCCCCCCTTGTGCTGCAATAGAGTGCGCTCTTCTAGGGCTATCTTGGAAGCAAAAAGCCTTCACATTGTATCCGAGCTCCGCGAGGGAAGCTGCTGCAGAAGCACCTGCCAAACCAGTACCTACGACAATCACGTCGTATTTACGCTTGTTGGCTGGGTTGACGAGCTTGCTTGAAAATTTGTGCTTAGTCCATTTTTCTGCCAAAGGACCAGCAGGTATTTTGGAATCTAGTATCATACGGGACTATTTAGTAGCTAGAGAAGTGTATGTAAAGAGGCATGGCTGCAAACAAGGAAGGTACCAGGATGCAGTAGAGGGTACCCACCATCTTGATGGCAGGAGAATATTTTTTATGGTTGAGTCCCAAGGTCTGGAATGCCGAGGCAAATCCATGAGATAGGTGAAATCCAAGAAACACCATGGAAATCACATACAAGGCCACCATCCACACTTGCTTGAAAGCTTCATTGACGATGAGGTACAGGTTTTTGTATTCTTCCCCTTCGTAGGTCACCATGGGAACCTCTCCCCAGTGCATTTTCGCCCAAAAACCTTGTAGATGGACAACTAAGAAGATAAGGATGATCGTTCCCAATACGCCCATGTTGCGAGAGGACCAAGCGGAGTTGGTACTGCCTTTGGAGGTGGAATAGGAAACTGGGCGCGCAGACTTGTTGTGCTGGGAAAGTAAAATGGAATAGACGATGTGTCCAATCACCGAAATGTACGTGAGGTAGGACAACAACTTTACTGCTGGATTGGTAGTCATAAACTTGGCATACATGTTAAATGCCTGACCTCCATCTCCTTTAAACAGAAGCAAATTTCCAGACACATGGCCTGTCAAAAACAGAATAAGAAAAAGACCGGTCAGCGCCATAATCAATTTTCTTCCGAGGGTGCTATTCAAGGTTTTGGTAACCCAAGTCATAAATAAATAAGATTAGTTTAAAACAAACTTGTTTTGCTATTCAATTGGCCAAATTTACATCCGAGAAGGCTAGTATCCAATCCGCGCAAGTACCACTTTCTTATTTTAAACGATTCTAAATAAGCTACTGTTTCAATGTGTTAAAACAGGAATTTTTAAGTGTTTCCAACAGTCTGTTCAATTTTATTGTTTTAATTTTTGATGGTTTTTCTCCATCCATCCGTTTACTTCGTATACACAGAAAATTTGGAGTGAATTCATCCCATTTGAAGCCATTCTCAATACCCAGTTTAATCTTTGAATAGTCACCTTGACCGATATGAAGCTTAGAATTTATTTTATTCTTTTTTGCATCACATTTTTTTCTGCCCTGGATACCGCATGGGCGACCCACATCCGCGCGGGTGAGATCATTGCAGAACGAATTTCGGTTCAAACGCTCACCTACCGAATCACCGTGGTCGGTTACACAGATACGCGTTCCTCTGTTGTCTTCGGACCAGGGCGGATCAACTTTGGCGACGGCCGGGAAGAGCAGCTCAACACAAAAAGTGATTTTTCGCTGGTCGAAGACTTAGGGGACTTGATCGAAAAAAACACATTCGTCATTACGCACACGTTTCAGGGGCCCGGCAAGTACAAGATTCGCTTCTTGGAATTCAACCGAAATGACCTGACTCTGAACATGAACAATTCGGTGGACACCCCATTTTATGTGGAAACTGAAATCACAATTGATCCCTTTATCGGGGTCAACAACTCCCCAGTCTTGACCATTCCACCGGTCGATAATGGCGCTGTGAATATTCGGTACATCCACAATCCAGGGGCTTATGATCCAGATGGAGACAGCCTTTCTTACAAAATTGAAATCCCTAAGCAAGGCTTTGAGCGGGTAGTCAACAATTACCGAGATCCTGCAAGCCCAGAGTTTAGTAAGAATAAGGAGGATGGAACAGGGCCTGCATTTTTGAGAGTAGACGCCATTTTTGGAGATCTCGTCTGGGATGCTCCTGGCACTGCAGGGCAATACAGCGTGGCCATGCGAATTACAGAATGGCGCAAAATCGAAGGGAAATTTGTGGAAATCGGCTATGTGGTCCGAGATATGCAAATCATCATTGAAAATTCCAACAACAAACGGCCCAAACTGATTCTTCCACCCGACCTCTGCGTAGTCGCTGGAACACGGATTCAGGAAATTATCCAAGGAGAGGACCCGGATGGAGACCCTATCAAAATTGAGGTTTTTGGGGAACCCATTGAAATCAACACCTCTCCCGCGACCTACAAACCAGAAAATAAGTTTCAGCCCCAGCCGGGAATTGTAAATTTTGATTGGCAAACGGTCTGCAATCATGTCCGGGAACGGGAGTATGAGGTACGGGTACGGATCACAGACCAACCGCGTTCGGGCCCTAAATTGGTAGACATCCAAACTTGGAAAATAAAAGTAATCGGTCCTCCGCCCGTTTGGGATGAGCTGGAGCAGCTACCGGGTAGAACGGTAAAGTTGAACTGGGATCCTTACACCTGTGCTGCATCTGCGCAAGAAATGCAGGTCTGGAGAAGGATTAATTCGGATCCTTACGAGCCAGATTCTTGCGAAACAGGTATTCGCGGCGGGTATGAGCTGATCGGAACTACCGACATGGCCACTACTACTTTTACGGATAAGAACGGCGGAGAAGGACTCGCTCCTGGCAATACCTATTGCTACCGATTGGTGGCCGCATTTCCTACCCCAAGGTTAGGTGAAAGCATTGTTTCGGATGAAATCTGCATCACCATTGATGTGGATGTCCCCATCCTCACCAACGTAAGCATTACAAGCACAGATGAAAAAGATGGGGAAATTTTTGTCAAATGGACTCCACCCTACGACTTGGATAAAATCCAATTTCCAGGCCCTTATTCTTATGAATTGATCCGAAGCGAAGGATTTACAGGCGCTCAAAATCGTGTGTCTTTGGGAAAAACAGCGGACACCTTGTTCACAGACAAAAAATTGAATACCAAAAACTTAGTCTACAATTACAAGGTGGTTTTGATGGACAACAACATTAAAATTGATACGTCCACTTCGGCTTCCTCCGTTCGACTAGAGCCTACGATCATCAATGAAGCGATTGAACTCAAATGGTCCTATACTGTTCCTTGGAACAATTCCATCGCCCAATACAAACACGAGGTATATCGCAACCGTACGGATGCTGCTGCAGCGGATGTTGCCAATTTTGTGAAAATCGCTGAAGTAGATGTGACTCAGAAAGGCCCCATCTACCTCGATAACGGAAGTTTCAATGGGGTCAAATTAAAGAAGGATCTGGAGTATTGCTACTTCGTCATTACCAAAGGGGCTTACAATGTAGCTGGTCTCGTATATCCCCTTGAAAATAAATCTCAAATCATCTGTGCCAAACCAGATGACAACCGCCTTCCATGTGCACCAGTGCTTACTTTTGATGGGCCAGAGTGTACCGCATATGTAGCGGAACAATCCTGTGGCACGATTACCTACAGGCATGAATTAAGTTGGAAACCCAATTTCAGTGGAACTTGTGACGATCAACTCAGTGGCTACCGCCTGTACTTCAATCCAGAGGGTACCCCTGACGGAACCTTTACCCGAATAGGTCAATACACGGCACAACAACTTCGTGCTACACTTCAAAACCTACCCAATTACAAGGGTTGTTATTATGTAACCGCAGTAGATCGCTCTGGAAATGAAAGCCCAAAAAGTAATGTGGTATGTGTTGACAACTGTCCAAACTACCTCCTTCCGAATGCTTTCTCTCCCAATGGCGATGGCCTGAACGATACTTTTATGGCTTTTGATAATCCTTTCTCAAAATGCCCACGATTTGTAACCCAGATTGAACTATTTATCGTAAACCGGTGGGGTACAGAGGTATTCCGCTATGCCAGCCAATCTGCCACTGAAAATGATCCATTTATCCGTTGGGATGGAAAAGACCCAAGTGGAAATGAACTTCCGGCAGGAACCTACTACTACTCAGGAACGGTCTCCTTCGATGTGGTGGATCCAACCAAGAAGCAGCAGACCTTGAAAGGAACGATTCAACTCCTCCGTTGATGAAACTCGAATCCATCTTGCTATTTGATGGACACTGTAACCTGTGTAATGGGGCGGTGGATTTTGTACTGAAGCGTGACACCCATAAGAAGTTGCTTCTTGCTTCAATTCAAGGTCCTGCGGGGCAGCGCGTTTTAACGCACTATAGACTACCCTCCACCTACATGGACACCCTCGTCTTGGTGGAGCAAGGAAAGGTCTATCTCGGAAGTACGGCAGCACTGCGGGTGGCGCGAGTTTTGGATGGGGCTTGGCCCCTCTTCTACGGCTTTATCATCATCCCTAAAGGAGTTCGAGACCGAATCTACCAGTGGATAAGCAGTCATAGGTACCAATGGTTTGGCCGAAGAGACACCTGCAGAATGCCTACAGCGAGTGAATGCGCACACTTTTTAAAAGAAGATCATCCCTTTCTCAAGTCGATTGGATAATCATCCAATAGATGGGCATCCCTAGGGTAAGGTTGAAAGGGAAAGTCACGGCCAGGGCCATCGGAACATAGAGCCCTTCATCGGCTTCTGGATTGGACAACTTCATTGCTGCGGGCACGGCAATGTAAGAAGCAGAAGCAGCAAGAATTGCAAAAATCAGGCGATCACCAACCTCAGGACTTACCCATTGGCTAATGTAAGCCACTAAGACCCCATTAATCAAGGGTATAAGGGTGGCGAAAAGAGAAGAAAAATAACCTGTCTTAAAAAATGCTTTCAATTTTCTTCCGCTGGTAATGCCCATGTCCAATAAAAAGACAGCAAGAAATCCTTTGAAAATATCCGTGATAAAGGGTTTGATCCCCTCAGCCTGCTTTTCATCGGCTATCAAACCAATGACCAAACTTCCCAGAATCAACAAAACCGAGCTATTCGTAAAAGCATGAATTACGATTTGTTTGAGCCCTCCTTCAGACTTGGATGGGGTATATTTCCGCAACAAAATAACGCCTGAAATAATTGCTGGCGCCTCCATTAAGGCCATAACAGCCACCATATGGCCTCCAAAGCTGACCCCCTGCCCTTCCAAAAATGCAGCTGCAGCCACAAAGGTGACCGCGGAAATTGATCCATAGGCTGCAGCAATTGCAGCGGCATTGGGCACTCCTAACTTTCGCTTCAGAATAAAAAAAGTGTAGAAAGGAATTGAGGCGGAAAGCAGCACGCCAAAGGCAAGGGCCCAAAATATTCCAGCTGTAAATTCACTATGGGAAAGCTCTTGACCTCCTTTAAACCCAATGGAGATCATCAAGTAGAGCGCTATGAACTTGGCGCTGGTTGGGGGGATTTCTAAATCACTCTTCAGTTTCACTGCCAAAACTCCTAGAATAAAAAAAAGGAGACTTGGGTTGGTGAGGTTGTTGATAAGAATCTGAAAATCCATGGCGCAAATATCCTTCCTGAATAGATTCAAAAAAAGTAAAACATAATATTTTTTAATTCGTTATCGTTTTTGAATTAATTTTACTTATGAATATCACCCTACATCAGCTAAAAGCCTTCCAGGCAATTGCCAAGTTTCAAAGCATCACCAAAGCTGCGGAAGCCATGAGCATGACCCAACCAGCGGTCTCTATCCAGTTGAAAAACTTACAGGAACAGTTTGAAGTGCCTCTCACCGAAATTATTGGGAAGCGAATTCATATCACTGAATTTGGCCAAGAATTGGTAGATACTGCAGACCGTATTTTTGGAGAGCTTGGACAGATTGAGGAAAAAATGCTGGAGCTTAAAGGGCTTTTGGGCGGAAAAATTCGAATTTCTGCTGTTTCTACAGGGAAATACATCATCCCCTACTTGATGGCAGACTTCATGAAAATCCACCCTCATGTGGAAATCAGTTTGGAGGTTTCCAATCGCTACAAAGTATTGGCTCACTTGCAGGAAAACTCAACAGATTTGGCATTGGTGTCTCTATGGCCGGATGAACTCGATCTAGAAAGTATTCAGCTGGCAGAGAACAAGTGGTTTCTGGCCTGCTCCCCTGAAAATAAAGAAGCTTATGCTGCCCATATTCAAGCTGGAAACTGGGAAAAAGTACCCTTCCTTCTTCGAGAAAAAGGTTCCGGTACACGTACCATGATGGAGCGATTTTTCCAAGATCGGGACATTCACGTAGAAAGTAACCTAGAGCTTGCCACCAACGAAGCCGTCAAACAGGCAGTTATGGCTGGTTTGGGGGCATCCCTATTGTCCAATTTTTCAATGGCGCAGGAACTCAAAGAGGGCCGAATCTCGCTTTTGGAACTGCCTGGGCTCCCCCTAAAGGCGGACTGGAAACTAATTTGGCTCAAACAAAAGAAGCATTCTCCTGCTGTCAAAGCTTTTATCCGTTGGCTTTCCGAAAACCGAAAAAAAGTGCTTTCAAAACACTTCCCTACCTTGGATACGCTCTAATCTCTTCGAACTGACAGTTAAAAAAATTCTATATTTGAGGCTTATATTTCGTCCATTCAAGAAATGAAAGCAATCGTATTTCCAGGCCAAGGAGCCCAATTCCCAGGAATGGGAAAATCACTCTACGAAGAAAATCCTACTGCAAAGGCCTTATTTGAAAAAGCAAATGAGCAGCTCGGTTTTAGAATTACAGATATCCTGTTTGAAGGTACAGAGGAGGAACTCAAGCAAACCAAGGTGACCCAACCTGCCATCTTTTTACATTCGGTGATCTTGGCTAAAACTACCCCAAACTTTGCTCCAGACATGGTGGCAGGACATTCCTTAGGGGAATTTTCCGCGCTAGTTGCCAATGGCGTATTGAGCTTTGAAGATGGCCTAGCGTTGGTGTTCCAAAGAGCCCTAGCGATGCAGGAAGCTTGTGAAATCAACCCTTCCTCCATGGCAGCAATCCTAGGCTTGGAGGATCAAGTGGTTGAACAAATTTGCGCTAGCATCACCGAGGAAATCGTCGTAGCCGCAAACTACAACTGTCCAGGACAGCTTGTGATCTCTGGATCTACCAAAGGCATAGAAATCGCCTGTGAACTACTCAAGGCTGCGGGTGCAAAACGAGCACTACCCCTTCCAGTGGGCGGTGCATTTCACTCTCCATTGATGGAACCTGCACGGGAGAAACTTCAAAAAGCAATCGAAGGAACTCAGTTTAATGCCCCAATCTGCCCTATTTACCAGAATGTGAGTACTACTGCTGTATCGGATGTGGCCGAAATCAAGGCAAATCTAATTGCCCAACTGACTGCGCCTGTGAAATGGACCCAATCCGTGCAACAGATGGTAGCCGATGGTGCCACTGAATTTGTGGAGTGTGGACCTGGAAAAGTACTCCAGGGTTTGGTCAAAAAAATCCATCCCGAAGCAATCGTTTCTGGACTGTAATCATCAACTCCCACCCATGCAGGTGGGAGTTTTTAGTTAGCTGCCTTCCAAACTGAAACCTGCCCAGGATCGGTACATTCAGCAAGTAACTCAAGGCTTGTTTTCCCAACAACAGGATGGATTTTTGTTGGCAGGATTTCAGCCAATGGCTGCAGCACAAATCGCCGCTGCGCAAGGTATGGATGTGGGATACTAAGGGCTGGGGTATTCCAAACTTCTGCTCCAAAATAGAGAATGTCGATATCAATAGTTCGATCTCCCCAATGCTGTTCGCGTGTTCTCCCCAAGTCCAATTCAATTCCTTGGATTAATTCCAACAAGCTAGTTGGATCCAGATCGGTTTGAATACAAATAACTTGGTTTAAAAAATTTCCATTGGTGGCCACGCCTCCCCAAATCGCTGTTTCATAGATTTTAGAGCAGCCAACGAGGCTTACCTGCTTGGATAGGACCTCAATTGCAGTTTTGAGATAGGCTGCCCGATCCCCTTTGTTGCCCCCAATTCCCAATACAACTTCAGTCTGCATTCCTCGTTAGTATAATTTTTGTAAAGCTTGCTCAAATTAGCCTAAATTTACAGTCATAAACGAACTAATATGAAGTTTCTAGGTAATGTATTGGCCGTCATCGTGGGCCTCTTTGTATTCAGCATTGTAGCAATGCTTATTTTTTTCGGGATTATAGGTTTGGTTGCTTCGTCTTCTGAGAAAGAAGTGACCTTGGAAAAAAACTCAATCCTGCACCTTGATCTCAATGGCCGCACCTTAGTGGAGCGTACTTCAGATGAAGATTTGGTATTTGGATCGTTCACAGATCCATTTGGAGGGGAAAATACCGCGGGTTTAGTCAACCTAAAAAAAGCAATAGCGGAAGCAAAGACCAATGAAAACATTAAAGGAATCTATTTGAATGCAGGCCTATTTGGTGCTGGTCAAGCGGGTCTTTTGGAGCTTAGAGAAGCTTTAATTGATTTCAAAACATCAGGAAAATTTATCGTCGCTTACGATGAAGCATACTCAGAAGGCGGGTATTTCTTGGCCTCTGTAGCTGATGAAATTTACCTCAATCCCTTGGGTGGAATTGACTTCAACGGCTTTTCCTCCGAAGGAATTTTCTTGAAAGGCTTCTTTGAAAAAGTAGGCATCAAACCAGAGGTTTTCCGAGTAGGTGAATTTAAAAGTGCTGTGGAGCCATTTATCCTAGATAAAATGAGCCCAGAAAATCGCCTACAAACCCAATACTTTCTGGATGACATCAACAACCATGCGCTTGAGCTAATCGCAAAATCAAGAGGCATTGCGCAAGACAGTTTGGTTCGCATCAATCAGCAAATGCTTGTTCGCAAACCAAAAGATGCAGTAACCTACAAGTTGGCTACAGCCCTAAAGTACGAAGATGAGGTCCACAGCATCCTAAAAGAAAAGTTAGGTCTCAAGGAAGATGATCAAATTGAAACCATCAATGCCACTGACCTTGGTGGAATGGCAAAAAGTAAAAACATCACCTCTTCCAATCGAATCGCAGTAATCCTAGCGGAAGGGGATATTGTAGATGGTAATGCGGAGGGAGCGATTAGTTCAGAAAAGTTTGCCAAGGAAATTCGCAAAGCACGAAAAGACGAAAACATCAAAGCCATTGTTTTACGCGTAAACTCTCCAGGAGGATCTATTCTTGCCTCTGAAGTAATCTGGAGAGAAATGTCGGAAGCCAAAAAAGTAAAGCCAGTGATTGTATCCATGGGTGAAGTAGCCGCTTCTGGAGGATATTACATAGCAGCTCCTGCTGACACGATTGTAGCACAGCCAAACACGATTACGGGTTCTATCGGCATTTTTGGAATTCTATTCAATGTTCAGGAATTGGTCAATAACAAGTTGGGCGTTACGACAGATGTGGTTTCCACCGGTGAACTTTCGGATTTTGGAAATATGGCTCGCCCTCTCACTGAAGTAGAGCGAACCATCATCCAATCTTCTGTAGAGGATGGCTACGAGACCTTCATCTCTCGAGTGGCTGAAGGTCGAGGCATGCATCCTGATTCTGTTCGCAAGGTAGCTTCTGGAAGAGTTTGGACTGGAACACAAGCCAAAGCACGTGGATTGGTCGATGTATTGGGTGGCTTGGATACGGCTATTGGCATCGCGGCTGCGAAGATTAAAGCTGGAGAGGATTACCGCGTATTGTACTATCCCGAGAAAAAACCTTGGTTCGAAGAATTAATGATGAATTTTTCCGATCAAGTACAAGTTCGCATCCTTCAGACTCAACTCGGAGAACAGTACCCGCTCTACCAAAAAATTCAGAGACTGAAAAACTACCAGGGTGTGCAGGTACGCATGCCACAAGAGATAGTGATCAAATAAGAAACAAAACAAAAAACTCAGCGTTTCCGCTGAGTTTTTTGTTTTTAGGAGAATTAAGCTTCATCAACGAAATACTCTTTTGAATGGATTTTTTCAGGTTGCTCGCAAAGCAAGCTTAACCTCCTTAAGTTAGTATGTTAGCATCTATCATTTAGTACATCCTCTTTAAACTGAAGAATCTGCTTTTTCATGGCTTTAATTTCCTTAAGTTTTTGTTCCAAGGAAATCAATTTTTCATCTAGAATTTCAAGCTTTTGAGTCTTTGTAAATTTATTGTTGTACCAGGCATCGAGGATTTGTCCGATTTCCTTGATCGTGAAACCTACCAATTTTGCATCATTGATAAACTCTAATTTCTCTACTGTTACCTCATCGTAGTGAAAGTAATTATTTGATTTTATCATCGAGTCTTGTTTGCCTTCGATTAAGCCTGACTTTTCATAAAACCGAATGGTATGGGTAGAGAGCCCTGTTTTTTTTGATAGTTCATTAATCAACATGGTGTAAAGGTAAACGATAAAAAATA
The DNA here is from genome assembly GCA_947458475.1 of Cyclobacteriaceae bacterium. Lineage (GTDB taxonomy): Bacteria > Bacteroidota > Bacteroidia > Cytophagales > Cyclobacteriaceae > Algoriphagus. The sequence continues at coordinate 93,861 of CANGZP010000001.1, read as the reverse complement.
AATATCAACCATAGACCATACTCTAAGGTTGTTGGTTTAAAAGTTACCCGCTAAGTTTGTTCAAAAAAGAAAGTGATGATAAAAACAATTTTAATAACAGGTACCTCAAGTGGGATTGGAAAAGCAACCGTACTAGCGTTTGCAAAAATGGGTTGGAATGTAGCTGCTACACAAAGAACTCCAGAAAAGGAACAAGACTTTTCAATCTATCCAAATGTGAAACTCTATGCCTTGGATGTTACCAGTCTGGAAAGCATTCAACATGCATTCACACAAGTACAAAAGGATTTTGGGAAAATTGAGGTTGTAGTGAACAATGCCGGATACGGTGTGGATGGCGCTTTTGAGGAAATGAGTGATGAAATTATTGAGAAACAGTTTGATACAAATGTTTTTGGTCTAATGCGTATAACCCGGGAAGCTATCAAGTTGATGCGGCCAACAGGAGGGGGAAAGATCATCCAGATCTCAAGTATGGGCGGGAAAATAACCTTCCCGCTTTACAGCATTTACCATGCAACCAAATTTGCAGTGGAAGGATTTACTGAGTCCCTACACTACGAAGTAGCACAGTTTAACATCCAATTGAAACTTGTTGAACCAGGTCCTATTGTAACCGATTTCTATGGCAGAAGCAGACAGTTTGTCAAACCCATTACCACAAAATCGTACGATGGTTTTATAGATAAATTCAATACTGCTGCCGAAAAAGTAATGAAGGACGCAGAAGGCCCTGAAGTCGTTGCGAAAACAATCTATAAGGCTGCTACAGATTCAACAAATCAAATGCGCTTTCCAGTAGGCAAGCCAGGCCCTCTCTTGCTCATTTTAAGAAAATTGCTTTCAGATAAATTATACTTTTTGATGGTCAGAAAAAGTTACAATCTATAAATAGGCGATGGAGATGTAACCGCAAAATCCATCAGATAAAAAGGAGATAGGCCTATTCTTCCATTCAATGGCTTTGGATTAAGATGGAGGGCCTATCCTTTTTTTTGCAAAAGAATCTTCCACGCCAAGTCGACGTTACCGGCTTCCAGCTCTTCCTTGGCCCAGCGGTGCAAGTGATCGATCCAGGACTCTTCATCCAAACGGAAGCGACGCCTGATATCTTCCAGGTCCTCTCGGGCAGAAAATAGAGCGAGTTCCTCCGGACTAGGCAAACACTCCACATTGGCTAATCGCCCCAAATTATTTCCACTCAGCACCGTACTGGTTCGAATTTCTTCTGGAATCTGGTCTACGCCTATCCCAAGGGTTGTCAAAGGCTTGGGGATTTGAAATAAGGAATCAGCGGTAACCTTGGTATACCAGTTGCCCCCCAGCCTAGCTACAGGGTCCAACTTGAGCGGTGCAATAGCTCCAGAAGCATCCAAGATGGCTTCATCGAGGTGAATTTGAATCACTTCACAAATCACCAAATTCCCAGCCCCTCCCTGATCGCCTAGGGGGAGCACCTGTAACACCTTGCATTCAAAAGCAACAGGAGCTTCCTTCACACGCGGCGGAGCTACTTGATTTGAAGGTACTGCAGTCAATCCTGCTTTTACAAATTCGTTGACCCCCTTCGGGTATTCTGTACTCGCGAGGGACATCTGCTCTACTAAATCATGGCCCACTACATGGATTACCACCTCAGGTACCTCCAGCACATTTTCTAAGGTATGCTTGGTGGTATTGTCTCGAACTCTTCGGGAAGGCGAAAAAACAAGGATGGGGGGATTGGCACTAAAAAGATTGAAAAAAGAAAAAGGGCTCAAATTGACCTCCCCTGCTCCACTGATGCTACTCACAAAGGCGATGGGCCGTGGAGTAACAGCCCCTTGCAAAAGGGCATGAAGTTCAGAAGTAGCTAAGTCTTTGGGATTGATCGTTTTCATTTCATGAAATTAATAGGCAATTTTAAGAGATAGCCATCAATTCACGAATTAGTTTCCAAATTATGTCTCGTTCACGCCCCACAGCCCTTTATTCTTTCCTCTTGCTTTTCCTGCTTTTTGCTACTTCCATTTCAGCCCAGACGCATCGATTTGCCACCTTTAATATCCGCTGGGACAACCCCAATGATGTGGGCAATCTCTGGAAAGATCGGGCAACGCAGGTAATCCAATTGATTCAATTTCATCAAATCGGAATTGTGGGCACCCAGGAGGTATTGGCACATCAGCTCAAGCAACTCAATGAAGGGCTTGGCTATGCCTCCATCGGAGTAGGAAGAGATGATGGTGCTACTAAGGGCGAGTTTTCCCCTATTCATTACGATTCTGTCCGTTACAAGCTGGAAGATTCTGGGACATTTTGGTTGTCACCAAGCCCAAAAGTACCTAGCAAAGGATGGGATGCTGCTTTAAATCGGATTTGCAGCTGGGGAAAATTTACCTCTCAAGACGGATCTCGGTTTTATGTATTCAATGTCCACTACGACCATATCGGACAGCAAGCCCGGGAGGAAAGCAGCAAGTTAGTCCTTTCAAAAATCAATGAAATCAACCGAGAAGGGCTTCCGGTGATCTGGATGGGAGATTTTAATGTGGAACCAGAAAATCCTGCCTACCAAGTTATTTTGAACCAAGAAACCTGGAAGGATGCGCGCTTAATCTCCAAGCTGCCCTCCTATGGCCCCAAAGGCACCTTTACCGCCTTCGAATGGGATCGAATGCCCGCTGGCATCATCGACCATATTTTTGTGCAGGGCAAGATTGAGGTGTTGCGCCATGGCATCCTGACAGACAACTACGGCAAAAAATACCCTTCGGATCATTTTCCGGTATTGGTAGAATTGAAATTCTAGACCTCGAGGCAAATAAAAAACGCTGATCCAGACATGAATCAGCGTTTTTTTTACTTCAATTTTCAATTTCCTACTCTGCCAAGGCAGCTACTCCTGGGAGTACTTTTCCTTCCATGTGCTCCAGCAAGGCTCCTCCGCCAGTGGACACATAGGACACCTGATCGGTGTAGCCAAACTTATTGACCGCAGCAGCAGAATCCCCTCCTCCGATAAGTGAGAAGGCTCCATTGCGCGTTGCTTCTGCTACATACTCGGCGATAGCTTTGGTCCCTTTGTCAAAAGACTCCATCTCAAACACGCCCATTGGGCCATTCCAAAGGATGGTTTTGGATTCCAAAATCACTTTTCCAAACAGTTCTCGGGTCTTTGGCCCAATGTCCAAACCCATCCAGTTGTCTGGAATCTCTCCCTTATTGACTAATCCCTGGTTGGCGGTATTCGAGAAATCATCCGCAATCACCGTATCAATTGGCAAAATCAAGTTCACTCCTTTTGCCTTGGCCTTCTCCATCAACTCCAATACGAAGTCGAGTTTGTCCGCTTCCAAGAGCGAAGTACCAATCGATCCTCCTTGCGCCTTCGCAAAGGTGTAGGACATGCCTCCACCAATGATGAGGTAGTCTACTTTTTCGAGCAAACGCTCAATGATCAAGATTTTGTCTGCGATTTTGGCACCACCCATGATGGCCGTATAGGGACGCTCAGGATTGCCTAGCACTTTGTCTGCATTGGTCAACTCGGATTCCATCAGGTAACCGGCGACTTTTTGTGAAAAATTGGCTGCTATCACGGCTGTAGAGGCATGTGCGCGGTGCGCCGTACCAAAAGCATCGTTGACGTACACATCTCCGAGTTGCGCTAGCTTGGCAGCAAAGGCTTCATCTCCTTTTTCTTCTTCCTTGTAAAATCGGAGATTCTCCAGCAACAACACCTGACCTGCGCCGAGTTGTGCCGCCTTTTGACTGGCTTCTTCTCCAATGCAATCACTTGCAAAGCTGATCTTTTGACCAAGAGCCCCCTCCACCGCTGATACAATGTGCTTCAAGGAATACTTATCCTCTGGCCCACCCTTTGGGCGACCCAAGTGAGACATTAAGATGGCAGAACCTCCATCGTTCAAAATCTTTTTGATTGTAGGAACAGCAGCTTGAATACGCGTGTCGTCCGTAACCTGGAAGTGCTCGTCTAGCGGAACATTAAAATCAACACGGACTAGCGCTTTTTTGCCTTCAAAACTGAGGCTATCTACATTTTTTACATTCAAGGACATGGGATAAGGAATAATAGGTGAATACTAGGTTTTAGATTAAAAATCGATTCGAATTTAAACCAAATCCAGCCAATACGGAAAGATAGTTTGGAAAAACTCCGCTAATGAATCGGCTGTGCCGCTGCTCGCTTGAGGCGATCGTTGATGGCGCAACCCAAACCGATTTCAGGCACAAACTCTGCGAGTATGACCGTTGCAGCACTTTCATCCAAGAGTCGCATTCCCATAAAGAGGCGCTGGGCCGCTTCTTGCAAATCTTGAGTCGCACTGAGGACCACTTGGCGAACAGCAGGAACAGCGGGGAAATGGGTAGAAAAGCTCAGTACACCCACTTCTTTTCCTTGCTGGATCAGTTGCGGGACAAGTTCCTGTAAATCTCCCAAAATAAATGGCTTTCGCGGAGCATAGTGACTTGCCAATTGACCTGGGGCACTAGGATTACTCGAGCTATGCGCCTGAACTGTCACCGGACCCACCACAGCTTCAATCTTGGAAAGGTCTAATCCACCCAAACGATAGATGACGACTTGCTCCCCTTCCATCCCCACAATGGTACTTTCTAGTCCTACTTCACAAGCGCCGCCGTCGAGAATGTAGGGGATTTGTGTCCCCAATTGTGCGTCCACATGCCCCGCCTGGGTAGGACTGATGTAGCCAAAAGGGTTGGCACTAGGTGCCGCAAGCGGAAAATCAAGCTGCGCAAGGAGCGCCAAGGTCAGCGGGTGATTGGGTACCCTGACTGCCACTCGATCCAACCCAGAGGTTACCAAATCGGGAACAATGGCCTTCCGAGGCAATAAGACTGTCAATGGACCTGGCCAAAAGACTTCGGCTAACCGCTTGAGTTTTTCTGGAAATTCAGAGACAAAAAGACTTACCTGTTCCAAAGAGGCCACATGTAAAATCAAGGGATCAAAGCTAGGGCGGTTTTTCGTTTCAAAAATGGAACTCACTGCCTTCACATCGAGGGCATTGCCCGCCAATCCATAGACCGTTTCGGTGGGGATAGCGACCAGCTTCCCTTGCCTTAGGTATGCTGCTGCTCGTTCAATGTCGACACCAACTTCAGCCATTACTTTGCTTCACAAAAGTCCTTGATCCAGGTTTCTGCTTCTTGATAGCCCAAGGAAAGCGCCATTTTCAAATCTGCGCAGCCTTCATTTTTTTGGCCCAAAGCACTCATGCGGGTGACGCCAAGCAAGTAATAGGCCTCCCCATTTTTTGGGTCTAAATTGACCGTATTGGTAAGTGATTCCATTCCATGAATGGGGTCGTTCATTCCTAAATTGGCTTTTGCCAAACGGAAATGCGCTTCTACATGGTTGGGCTCCTTCTGAACTACCGCTTGAAAATCAAGCAAGGCATCTTCATAGGCTTCCATGCTCAACAAGGTCGTCCCACGATTAAACAAAATATCCAATTGACTTGGATCAAGTGCCGCCGCCAGATTAAAATCTGCCAATGCTGCCTTGTAGTTGGTCAGTTCCATGTTGGCATTGCCTCGGTTAAACCAAGGCTTGTAGTTGGTCGAATCAACTTTGATGGCCTGATCAAAAAGTGGAATCGCTTCCTTAATTTTCCCTTGCTGAAAAAGCGCCACTCCCTTGGCATTTAAAGCCGTGGCCTGGTTTGGGTTTTTCTCCAATACCTGGTCAAACTGAGTGACAGCCTCTGCCCAATCCTGGGCGTCCATTTTCTCCAACCCCACTTTCATGAGTTCCTCCTCACTTGGAGTACAGGCAAGACTACTGAATAAAAGAAGGCAAAGGATCCAAAGCTGTTTCACAGGAATAAATTTTCAGTAAAGTTACGAATTAGAGGTTAGGAGGAGGCTAGTTTTTGCCGGAATGGATCTGGTACAGGCACGGGCTTCATGCTTGACTTGTCTACCGAAACCAGTACGCTTTTGCAGGTGGCATATACTTGCTCCTTACCTGTGCTGTCCTTCCCCAAGAGTACTTGCTCCAAATCAAAGGAGGAATTGCCCAGTCTTGAGCATTTCACTAGCGCCTCCACTTGATCGGTCAAGTGAATGGGCCGAATGTAGTCAATTTCGATTCGACCGACTACGGTACCCACATCTAGGACATCCCAGCCGGCAACTTGGTACAAAAAAACCGCTCGAGCGTGTTCGAAGTAACTAAAATAGACTCCATTGTTGACATGGAGGTAGCCATCAATATCAGAAAATCGAAGTTGAATGGGCGTGGAAAAGGAAAAATCAGCACGAAGCTGCGGAATATCAAAACTGCGCATTAACGTAAAATTTCGGAATTACTTGTTTTTTCGAGCATCCGCAAGATGGAGGGATTGTAACCGATCAAATCAATGACCGCATCAAAAGTGACCCAAGCCAAAGAGATGCTCTCGTCGCTTCGCACCAAGGGCTCTTGGAGATCTGCTTCAATCAGGTAGCGCACATCGAAATGAAAATGTTCAGCCACATGAGGCCGCTCTGGAATGATGTGCTTGTCCAAATCAAAAATATGGGTGTCCACAAATTGCAGGGTGGTGAGTCCACTTTCTTCTCGGGCCTCCTGCATTGCTACTTCTAGGAGATTTTCATTTCCATCCGCATGTCCGCCCAGCTGCAGCCAACGACCGAGCTTGCGATGAAGTGTGAGTAGGGTATGCGTTCTTTCTTTATTTACAATCCAAGCAGAGGCAGTAAAATGGCCTGCAGTTCGTTCTCTTGAGTAAGCCAGTGGATCTTCCGTCAAGGCCAGAAAATCAGCTACAAACTGATTTTCTTCTTCAAAGGGACTTCTATAGGCTCCCAATTGGGTTTTAAGGGTAATTCTATCCATAATTAAGGTCTTTCAAATAACCGATCCATCAGGTCATCAAAGGGTTTGGCATCGTAATACAATCGGTCAGAATACACGGAAGCAAGTAATTTGAAGTAGCTGGGTTGCTGGTTGATTCGGATTTTTTCCAAGGAAATATTTCCATACAATTGGCTAATCAATTCACCTTCTTTGGGGAGTTGCAGTGGGGGCTTGAAGTAAAATTTCTCCGTTTCTTTCACCTGCTCATTCACTTCCTCCAGCTTCCGATCCAAACTTACTTGTTCGTACCCCAAATCTATAATGCGCCTACTTAATCCCAAGAAAAGAAGTGAAAAAGAATTTGAATCGAGGGGCGGGCCAAAGCTTAGGGCAAAACCATTTGCATACACAGAGGTAAACACATGCACTTCTGGACTTTCGTTGATTTGTGCGCGCTTGTAATGGTAGTTTCGGTACACCAAATCATAGAGCGTTTTGGACGCTTCGGAAGTATTCCATGCCTCCAGATCCTGGAGGTCCTTTTCCTTAACTGAAAAATTCTCCTTCACCGACAAGACTTGATTACCCCCTCGTGGTGGGAAGATTTTTTTCAATAAGTCATCAAAGAAATCACCCATCTGTCCTTCGTTTGTATTTTCCAGAGGCACTCACCTCCACTTTCCCTTCGTCCACCAATTGCCGGAGGCACTTGAGATGCCCCAAGGAAGCCGGCTTTTGGAGTGCTTCAAATAGCTCTTCCTCACTAAACACTTCATCAGTTGCCAAAGTTTGCAGGACTTGCTCTTTAAACTTGGTTTCAACGTCTAAAGGAAGGCTGGCTTTTTTTTCTTCTACACAACGATCGCAAACCCCACAGCTCTCGTCGCTAAATTCCCCAAAATAGGCTTGTATAAATTGGGTTCGGCAAATTCGTGTTTGATGTGCATAGGCCACCATTTGCGTCGCCTTGTGCAGGGTAAGTTCTCGCCTCAAGGTGATGCGCTTGAAATTGAGTGGAAGAGTAGCTGCATCATACCGCTCCGTCAAAAATGTGAGTTGCGGCCGATCTTTTCGAGGTTCGTAATCCAATACCTCCATTTTTGCCAGCTCGAGCAAAGATTTGATCAAAACCGTTTCATCCATCCCTGCCGCTTTGGCTAACCTTGCCTCATGAATGGTGAAGTATTCTGAAAACAAATTCCCTCCATGCGTCCGAAGTAGGATTTTGACCACGGGATCAAGCTTGGCATGTTGGATTTGAACCTCATAGAGTCGCTGGGGATTGACAAGGAAATGTGCGCGTGAGGGGGCAAAAAAACTTTCATTGAGCGCAATCAACCCTTCTTCCTCCAGCACCTTGAGGGCATAAAAACTATCCAATACCGGCAGCTGGTAGGTGTTTGCAAAATCAGAAATCTCAAAATCATAGCTACGCAAAGACTGCGCTCCAATGGCCAACTGAAAATAGTTGGCCAGGCATTGGTACATGCGACGTAGAAATTCTATCGGCGGATAGACTAGCGCCGCTCGGTCCAACAGCTGTTCAAAATCTTGGGCATTGGTCAGGAGCACGGCATAAGCCTTTTGTCCATCTCTCCCTGCTCGTCCAGCTTCTTGGTAATAACTTTCGAGGTTTTCAGGCAAGTCACTGTGCAGCACTACGCGTACATCGGGCTTATCGATGCCCATCCCGAAGGCATTCGTACTGACCATAATGCGTACCTGATTTGCTTTCCAGGCTTCCTGTTTGGCAGAACGATCGAGAGCTGTCATGCCTGCATGGTAGGCCGCTGCAGAGAAGCCTAGTTGCTGGAGTTGCTTGGCCAGCTGCTGGGTCGCTTGGCGGGTACGCACATACCAGATCGCCGATCCAGAAATTCGCTTTAAGATTTCGAGTCCTTTTTCGAGTTTGTTCTCTACCAATCGGACGCTATAACTTAAATTCTTGCGAGCAAAACTTTGGTGGAAGGTGGCAGGCTTCTTAAGCTGCAGCTTTTCTAAAATATCATTTTCAACTTCTGGTGTAGCAGAAGCAGTCAAGGCAAGGACATTGACCTTGGGATGATAAGCTCGGATGGTCGCGATCTCTAGGTAGGCGGGTCGAAAATCATAGCCCCACTGGGAGATGCAATGCGCCTCATCCACTGCAATCAGGTTGAGGTTCATCTGCTTGAACCGCTCCACAAATAGCTCAGATTTTAGTCGCTCTGGGGACAGGTATAAAAATTTGACTCCCCCACGGATGCAATTGTCCAACAGGGTATCGATCTCTCGAGCACTCATTCCAGCATGAAGTGCTACGGCTTTTACCCCACGAGCTTTGAGGTAATCCACCTGGTCTTTCATGAGGGCGATTAGCGGGGAGATGACAATGCAGATGCCCTCTTTAGCCAATCCAGGCACTTGGTAGCAGAGGCTTTTTCCACCCCCTGTAGGTAAAATGGCAAGCGTATCCTCTCCTTGGTACACCGCATCGATGACCTGCTTTTGTACAGGACGAAACTCCTTCCATCCAAATACCTCCTTCAGGAGAATTACCAATCGGTCGTTTGCCTCAGCCATTAACCTTTGAAATTACAAAAAAACCCTAGTTCACCGTGAGCGAGAAGGCATAAATTGAAAAAGAATCCTGCTTGAATGCCGCTTTAGAAATTCACCTTAAATCCTGAAAAAGCTGGAAATATCGAGTCTGTTGGGAGGGCTTTTGTAGGCTCAGTTTGGCTAAAATCTATCAGTTCTTTAGGTTGAAACGATCCCCAGGCAAGGCGGTTTTGAGATGGGAAAAAGCTGACCTTAATCCCTGGAAACCAAATAGAATCCCCACTTACCATCCCTTTCAGCGGGATTGGAACTGGATTCCGTTGGCTTACCAGCCGGTTGGGAAGAATGGAATAGGAGAGTTGGTCCACAGGAAAATCCTGATTCCAGGAAAGGTGATGCTCCCCAAGTTTGAGGTCTAGGATTCGCTGCTCGTCCTTGGTAAAAAAGTACAGTTCTAGGGCTGGGCGTTGCACCTCAGTCCACAGATTTGAGATGGCCCAAAGGAACCCAAGTGCTAAGGCAAACTGAGCAAGGATTTTTCGATTGCCCCACTCCCAATTTCCCCAAATCAAAAGTGCTCCCCAACTAGCAAACATCCCTACTAGCGAGAGGTGAATCCCCTGCCACAGGGCAGCCGGCAATTCTTGGAGGGTGTAGGTGATTTCGTTTTGGATAAAAAGTAAAAAATCCACACTAACTCCCAACAGGGATCCTAGGATGGGAATCCACGCGAGCAAAAGAAACGGAACCCCTGCGCACAAGATGATGTAGGACAATGGGACAATAAGCAAGTTGGCCACCAAAAAATAGGTGGGGAAGGTATGAAAGTAGTGGAGCGTCAGTGGGCTGGTGATCAGCTGAGCCGCAAGGGTGACGGTGGCCATTTGCCAGAAATAATCCAGCACGCGATTGGAGGGGGCCCACATTCGAAGGAGAATAGGCTGCAAGCCCACGATTCCAGCAACCGCCAGGTACGAAAGCTGGAAGCCAAGATCTGTTTGAATATCAGAATCAAGCACCAGGAGCAGCAGCGCTGAAAAAGCCAAAATATTCCAAATGGAGGGTTTTCTTTTTCGCATTTGCCCTAGGGTAACTAAGGAGAACATGACCACTGCACGCACCACGGAGGGAGAGAATCCCGTCATCAGCGCATAGATCCAGATCAGCCCCAAGACTAGAAAGAGGTAACTTTTTCGAAGGGTGTGCCCCTCTTGTTTAAAAAAAGTCAGTGGAAGTAGCAGTATGGAGTAGATGATTCCTACATGGAGTCCAGAAACAGCCAAAATATGCTGGGTGCCTGTGGCCGAATAGGCTTGCTTTACCTCCTTACTGAGGGATTCCTTTTGTCCTAGTAGTAATGCCAAGGCAATTTGTTTGGACTCAGGCCTAAGAACATATTGGTCAATCACCCCCGCAAAATAATGACGCAAATGTTCCAAGGTGAATTTCAGGTCATTGCTTTGCTTTAGTGGAAGCAGGGCTAATTTTTTCCCTAGAAACTGCCGGAAGTGAATTCCTTTGGCAGCCAAAAAACGTTTGTAATTAAATTCATTGGGAAAACTCGGAGGGGCTAGCCGTTCCGGATTGCTGGGGACCCAGATCACCTGACCCGGGTACAATGCCTCATCCAGCTGGTGGTATACCAGAACCAATGATTTCTGAGGCTGCCAGCCTTGTGCTCCCTGTATGGCAACTACTGACAGTAAATTCTCTGATGAATTGGCTTTGGGTACATCATAGCGCTGCACTTCAGCAAGGTAGCCTTTGCCCTCTTCCCAAGGGATGTCTCCGGCAAGTGCTTCTTGTTTAGAAATAAGGGATACATAGCAGCCCAAGCCAATCAAGAGCAGGTAGGCCAAAGAGGAGCTAAAGAATGTATTCGGAGTAGACGACCAGCTAAGATGTGCTAGATAGATTATCCAAATCGCAGCCAATAGTCCCAAGAAAAGTGAGGGCGATGCCTGTGGAAACAAAGCTGCGAGTATTGCTCCTCCAAAGAAAAAGAGGAGGTACCTCAAAAAGGGGAAGTCGGCAAAAGTCATGTCTAAAAAATAAGTGGCTAAAAAAATAAAAGGAGTCGTAGCAACTCTGTTGGCTACCATCCAAGGCTGGAACTTAATCTAAAAAATCTGTCCTTTAAAAAATTGATTTACGCGTACTTAGAAAAGAGCGCTTTCTAGCTCATTTCCATTTTGTAATGCTGTATGGCACATTCTTCAAACTGATCCCCTACCGCTTGAAATCCAAATTTGGCATAGAGCGGCATCGCATGAATTTGGGCATGGAGGTATTTCTTTTTTGTTTTTCCATCCGGATGCTGGTTGATATCTGCAAGTACTGCAGCCACCAAGGCTTGGCCAACGCCTTGTCCTCTTGCTTCTTGGAGAACGGCAAATCGTTCCATTTTCACCCCATTTGCGGTAAATCTCCAGCGGGCGGTGCCCACAGGGGCTCCATCAAGCTTCGCCAAGAAGTGAAATGAGCTATCTTCAAACTCGTCGTATTCCTCCGACGCATCTACTTCCTGCTCGACGACAAATACGAGCTCACGAATTTGAAATGCAGCTTTTAGACCTTCCTCAGTCGTTATTTTTTCTACTGTTGGCTTCATGGCGTAGTTTTTCTTTTTCTTCCTCACTTTTCTCGTAAGCGGCAATGATCGCTTTGACCAGCTTGTGCCGAATTACATCAGACCCGCTCAAGCGAACTACACCAATTCCTTTGACATCATTCAGGACACGAAGCGCCTCTGAAAGCCCAGATTTTTGTCGGGTAGGTAAATCTACCTGAGTTTGGTCACCGGTAATGATGACTTTCGAATTGGGCCCCATTCGCGTCAAAAACATTTTTATTTGTTCGGCGGTGGTATTTTGAGCCTCATCCAAAAGCACAAAGGCATCGTGAAGGGTTCTCCCGCGCATGTACGCAAGCGGAGCAATTTCAATGGCGCGCGTTTCTTGGTAATACTTCAATTTCTCCGGGGGAATCATGTCTTGAAGCGCATCGTAGATCGGCCGCAAGTACGGGTCTAGTTTTTCTTGCAAATCACCCGGAAGAAATCCCAAATTCTCCCCAGCTTCTACAGCTGGTCGAGTGATGATGATTCGCTTTACCTCTCTGTTTTTTAGTGCGCGCACGGCCAAAGCCACTGCAATGTAGGTTTTGCCTGTTCCTGCGGGACCTAATGCAAATACCAAGTCGTTTTTGAAGGCTGCTTCGACCAGTTTGCGTTGGTTGGCAGATTTAGGTTTGATGACTAAACCTTTATTTCCAAATACAATCACTTGGTCTTTATTGGCCTCTTCAAAGGGGCCTCCTTCGATTGCCAAGTAATCCTTGACATGCTCTGGACTGAGGCTACCAAATCGCTCAAAGTGCTCCAAAAGCATGTTGATCAGATCATTGATTCTCAGGATTTCTGGTGGACTTCCTTGGATACGGATTTCATTTCCGCGGGAAATCACTTTACACTGTGGGAATGCTTGTGCGATCTGACGGATGTTTTCATCGGCTGTGCCAAAAAACTCAACCAAGGGAACATGCTCTAGGGTAATTACTTTTTCGACCAAAGTTTTGTTAAGATTAGGTACACCGTGAAGGCAAAAGAATAAAATGTCTATTTTTGTTCAGTCCCCAACAAACAAAACTACAAAATTTTACTTTACATGCGCTTATGGCCTTGGTGACATTCCTTTCTGATTTCGGGGACATGGATTACTATGTTCCGGCAGTGAAAGCCAAGATGCTATCCATCAATCCACAGTTGCAAATTGTGGATATTTCGCATGGAATAGCTGCTTTTGATTTGGAGCATGCCGCCTTCCTTCTTCGCGCTACTTTCCGGGAATTCCCAAAAGGGACCGTGCATTTGGTGGGCATCAACACTACAGGTACCGCAACAATAGGGTACATCGGCATTAAGCTGGAAGATCATATTTTTATCGGACCCAATAATGGGATTTTAAGCATGTTGGCGGATTATGACCCAGGGATTATCGTGCAGTTTGCCGACATCCATGTAAAGGACTCTACCTTCCCTACCCGCGATATTTTAGCCCCTATTGCCGCAAAAGTGGCCTCTGGGGCTGCCATTCATGATTTTGGAGGTCCTTCCACCCAGTTCAAAAAATTAATGCCTCGCCAAGCCAAGGCTACACGGGAACAGATTGTTGGTCATGTCGTACGTGTAGACCGCTATGGAAACCTGATTACCAATATCCAACGGGAGGTATTTGAAAAGTTGAATCCCGGAAAATTCACCGTACAGTTTGGAAGAGAAAACTTACGCCAACTCCAGACGGGCTACGACCAAGTGGAGGCAGGTGAGCCTTATGTATTTTTCAACAGCCTGGATGTACTAGAAATTGGCATAAATCATGGACATGGGGGCAACTTGCTCGGTTTGAAGCGAGATAGTGTGGTCTACATCAACTTTGAACCATGAGCTTGATTCGTGTGGTCCGCATGACTTTTCGACCAGAGGAAGTGCCTGCGTTCTTGGAAAATTTTGAAGCACATAAAATTTTGATCCGGAATTTCCCGGGTTGCCGGCATTTGGAACTCTGGCAGGACGAGAATCAAAAAAATATTTTCGTCACCTACAGCCACTGGGAAAGCGAAGCAGCCTTGAATCAGTATCGTGATTCACAGTTGTTTAAATCGGTTTGGAGTTTTACAAAAACGCTCTTTTCTGAAAAGCCTCAGGCTTGGAGCACAAAAAAATTACAAGAAGTAGGCGCTTGAGTTTGTAGGAAATCATTTTTGTATTCATATTTGCATCCCCATTCAGAACGGAATGGTTGGTGTACTTGCCCAGATGGCGGAATTGGTAGACGCGTTGGTCTCAAACACCAATGAGGTTACACTCGTGCCGGTTCGACTCCGGCTCTGGGTACAAAGGGTTGTCTTTCGACAGCCCTTTTTTTTTGATCTATTTTTTAGGAAAGCTTTTTTCAACCAACACAAAAGGCTTGCTAGACCTCAAAGGTTAGGTCCAACCTTTGAGGTTTACCAAAACCTCGAAGGTTTCAAAGTTCTATATTAAAAGAATTAAACCTTCGAGGTCCAAAAAAGACCTCAAAGGTTACTCATGTTTCCCACCTTTTCAGAAGACTCAACGTTTTTCAAGGTGCCTTTTTGAACCACCTCTTCATCGCTTTGTAGAATAGTCACCAACTCTATTCCTAGTACTTTTTCAAGGTTACAGAGGGTCTCCAACTTAAAATTCTCCTCCCCTTTCACATACTTACTCACTTGCTGTGGAGAAACGCCCATTTCTTGAGCTAGTTTTGTTTTTTTCCAATTCAACTCATCTAAAGCATCCAAAATCCTCAGCGCTATTGCTGCTGATTTTCTCAACCAGGCTTTATTCGCTTTTCTCCAGGCAACATCCTCCATCCAGTTTTCATGAGATTGAACACTGATGTCTTTGATTGATTTTTTGGTAGCAGTCATCCTTTTAGCTTTCTAGATAAATTATTTTTCCTTCCAAATCATTTTGCCTTAAAAACTCGGCAACTGACAACTTTCTATTTATTAACCCACGGGTTTACCTTTTGGTTCATATTAAAAAAAAGGTTACTCCTGATTCAAAAAAATGGAACATGGAATTATCCGCAATTATACCGGAGACTCAAAAGATTACTATTTTAACACTTCGGATAATCAAAATAGATAACTAAAAAAAGGCTAACAGCGATGCAAGCCTTTTTTGTTTTATAGGATTAGCTACTTTTTCAACTGCAACTACTTAAACTAAGTTTTGTAGTTCAATTATGTGAGCTGTGGACCGTGGTCTGTCGACTGTGAAACATTTCACTTACCCATTCCCTCTCAAAATCTCCATCGGAGGCTGGTTGATGATTTTTCGACCATTGAGCCAACCCAATACAATCGTAAGGAGGGTAATTACCAAGTAAATCACCAAACCCTCCTTCCAAGCCAAACTAAAGTTCAGCTGAAAGACAAACTTGCCCAACAAGAACGTCGCCAGGAAGGAAAGTAAAATTCCAGAAAGGGAGGCAAGGCTTCCCAAAAAGAAGTACTCCAAGGTATTGATCTGCCGCACCAAGGCTGAACTCGCCCCTAGTGTTCGCAATAAAATGCTCTCCCGCATGCGTTGGTACTTGCTAATAATCAACGAGCTGATCAACACCAAGATCCCTGTAGCAATGGAGAAAAAGGCCATAAACTGAATCACAAAGCTGATCTTACCCAAAATCTCTTCCAGTGTCTCGACAATTGTACCCAGGTTGATGATGGAGATATTTGGAAACTCCCGAACCATAGCAGCCTGCATTTCAGCTGCCTGCTTGTCCGAACTCGTTTTGGTAATGATCACATGAAACTTGGGAGCTTCCTCCAAAACACCTTCGGGAAATAGGACCAAGAAATTGGTAGAGACTTGATTGAATTTCACCTCTCGGAAACTTCCGATGTAGGTTTTGATGGGGCGACCCTGCACATTGAACTCTACTTCATCGCCGATTTTAAATCCATTCCCCTCACCAAACCCTTTCTCAAAGGAAACAAAAATGCTGTCTCCTCTACTTCCTTTAGGAATCAGTTCCCCAGCAGTGAGCTGCTCCGAACTGATCAAGGTGTCCCGATAGGTCACCCGAAACTCTCGGTTGTAAAGCCAACGGCTGTAGTTCTTCTCCTCGGGCAGCTCCTCGTTTGCTTTTTTTGTAATCCCATTGATGGTATTCAATTGCATCGTCACGATCGGCACCTCCTGCAAGATGGGCATCTTTCGACTTGTCACCTGCTCCCGCACTTTTTCTAGCTGAGGGGTCTGAATATCAAACATAAGCATGTTGGGCTGGTCTTTTTTATCCGCAAACTTGGCCTCTTGCAGCAACTGATTTTGCAAGAAAAACAAGGTGCTGATCATCGCCGTACCCAGACCAATGGTCGCAATCAGAGAGATGGTTTGGTTATTGGGGCGATACAAATTGGAAAGTGCCTGCCTCCAAGGGTAACTCAAGGAAAGTGGTAAAAACTTCCGAACGGCCCACATCAGCGCAGTACCCACACCCCATAGCATGCCAAAGGCAACGAGCACAAAGGCTGTGAAACCCAAAGCCCAGGTGACCTTGCCGAGGAGGTAAAAACTAAAGCCAAAAATAAATAACAGAATTCCTGCCAGAACAGCCCATCGAGCGGGATCCTTCAGCAAGGTGCTATCGGCAGTTTCTGGTCGTAAGGTTGCCATCGGAGAAACTTTGCGCACCTTCAGCAGTGGCAATAAGGCAAAGAGGATGGATACAAATAGGCCTGTGACCATGCCAAAACCCACGGATTTCCAGGATATTCCAACCGTAACTTCTACAGGCAAAAAGTCTGCGAAAACAACAGGTAAGGCAAACTGCAGCAAGGTTCCCAAGATGGAACCAATCGCGGCTCCAATAAAGCCCATTCCTACAATCTCAAGGAGATAAATCAACAATACATCCAGAGAGGCTACTCCCAAGCAGCGAAGCACGGCTACGGAGGCTAATTTCTCCTTTACAAACACATTGACGGCTGAGGCTACGCCAACACAGCCTAGCAGCAAGGCGATAAATGCCACCAAGCTCAAGAAATTGGACAAGTTGCCAAATGAGCGCCCGGTGCTTTGTTTCCGGTCTTCAACCGTATCCGCATCGATCCGTTCGAGTTCCCACTGCGCTTCGTAGGGCTTGATCAATTTGGCTACATCGGCACCAGGAGCAAATTGCAAATACCGATTGTACTCCACCCGGCTCCCGTACTGCACCAAGCCAGTGGCCTCCAAATACGCCAAAGGAATGTAGACAGCGGGGGCAACGCTAGCGGTAATCCCAGTTTGGCCGGGTACCTTTTGCAGCTCCCCAACAATTTCAAAGTTTAGGTTACCCACTTTAATGGAATCCCCTATTCGCGCATCAAATTGGGCCATGAGCGCTTTTTCTACTAGAGCCTTTTGGCCTCCACTTCTAAAGCTTTTCTCCCCAGCTGCAGGAATGGTTTCAAACTTTCCATAAAAAGGAAAATTCCCTTCCAAGGCTCGAACCTGGGTTAATCTACTCGCATCGCTTTTGGGAAAAGCCACCATCGAAGCAAAATTGACTTCGGAGGCAGTTGCCACCGCAAGGGAATCTAACCCAATGTCTCCAAGAGGCTTATTATTTTCGAGTACCAAATCTGCTCCCAACAGCTCCTTGGCCTGGTTATCAATGTCTTTGACTAGGTTTTCTCCAAAACTGCTGATTGCCACCAAAGCCGCTATTCCCACCACAATGGAGGAAACAAAAAGAAGCAAGCGGGAGAGATTTTTTCTAAAATCCCGCAGCGCCATTTTTAAAATCCAGGCAAAATCAGGCATGCGTTTCCTCCTGTATTTTTCCACCCTTAATATGAACGATTCGCTGCGTTTTGGCAGCCAATTCCAAGTCGTGAGTAACGAGCACGAGGGTAGTTCCCTGCTCTTTATTTAAATCAAAAATCAAGTTTTCAATCATGGCGCCTGTTTCGGTATCCAAATTGCCAGTTGGTTCATCGGCAAAAAGTATCTTGGGCGCATTGGCAAAGGCTCTGGCGATAGACACACGCTGCTGCTCTCCACCGGATAGCTGGGTTGGGTAATGGGTGGCGCGATCTTTCAATCCCACCTTATCCAACAATTCCATGGCCTTTTCTTTCGCATTGGTTCTTTTCTTCAATTCCAGCGGAACCATCACATTCTCCAATGCAGTGAGTGTGGGGAGCAACTGGAAGTTTTGAAAAATAAAACCCACATCTCGGCTTCGCACTGCAGCACGTTGATCTTCATTCAACTTTTCAAGGGATTCTCCATTGAGTACTACAGAACCAGTGCTGCTGGAATCCAGGCCTGCGCACAAACCCAAAAGGGTGGTCTTCCCACTTCCTGAGGGTCCGACGATGGCGATGGTTTCTCCAGCTTGGATAGAAAAAGTTACCTGATCCAGGACGGTGAGCTTTCGGCTACCGCTTTGATACGTTTTACTTACGTTTTGAAGATCTAAAATGGACATGAAGTTGTTCGAGGAGTTGAAAAGTCAAACGCTATTTTTACTTAATTTGTTAGCGACTTTGTAAAATTCGTTGGAATTCGCGTAAAGAAAACAAAATTACAGCAGTTCAGGGGCTTCCTGTCGACAGATAGCACAAATTGATCGACCAAGGCAGGACCTTGAATAAAGTAAACCATCTACTCTACCCCTCATTTGGGCCATTCAAAAGTTAACCGATTCACTATGAAATCAACACACAGAAATTTCTCCTTTTACTTGCTTTTTATTCTGGCTGCATGGCTTACCTCCTGTAGCGCATCCACCGAAAAAAAGCAAGCAGAAGAAGGAAACCAAGTAGTAGCCACTACGGCGAGTAAGACCATTTTATTTTTTGGAAATAGCCTCACTGCAGGCTATGGAATTGATCCGGAAGAATCCTTTGCAGGTCGCATTCAAACCCGCTTGGATAGCTTGAAAAAAGAGTTTCGCGTGATCAATGGAGGACTAAGTGGGGAAACTACCGCCGGCGGACTAAGTCGCTTGGACTGGTTTTTGGAAGAGGAGCCTTATTTATTTGTGCTAGAATTGGGTGGTAACGATGGATTAAGGGGGATTGCACTCACCGAAACCAAGAAAAACCTTTTAGCCATTGTGGACAAGGTTCAAGCCAAATACCCAAACACGAAAATCATCTTGGCAGGCATGCAGATTCCTCCGAATATGGGGCAGGAATACACCGAAGAATTCAAAGCCATTTACCCTGCTGTGGCCAAAGAAAAAGACATTGAGCTGATCCCTTTCCTGCTCGAAGGTGTGGCGGGTAACCCGGATCTAAACCTTCCCGACGGCATCCACCCCACCGCAGAAGGGCACCGTATCGTGATGGAAACCTTATGGCCCTACATTTCAAAAGCTCTTTAAAGTTTAGGTTTTCTAAGTTGCTCAGTAATTGCTAGTTTAGTTCGTTTCAACCCCATTCGTTTATGGCCTTACAAATCAAAGAAACCCAAGATAGTTACGACGTCATCATTGTTGGTTCGGGCGCAGGTGGAGGCATGGCCTCCAAAATTCTTTCCGAAGCCGGACTTTCAGTCGCAGTCGTCGAAGCAGGTGGAGATTTTGACCCCGCCAAGGAAGAAGATCGAACCCAACTTCGTCCACCTTGGGAATCCCCAAGAAGAGGTGCGGGAACCAAAATCCGTCCTTTTGGAGACTTTGATCAGGCCATCGGAGGATGGGAAATTGATGGAGAACCCTATACCCGCAAGGATGGAACGCAGTTTGACTGGTTCCGATCCCGCATGGTGGGTGGCCGTACCAATCACTGGGGGCGAATTTCGCTTCGCTTTGGTCCCAATGATTTCAAGCGAGCCAGCATCGATGGCATGGGTCACGACTGGCCGATTGGCTACGAGGACTTAAAGCCGTATTACGATAAGGTCGACAAGCTGATCGGAGTTTTTGGTTCCAAAGAGGGTATTTTCAACGAGCCGGACGGCTTTTTCCTCCCTCCTCCCAAGCCAAGATTGCACGAACTATTCATCAAACGAGGGGCAGATAAGGCAGGCATCCCGATGATCCCAGGAAGACTTTCCATGTTGACTCGACCCATCAATGCGGAGCGGGGAGTTTGTTTTTTTTGCAATCAATGCAACCGTGCCTGTCAAGCCTATGCCGATTTTTCCTCAGGCACCTGTTTGATCCATCCTGCCATGAAAAAAGGAAAAGTGGACTTATTCACCTATTCCATGGTTCGAAAAGTGACCACAGATGAAACCGGCAAAGCCAACGGGGTATCTTTTGTCTCCAAGATAGATCGGAAAGAATACAAGTTGAAGTCAAGAGTAGTGGTTCTTGGCGCTTCAGCCTGTGAGTCCGCACGGATCTTGATGAATTCCAAATCAAAGGCTCACCCTGATGGGATTGGGGCGGATTCAGGGGTATTGGGCAGGTACCTGCATGACTCTACTGGCGCCGATCGCATGGGTATTCTCCCCGAGCTGATCGACCGAGATCGCTACAACGAGGATGGCGTAGGCGGCATGCACATGTACACTCCTTGGTGGAAAGACAACAAGAAGTTGGACTTCGCCCGCGGCTACCACATCGAGTATTGGGGTGGGATGGGACAGCCTGCCTATGGGGCTGGCGGTGGCATGGATAGCCTTCGCAAGTACTTAAAAGATGAGTTTGGCAATCCAAGCCCTAATGGAGGCTATGGGGTAGGTCTTAAAAAAGACATCCGCAGAATCTATGGCTCAACCCTAGGTATGTCAGGCCGTGGGGAAAGTATCCCCCAGCACAGCAACTATTGCGAGATTGACCCAAATGTGGTCGATACTTATGGAATCCCGGTACTTCGATTCCATTACAAGTGGACGGACCAGGAAATCAAGCAGGCCAAACACATGCAGGATACCTTTGAGGAGATATTGACCAATGCAGGAGCAACGCTGCTAGGCACCAAACCGGGTCCGGAAAGCATGTATGGACTAGCTGCACCGGGCCGAATCATCCACGAAGTAGGCACTACGCGAATGAGCAACGATCCTAAATCAGGTGTAGTCAATTCCAATTGCCAGGTGCATGCCTGTAAGAATCTATTTGTGGTGGATGCAGGTCCATTTGTGTCCCAAGCAGATAAAAATCCAACTTGGACCATTTTGGCCTTGTCTTGGAGAACCTCCGATTACATCGTCGAACAGCTGAAACAAAAAAATATCTAGGCCATGAATAGAAGAGAAAATCTAAAGCTACTCTTTGCGGGTTCGATAGGAGCAGGCTTATTGCTCGGCTGCGAGCCAGAGCAAGTTAAATTGAAGGGGGAAGTAATTGGAACTCCCGGGGGCCGTACCGAAGAGGAAAAAGCAAGAGATGCCAAATTGCTTGCGGAACGGTTTTTCACAGAAGAAGAACTGAAAAAAATCTCGACTCTAGTTGACCTAATAATGCCTGCCGACGAGCAATCCCCAGCAGCC
This sequence comes from Cyclobacteriaceae bacterium, assembly GCA_947458475.1. Classification (GTDB taxonomy): domain Bacteria; phylum Bacteroidota; class Bacteroidia; order Cytophagales; family Cyclobacteriaceae; genus Algoriphagus. The sequence continues at coordinate 72,520 of CANGZP010000001.1, read as the reverse complement.
ACTGCTCTTGGGGTTCCTGATTTTATCGAGTTTATGATGAAGGATCAGCCCAACATGCAAACCCCCATGCGCGGTGGACTGATGTGGTTGGACTTTGAGGCGGAGGAAAAATTCGGTAAAGTTTTCAATGACTTGGAGGCTACTCAAGTTCAAGAATTGATAGACCTCGTGGCCTGGCCAGAAAAAGCCACCGAAGACTACCAAGGTGGCGTGCGCTGGTTCAACATGCTGCGCAACCTCACTTGCTCTGGGTATTTTTCTACCCAAGAAGGCTGGAACTATATGGGCTATATGGGCAATGTTCCCAATGTCTGGGATGGAGTTCCTGCCGCTGTACTCAGTAAACATGGTCTAGCAAATCCTGAAAAATATGCCGGGGTATACCTCAAACCAGAGGAGCGGAGTAAAGTTGCCGTTTGGGATGAAGCGGGCAATTTGATTGGTTAAGCATTAGCCCGATTAAAACTAGGCCCTTTCCTACCCATTCTACTTAGAATGGGTAACAACTACCTTTTACCCCGACAAATAATCGGTTTATCTAATTTTCGAATCGAATCCATCTTGAATTCCTAACTTGAAGTTCTTATTCAACCCACTATGAAAAAATCAACCCTTGCCCTCCTGCTTGTTGGCGGGCTCCTCACCTTGGAAGTTGGTGCTCAAACCATCTCTCCAACTTCAGAAAAAGCGCTTCAGGAGTCTATAAACAAGCATAGCGCACTACTTTCCTCCTCTCCGCTGGCTGAATTCAAAGCCAAGAACGTGGGACCTACCAATATGTCTGGACGAATCATTGACATTGAAGTAGCTTCAAATCCAAACACGTTTTATGTGGCTGCGGCTTCAGGTGGGGTTTGGAAAACTACGGACAATGGGCAGTCATTTGCCCCGATTTTTGATCACCAGGCGGCTCTAGGCATCGGTGCCATGGCCCTTTCCAAATCCAACAATGATATACTTTGGGTAGGTACAGGAGAAAACAACTCCAGCCGATCTACCTATGCGGGTGCTGGTCTTTACAAATCAGTAGATGGCGGTAAAAGCTGGCAAATGATGGGCTTGCTTCACTCCCAACACACTGGGCAAATCCAAATTCACCCCACCAACCCCGACATCGTGTGGGTAGGTTCCATGGGTTCACTGTACTCCAAAAACAAAGAAAGAGGACTCTACAAGACCATCGATGGGGGCAAAACCTGGAAGAAAGTCCTCTACATTGACGACAACACAGGCATCATCGACATCAAGGTGCATCCTACCAACCCAAACATCCTACTTGCAGCGAGCTGGGAACGCTTCCGACAAGCGCATGACTTTATTGGCAATGGCAAAGGCTCAACCATCTGGAGATCAGAGGACGGAGGAGATACCTGGAAAAAATCAGTGAATGGATTCCCACAGGATGAATTTGTAGGTAGAATCGGATTTGATTTTAGCCTTTCCAGTCCTGAAGTGGTGTATGCACTTTTGGACAACCAAGGCAAATCAGACAAGCCCGCTCCTGCTCCAAGACAACGCCCTGGGGCTCAGCCTGAAGAAAATCCAATCAAGTTGGAGGACTTTGCTACCATGACCCTTGACCAAGCCTTGGCTTTGGAAGACAAGAAATTAGAGTCTTTTATCCGAAGAAACCAGTTTGCAAGCAAATACACACCTGCCGAACTGAAGCGACAACTCAAGACAGGTAAAATCACCACCACGCAAATCGCCAACTACCTAGGAGGCGCGGTGGATGCCAATGCAGCGATGTTTGGTGCTCCCATCAAAGGTGCCGAAGTGTACCGATCCACGGATAGCGGAAAAAATTGGGCTCTAGTATCTGAGTCAGATATCAGCCAATTGTACAATTCCTATGGCTATTGGTTCGGTGAGATTCGGGTAAGTACTTCCAATGAAAATGAAATCTTTGTTTTGGGTGTACCACTTTTGGTGTCTCGTGACGGAGGAAAGAACTTTTCCCGTACCGACTCCATCGGCCGACCCCACTCCGATCACCAGGCCATGTGGATCAACCCTAAGGATTCGAAGCACATCTTGCTTGGTAACGATGGTGGATTGTACAGAAGCTATGGCGGAGGAGCTCGCTGGGATCACTTGAACACCCAGATGCCGATCTCCCAGTTTTATTCCATCATGGTAGACAATGCCACTCCTTACAATATCTATGGCGGCATGCAAGACAATGGGGTATGGTATGGCAAATCCACCAATGCACCTGAGGATCCTTGGGAGTCGCTATATGGCGGTGATGGCATGGTCGTAGCAGTGGATACACGCAACAACGACATCGTGTACACCGGTTCGCAGTTTGGAAACTATGTGCGCATCAATAAAAAGACAAATGAGCGCAAGCGCATCACCCCAGGCCACGATATCGGAAAGGCTCCAAACCGTTGGAACTGGAGAACCCCAGCGGAGCTGAGCTACCACAACCAGGACATCGTCTACATGGGTTCACAGTACGTGTATCAGTCTTTAGATCAAGGAAATACCTGGACAACCATCTCTCCAGATCTAACCAAAAATCAAAAAAGTGGCAATGTGCCTTTTGCTACCCTTTCTGTAGTGGAAGAATCGCCGCTTGAATTTGGAACTCTTTATGCTGGTTCAGATGATGGCAACGTCTGGGTGACGCGTAACAATGGTGGCAGCTGGACCAGCTTGAATGCTGGACTTCCCCAGGATCGTTGGGTAAGTAGTATTTCTCCCTCCAACTACAAGGAAGGGCTGGTTTACATCACACTCAATGGCTACCGCTACGATGAGTTTACGAGCTATGTCTATAAAAGTGAAGACTACGGCAAGACTTGGACTTCCATTGCTTCCAACCTACCGAATGAGTCGGTGAATATCATCATTGAAGATCCTAAGATGCCCAACCTGCTGTATTTGGGTACAGATCATGGGCTGTATGTAAGTTTGGATGCTGGCAAAAACTGGAACCTATTCCAAGGCCAAATCCCGAATGTAGCCATTTACGACATGGTCATCCAAGAGCGTGAAAACCACCTCATCGTGGGTACCCATGGACGAAGCGTCTATGTAGTGGATTTGAAACCTATCCACAAGTGGGCTACTCCAGCGCCTTTGGTGATGGAGAAAAAGTAAAACAAATCCACAAACAAAAAGCCCTTCCAAATTTGATTTTGGAAGGGCTTTTTTATGAGCCTCAATATTCAGCAGTTTCTGGAGAAGGGGAAAATTAAAATAGTTTTAATCCAACCGAAAGCACCCATTGGTTGATTCGATTATCGGCAGTGTAGGATCCTACGTTTTCTGTGAATTTGCTGAGACCCCCTTCGTATTTTCCTTCAAAAGTAAGGTTGCCTAGATCCACCCCAACCCCAGTTTGATAGCCTAAGGTTGCCTTTTTAAAGTCGATGTTTTGGACGGTAGTTCCCGCTTCCTTAAGCGAGGAGTCAATGTTGAAACTAGCAATTGGTCCTGCCATCACACGGATGATTTTGAGGATTCGAAAACCTGCCATCACGGGCACATCCAAGCGGTTAAACTTGGCTTCATAGTTAATGGGAGGAACACTACTTAAGGAAGATATTTCAAGAAACTGCCCGGTCGTTTGGGTGAACAATACCTCGGGTTGAACAAAAAAACCAACACCCCCAAATCGGGCAAATACACCCAAATGGTAACCCATTTGTGCATCGCTGGGCACCAATTGCCCCCCCTCAAAATTTACTTGGGTACTGCTTAACCCTCCTTTCAATCCGAGCCCATTTTTCTGGGCATAGGCGGAGAGCGAACCTAGGGAGACGAGCAAAACAAGAACTAGCTTTTTCATGGCGTGAGTGGCTTGGTTAGGAGAAAAATTACAGAATTATCCATGCAATTCTATTGCCAAAACGAAGTGTCTCTAAAAATTAGTATTGACCGATACGAAAAGACTGCCCTTAACTCGTCAAATCCCTGTTTTTTTTCGTTTTCAGATGATAAAAATCATCTTTACCCCTACTTTTAGAATCAGCTCGAGCTTAATTGTTTTGCCAATATACTGATGCCCTCTCTGAAAGTTTTTGGCCGGTAGCCCAACTGATTTTTTGCCTTTTCAATCACAAAACCGGTCTTCATAGGCCGGCGAGCAGGTTGGGTAAACTTGGTAGAATCCGTTCGAACGATCAGCTCTTTGTTCAACCCAAAGTAATCTGCCGTCTCGATGGCCATATTGTATGGCGTCAGCAACTCAGAACCAGAAATATTGAAAATTCCCGTGGCTCCCTGCTCAGCCATCAATATACATCCGGCCGCCAAATCCTCTGCCAGCGTCGGCGTGCGCACCTGATCATCCACTACCTGAATCTGCTTGCCTGCTTCTAGGGAAGACTTCACCCAAAGGATGATATTGGAGCGACTCAAGTCATTTGCAAGTCCATAGACCAAGACTGTTCGAGCAATGGCCCACTTCAAGTTGGAGTTCTTGAGCAGCTCCTCCCCATCCAACTTGGTTTGTCCATAGTAATTCACTGGATCGGCTACGGCGTCCTCTGTGTATGGATTTTGACCGTCCAGTCCCGAAAAAATAAAGTCTGTAGACACGAAAATAAAGTGCGATTGAATTTTCTCCGCTGCAGCAATTAGGTATTTCGTTGCCAAGACATTGGCTCGGTAACAGGCTTCTTGGTGCTTCTCACACTCGTCTACATGGGTCATGGCCGCCCCGTGAATAATCACCTCCGGGTTAAGTAGTACCAAGGTCGACTCGACCTCTTGCTCATTTTCAATATCTAAGGTTTGGTAGGTAAACCCCGAACCAGAAAGTCGGCTAGGACCTCTCCCGGTGGCAATCACGTCGAATTTTCCTTGTTGAACCAGCTGCTCTACCAACTTCTGACCGAGCAGACCATTGGCCCCCGTGATCAGGATTTTTGGCTTATTGTTCGACGGGGTAGACATATCCGAATTCTTTTTCAATTTTTTTGCGAGACATTTTTTCTACCGTAACCTTCATCAGCACGGGTTCCAATGGAACTTCCCGGGCAGTTTTCTCCGCCGCAATTTTATCCACTACTTCTAGGCCTTGGATCACCTGGCCAAAAACCGTGTATTCAAAATCCAAGTGAGGCGTTCCCCCTACTTCGGCATAAGCCTTCACTTGTGCAGGAGTATAATCCTTGGTGAGTTTCACCGACAAGGTCTTGGCGATTTCATCTCGCTTGGAGAGGAGCAGCTGGGTCAAACTATCCATTTTTCCTTCTGCAAATAAGCGGCTGTAGTCCTCCTTCATCTGTGCCTGGCTCTCCAGTTGCATATACTGAAATACTGCTTTCTGCAAGGCAGGAAAATCAGTCGTCAATTCCAACTCCTCGTAGGTTCTCCCCTGTACAATGTAAAACTGGGATCCATTGCTCCGCTTTTGGGGATTGATGTTATCTCCCTGTCGTGCCGCGGCAAGCATTCCCTTGATATGCACATGCTTTCGATTAATCTCTGCAGGTAGCGTTGGCCATTCTTGAGCAGGCAAACCTTCCTTTCCAAAGACATCTCCACCCTGAACCATGAAGCCTTGAATTACCCGATGAAATTGGGTAGAATCAAATCTCCCATCCTCTGCCAAGGATAAAAAATTGGACTTGTGCTCAGGCGCATCGTCAAATAGAATTGCCTTAATCTCTCCATGACGTGTGGAAATAGTAACCACATAATCCTTGTCTTTGCCACAAGCGGATAAGCTCAGTGTAAAAAGGAAAAAGAATAAAATCCGCATTTTCTTGTTCATATCAATGAGGGGACTGTTTGATTTGTTCTAAAATAGTTTTTCCTCCTGCCTGAAGGACCTGATTTGCCAATGCCTCACCCAACTGCTCTGCATCTTTGGGAGATCCTGTGACTTCCAAGACGATACGCTGCTGCCCATCCAAACTCACAATCCCTCCTTTTAAGTGAACAGCGTTGTCAGCAAGTATTGCCAAGGCAAAAACTGGAATGCTGCAGCCTCCTTCCAACACCCTCAGATAGGCACGCTCAGCTAGCAAGCAGGTAGCTGTAGGGCCATCGTTGCAAGCGGAAATAATCGCTGCACGAAGCTTGGGATCCAGACTAGTGCAAGCCTCAATGGCAATGGATCCTTGGCCTACCGCAGGAATAAATTGATTGATGTCTAAGTGCTCCACCACCGAATTCGCATAGCCCATGCGGTAAACCCCGGCGTAAGCCAGGAGCAATGCATCGCAAAGGCCCTCTTCCATTTTTCGGATGCGGGTTTGCAGGTTGCCTCGGACCTCTACGGTTTTTACATGAGGGTAAAAATGCTTGAGGGTCGCTATTCTTCGTGTAGAAGAAGTACCCACCACCAAGTGGGCATCGCTTAAGGAAACTCCTTTTTTCGTGGATAAAAGTACATCCTGGGCTTGCTCGCGAACCGAAAATGCAATCAGCTCCAAGCCTTCCCCCAACTTGGAGGGCATATCCTTTGCGGAATGCACGGCAATATCGATACTCCCATCCAACAACTGATCCTCTAACTCTTGGGTAAAAACCCCTTTGGAACCAATCTTTGAAATGGAAACATCCAAGACCTGGTCTCCCTTGGTATCGATCGTAACAATCTCCGATTCCATACCCGCCTGTTTGAGCAAGTCCGCCACATGAACCGCTTGCCAAAGGGCAAGTTTGCTTGCACGTGTTCCAATTTTTACAATCCGATTACTCACTGCTTTTCACGCTTTAATGATTTCTTCACCACGCTATCCACTACAAATTTGATGATTTCTGCGGCAACATTGACACCTGTGGCTCCTTCGATTCCTTCCAGGCCTGGAGAACTATTGACTTCCAAAATCAAAGGGCCTCGCGCAGATTGAAGCATGTCCACCCCTGCCACATCCAGCCCTAGGGCCTTGGCAGCATTGAGGGCTGCTTGCTTTTCAGCACGGCTCAATTTGATGACGGTCGCTACGCCTCCCCGATGAAGGTTGGAGCGAAACTCTCCTTCCGCACCTTGACGCTTCATGGCTCCTACTACCTTCCCGTTCACTACGAAAGCACGGATATCTGCTCCTTTTGCTTCTTTGATATACTCCTGAACAATTATTCGGGCCTTCAAACCATGAAAAGCCTCTACAACCGATTGGGCGGCTTTCTTGGTTTCGGCCAATACCACGCCCAAGCCTTGCGTCCCTTCCAATAATTTGATGATCACGGGAGCCCCACTTACCTGCTCAATCAATTGCTTCTCTCCTCCCTTGGAAAAATTAGTAAATGCAGTCTTTGGCATACCCAAGCCGTTTTTGGAGAGGATTTGTAAGCTCCTTAGTTTGTCTCGACTTCGAACGATCGCCTGAGAAGTCACTGCAGAAAATACTCCCATCAACTCAAATTGACGAACGACGGCAGTCCCATAAAAAGTTACAGATGCCCCAATTCGAGGAATGATAGCATCCACACCCTCCAAACGCTGCCCCTTGTAGATAATCGAGGGGCCTTCTTGCTCGATGATCAAGTCACAAAGACTGTGGTCTACCACTAAGGCTTCATGACCCGCTTTTTCGATTTCTTCAATTAAGCGTTGGGTGGAGAATATCTTCGGGTTCCTCGAAAGGACAGCAATTTTCATTTCTTTTTGCGGTAGGGTTTACCTAAGTTGGTTTTGGATACATCCACGAGAAATCTCCCCCGTAGAATTTTTCTGCCCAGCAGAATGGAATTTTTCATGCTAGACCGATCGCTGAGCGTAAACTCGGCACGAAAGGTTTCTCCAGCCAGCTGGAGCTTGGTTTCTATCAGGTAGCGGACCTCCACCTGCCCGAAGGAGTTTTTGACTTTTTTTTCTCTATAGGACTCAAAAAAAAGGGTTTTACCCGTAAACTTCTTGTGTGCAGGCATCAAGATTTTGAAATAAAGCAACTTTCTACCTTCAACCTCCTCAATCCGGATTTCCTCCGCATGCAGGCTACTCGTGTAAGCTCCGGTATCAATTTTGGCACCTACAAGATTTAAGCCCAATTCTGGAAGTGTGATTTTTTCTTTTCGACCAAGAACCTTCTTTTCCATCTCCCTAGTTTTTGGACATCATCAAGAGAATCTCCATGGACAAGTCAGTGAAAATCATTTTCGCATTCCCATTTCGTTCCAAATGGTAGTGCGCAGCATTAAAGGTCTCGTAGAGTTTCTCTGCATGCTCTTCCGTCAACATCTTTTTACTGATATTGTTGATGAAGGTTCGATCCTCGTCAGTAGTTCGTAGGAGGTGGTCCAAGTCAAGATTTTTCAATAAGATCTCTCGAGTCACATTCAATCCTGCAAGCATCAGCGACTTTTGGGATTCTTTATCGGCTTTGTGAAAATCCTCCGAAAGAAGAAATAGCTCTTTTAGATTTTTGGTGGCGCAAAGGCGAAACCAATCCCGGAGCTGACGAACAGTCTGGTCTTCCACCTGGTCAATCAAGCGATAGGCTGCCCGAAGGTTGCCGTCCGCCAACATGGCAATTTGGGCAGCAGCCTTGGAGTCACAGAGTTCAGCATCAACCAAGTGACTGCTTATTTCCTCATCGGTGAATGCACGAACGAGTATTTTTTGTGTTCGTGACAAAATGGTGGTAAGCAGTTGGTCTGCTTGGGAGGTAACTAGCAAGAAGATTGTTTTGGCAGGGGGCTCTTCGATAATCTTGAGCAAGGCATTCGCCGCTGAAGGGTGTAAATATTCAGGTGCCCAGATGAGCATGATTTTATAACCACCCTCAAAGGACATCAAGGACAGCGTCTGGATCATCTTCCGAGCTGCTGCTTTGGTGATATTTAACTGCTTTTTTTCAAAGCCATTGAAGTAGATGAAGTCGTGGACATTGCCATAGGGCTGACCCAAAACAAACTTCCGCCAGTTGCCCAGCAGGTCGGACTTCTCATCCTTTCCGTCCTCATCTCCCTCCTCTTCCTTGGAGGAGGCCACGACTGGAAATGCAAAATTTAAGTCAGGAAGTATCAATTTATTCATCCGCTGGCAAGAGCCACAGGTACCACAGGAATCGGTTTCCGATTTTTGTTCGCAATACAGGTAGCTTGCCAGCGCAAGTGCCAGTGTCAAATTGGCTGATCCTTCCGGTCCATGAAACAAAAGCGCATGGGCAAGGTGATTCAGCTTAACCGCGTTAAGTAGCTTTTCTTTGGTTTCCGGAAGTCCGGGGATCGCTGCAAACTGCATGGTGCGGTGGGTCAGGAAGTTTTATCCCAAATTCTGTAGCTTTTGGTCAAATCAAAAACCTTATCGAGAATTTCTTTTTCAGCAGGGCCCCATTCTTTTCCTCTTCGGGCATACACAGCCGCTGCAGTTTCGTGAAACTTAGGAGGCGTAAAGGTAGAAAAGCCCGCTGCGCCGCCCCAGGCAAAGGAAGGGATAAAATTTCGAGGATAACCATCACCAAAGACGTTTGCGCCAACACCGATGACGGTCCCTGTATTGAACATGGTGTTGATACCACATTTGCTGTGGTCTCCCATCATCAAGCCACAAAACTGAAGTCCAGTGTTGGTAAATCCTCCCTTGGTGTAATCCCAAAGTTTGACAACTGCATAGTTGTTTTTGAGGTTGGAGGTATTCGTGTCTGCACCCAGGTTACACCATTCTCCAATCACCGAATTACCCAAAAATCCATCGTGCCCTTTGTTGGAAAAGCCCATAATCACCGAATTGGACACCTCTCCACCCACCTTGGAATATGGCCCGATGGTGGTATCTCCTCGTAATTTTGCCCCCATATTGACAGTGGAGCCCTCACATAGCGCAAAGGGCCCTCGGATCAAAGCACCTTCTTGTACCTCGGAGTTCTTTCCCAAGTAAATTGGTCCAGCCTCCGCATTGAGCACTGCTGCACGGATTTGTGCCCCTTCTTCAATAAAAATCTGATGCTCCCCATAGCAACGGGTATGCGAATCTTGAATGGATTGGGAGGTTTTTCCTGCAGTAATCAAGCTGAAATCTTTACGGATTTCAGCTGCGTTGAATTGGAAAATATGCCAGGTTTTCTGGAGGAGAACAGGATCCTGTTCCAGTTGAATGATTTTCTTTTCAGCGGCAAAAGCAAGGCTTTTTTCTTGCGGTCCACAGGTGGTAGCCAATAAAGTTTTGCCAAAAAATAAAGCCTCATCTTCCTTCAAGGCAGCAATTTGTGGCCAAGAGCTCGAATCAGGCAGCCAGGAACCATTGATCGCGATGGCTTGCTGTGAGGTCTTTGGAAAAAGATGTTGAAGGTAGTCTTGCGTCCAATAGGACACCTCTGCTCCTGCATATTTTTCCCATTTCTCGGAAATTTTTAGGATCCCTACCCGAAGGTCAGCCACGGGCCGGGTAAAAGTGAAGGGAAGGAGAGACCCGCGAATGGCAGGATCGTCAAACAACAGGAGGTGCTTCATAGAACAAAAATAAAAAAGTCTCCCGGAATCTGTGCTCCGGGAGACTTTTTCGATGGACGAAAGTCCAAATTACTTTTTCGCGTAGCGCTTGTTGAATTTCTCCACACGACCTGCTGTATCCAACAACATTTTCTTACCGGTGTAGAATGGGTGAGACTCAGAGCTCACTTCAATCTTGTACACTGGGTAGGAGTTGCCATCTGTCCAAACGATAGTTTCGCTGGTTTCAATAGTGGATTTGGTCAAAAACTTGAACTCAGAAGAGGTGTCGTAAAATACCACGTCTCTGTAGTTTGGATGAATATCGCTTTTCATGCTATCGCTAGTTTTAAGTATTGCTTTTCTGAAATGAGGCACAAAGATATCCTTTTATATAAATCCGACCAAATGTTTGTCAAGGATTTATTTAAAATCAGGTCAAACCTCGATATAAACCTGACTTATTTGCTTTTAAAGTCGCCTCGTTTGATGGAACGGATGAATTGAGACCAGGCAAAGGGGTCCAAAATACGCAGTGGTCTTGGTCCATAGATGTCCTGATTTTGAAGCATTTGCGCCTCTTGGAACGCTCGGAAATTCTCGCCTCCTGAGGCTGGCATGGATTCAGCCCAACGGAGTAGCATCTCGGGACGCATGTTTGTTCGGCTGATAGACATCGGGGCTACCGCCGACATGGTCAGCACCGCTTGTTTAAACTCATCTTCGGTAGGATAAGGCAAAACCTCAATTTCAGCAAGCGCAATTTCGTCCACTTCCATGGTCAAAATCAAAGAAATCCGATCGTTTTCCATTTTTTCAGGAACTGTAAAGGATTGCTTTTTCAATCCGATAAACGTAAACACAATGGTATCCCCCTCGAGAACAGGCATGGAAAAATAGCCAAATCTTCCAGAAACAGTCCCCCTACCCTTTTTGGGCACATAAATATTTACTCCAGGAACGGCATCCGTGCTGTCCGCATTGAGGACAATCCCAGAAAGTTGAATGACTTTTTTTTCTTGCTTATCTTGGGCAATCAAGTCTTGCGCGCAGAAAAAAAATCCTGACAACAGAATTAGCGCGTATAAATAGGTTATTTTCACGAATATTGGGTTCAAAGATGTACTGTCCTTGGACTTCTTGAAGATTTGAAGCCAATTTCAGCGATTATTTTCGTTTCACCTCGTTCCCGAAGTTAAAACTTACTAATGAGACTCAAAAATATCAGTTTAAACTATGGTTTGCGAATTTTTAAAGCACTTTCGGAAGAGCCGCGGGTCCGCATCCTGCATTTGCTCATGCAAAACAAGGAACTGAGCATTTCCGACCTGGAACTTATTTTGGACTTTACGCAAACAAAAACAAGCCGTCACTTGATATACCTAAAGAATGCTGGTCTCCTAGGTAGCCGCAGGACGGATCAGTGGATGTTCTACTACATTTTGGAAGAATACCTTGAAATCTTACAACAGATATTCAAACTAATTCAAAAAGATGCGAACCTGACTAAGGATCAAGAAACCTATGAAATCCTTAAATCCAACCGAGAACTGGCCGCGAACAAAATTCAAAACAACCAGTACAGACGCTAAGTCAACTTGAAAACCTACCAGCATCTTTTCTTCGATCTAGACCATACCCTTTGGGATTACGATCGGAATGTACGCGAATCTCTCTCGGAACTCTTTCAAATTTATGCCCTGCAAGACTTGGGCATTCCGAGCTTCGAGCAGTTTTTCTCCTCTTTCCATACGGTCAACTTCCAGCTTTGGGATGACTACAACCTCGGCAAAATCGACAAACAAGGACTTCGTCGCGCACGCTTCCCACGGATATTTACCCATGCTGGAGCAAATGCAGCAACAATCCCAGCCCCCTTTGAAGAGGATTTCATGCACCGAACTTCTTCCAAGCCCCACCTTTTTCCCCATTCCAAAGAAATCCTAGAATACCTCCAAAAGTCTTACCGACTTCATGTAATCACCAACGGCTTCAATGAGTCGCAAGCGAAAAAAATGAGATCCTCCGGCATCACCGACTATTTTGAGTTGGTGGTCACCTCAGAGACTACGGGTCACAAAAAACCCGACCCTCGGATATTTTACCATGCCTTGGAGCAGCTTCAAACCGATGCGAGCAGCTGCTTGATGATTGGCGACAACCCCAACTCAGACATTCTTGGAGCACAGCGAGCGGCCATTGACCAAGTGTATTTCAACCCCGAGGGAAAAACCATAGACCTCCAACCCACCTACGAAATCCGACACCTGCAAGAACTAGAGCTCCTTTTGTGAGGAAAAGCAGTTCCACATTCCTAGGGATATCCTATCTTTGTTTCCTTCATTCACACAAACGCAATCACCATGTTAAAGGGATTTTTCAACGTACCAACTCCAGTCAATGAGCCTGTTAAGGCCTACGCTCCAGGAAGCCCTGAGCGAAAAGAACTTCAAGCCATGCTGGCCACCCTCCGTTCCCAACAAATCGATATTCCCATGTATATCGGGAGCGAAGAAGTACGAACAGGCAAGACTAGAACGCTTTCTCCTCCACACGATCACCAACATATCTTAGGAAAGTTTCACGAAGGCGACCGTTCCCATGTGGAGCAGGCCATCCAAGCTGCTTTAGGAGCAAAGGAAGCCTGGGAAAATATGGCTTGGGAGCAGCGTGCAGCTATTTTCCTCAAAGCAGCCGACTTGCTCGCTGGTCCTTACCGCGCCCGAATCAATGCAGCTACCATGCTTGGTCAGTCCAAAAATGCCTTTCAGGCAGAGATTGATGCAGCCTGTGAATTCATTGACTTCCTCCGCTTCAATGTCAAATACATGTGCGAAATCTATGCCCAACAGCCGCCAGTTTCTGGCCCAGGGGTATGGAATAGATTGGAGCAGCGACCTCTCGAGGGCTTCGTTTTTGCCTTGACTCCATTCAACTTTACTGCCATTGCAGGCAACTTGCCTACTTCAGCCGCGCTGATGGGAAATACCATCGTTTGGAAGGTGGCCTACACCCAGATCTATTCTGCCCAGGTACTCATGGAAGTATTTAAAGAGGCAGGCGTTCCAGATGGCGTAATCAACCTAATTTATGTCGACGGACCTACTGCTGGAGACGTGATTTTCAAGCACCCTGATTTTGCAGGAATTCACTTTACAGGTTCCACCGGCGTATTCCAGCATGTTTGGAAAACTATTGGTGAAAACATCACCCGATACAAATCCTACCCAAGAATCGTGGGAGAAACGGGAGGTAAGGACTTTGTCTTGGCACACAAATCTGCGGATCCAAAGGCCGTTGCCGTAGGACTAGTTCGTGGTGCTTTTGAATACCAAGGCCAAAAATGCTCCGCTGCATCCAGAGCCTACCTTCCTTCCAACCTTTGGGAGGAGATCAAAAAATACATGCTTGAAGACCTCGCATCGATGACCATGGGAGGAACTGAGGACTTCAGCAACTTCATCAATGCGGTGATTGATGAGAAGTCCTTTGATAAAATTGCGAATTACATTGACCAAGCCAAGGCTGCTCCAGGCGTAGAGATCATCGCTGGCGGAAAGTACGACAAGTCCAAGGGGTACTTCATTGAGCCAACCGTCATCCTTACACAGGACCCCATGTACAAGACCATGTGTGAAGAGATCTTTGGTCCAGTTTTGACCATCTATGTGTATCATGCAGAGCATTTTGAGACGGTGCTAGAGCTAGTTGATCAAACCTCTCCTTATGCACTTACGGGAGCAATCTTCTCTCAAGATCGCTATGCCATTGAATTGGCCACTCAAAAATTGAAGCATTCCGCCGGCAACTTCTACATCAACGACAAGCCAACAGGTGCGGTGGTAGGACAGCAACCATTCGGTGGCGCTAGAGCCTCAGGTACGAATGACAAAGCGGGTTCCATGATCAACTTGCTCCGTTGGGTATCTCCACGTACCATCAAAGAAACATTCGTTTCCCCTACCGACTACCGCTACCCATTCTTGGAAAAAGACCGTTGAGGTTTAGAAACAACCTTTGAGGTTTCCAAAAACCTCGAAGGTTTCTTCAGTATCTTCCTTGAAGATTTCAAATCCTTCGAGGTCTGAAAAAAGACCTCAAAGGATCTAACAACCTTTGAGGTTTCCAAAAACCTTGAAGGTTTTTTAGTATCTTCCTTGAAGAATCAGAATCCTTCGAGGTCAAAAAAAGACCTCAAAGGATAATTGAAATCCTTCGAGGTCTGAAAAAGACCTCAAAGGATGTTTAACTTTTTAAACTTACTTTTTATGCAAGACCCATTAATCCCTGGGAAATTTTACCATGTTTATTCGCGAACAGTTGGTGAAGAAATACTATTCAGAAATGAGAATAATTACGCGTACTTTCTAAGAAGGTACTCCGATTTTTGCTCTAATCATTTTGCTACTTTTTGTTATTGCTTACTCCCAAACCACTTTCATTTTTTAATACAAGTAAGGGAGTCAACAAATGAGGCCGCAGCCCTTTCTGCATTTTCTAATTTTTTGAATTCCTATTCAAAATCATACAATAAAGTCTTTGATAGACATGGAGGATTGTTTCAAAGGAAATTCAAAAGAAAACAAATCGATTCAGAAGATTATTTAACTGCAGTAATCAAATACATTCATCAGAATCCCCAAAACCATGGACTAATTCAAGACTTTAAAAAATGGAAGTATTCTTCCTATGGAACCATCCTTTCAAAAAGTAAAACTCAACTTGAAACCAACTGGGTATTGGACTGGTTTGGGGGTCTTGAGGAGTTTGAAAAAAATCACCTTTTGGAAGAAGACAATCAAATTTGGATTCAGGAACTTGAAGGTTAATCGAGGTGATTTTTTCACAAACCTAAAACCTTCGAGGTCTAACCTTTGAGGTTTCCAAAAACCTCAAAGGTTTCAATATGTCTTCTTGGATGAACATAAATCCTTCGAGGTCAAAAAAAGACCTCAAAGGATAATTGAAAACCTTCGAGGTCTGAAAAAGACCTCAAAGGTTAGGTATACATCGCTCCATTGACATGGAGTACTTGGCCGGAGATGTAGCTGCTCATGTCGGAACCGAGAAACACACAGGCATCGGCAATTTCTTGAGGCTGCCCGCCACGCTTCATCGGGATGGCTTCTCTCCAGCCTTGCACAGTTTTTTCGTCCAACACCTCCGTCATCTCTGTTTCTATAAATCCTGGCGCCACCGCATTGCATCGGATGTTGCGAGAACCCAACTCCAAGGCTACTGACTTGGTGAATCCGATGATCCCTGCCTTTGAAGCGG
The DNA here is from genome assembly GCA_947458475.1 of Cyclobacteriaceae bacterium. GTDB lineage: Bacteria > Bacteroidota > Bacteroidia > Cytophagales > Cyclobacteriaceae > Algoriphagus. The sequence goes on along the minus strand of CANGZP010000001.1, from coordinate 56,905 downwards.
CATAGTTGGCCTGTCCGGCATTCCCCTTCACGCCCACCACGGAAGTCATGTTGATGATGGAACCAGACTTGGCCTTCATCATCACGCGTGTGGCTGCTTTTACGGTATTGAAACATGACTTCAAATTGATGTTCATGATCTCGTCCCAAGACTCCTCGGTCATGCGCATCAGTAAGTTATCTCGGGTAATGCCCGCATTGTTGATAAGGATATCCAAGGTTCCAAAGTCAGCCACCACTGCATTCACCAATTCCTCTGCTGCCTTAAAGTCCGAAGCATCCGAGCGGTAGCCTTTGGCACGAACTCCGTAGGCGGCCAGTTCAGCCTCTAGCGCAAGTCCTTTTTCAACGCTAGAAAGATAGGTGAAGGCAACCTGTGCTCCTTCTTGTGCAAATTTGATGGCAATGGCTCTGCCAATTCCTTTGGAAGCCCCAGTCACTAAGGCGATTTTTCCTGTAAGTAATCCCATGAATTCCCTCATTTTTGATTTCTCCAAAAATAGAAATTTCTCTTGGGATTTAGACCTTGGATTTTTTCAGTTCCAAATCCAGTAGCAAAAAACAGCGATTTCGAATCTTATTTTTTCAATTTTCATTAGAAAAAGGAGCAAAGAAAAAGGAACTCAACATAAACTTCGTCCACACTAAGGCATTCAGCATGAAACTTTTCCCCAGAGAAATCTAGGTCCAAAACAGATTTTTTTCTGAAGTCAAAAGACCTATTTTTGCGAAGTTATTTTGATATCAAATCCATTAAACTATGTCTTCGACAAAATTTGACTTGATTGTGCTGGGTAGCGGACCTGGAGGATACGTGGCGGCCATTCGTGCTTCCCAATTGGGACTGAAAACTGCCATCGTGGAAGCAGAAGAGTTGGGCGGCATCTGCCTCAACTGGGGTTGTATCCCCACCAAAGCCTTGTTGAAAAGCGCACAGGTATTTGAGTACATCAGCCATGCCAGCGACTATGGAATCCAGGTAAGCGGTGCAGAAGCAGACTTTACCGGCATGGTCAAGCGCAGCCGCGGCGTAGCTGACGGCATGAGCAAAGGCGTGCAGTTTTTGATGAAGAAAAATAAAATCGAGATCCTTTCCGGCTGGGGAAAAATCCAACCTGGCAAAAAGGTTGAAGTAGCCGATAAAGAAGGCAAAAAGACAGTTTATGCAGCCGACCACATCATCATCGCCACCGGTGCTCGCGCAAGAGAGCTTCCTACTTTGAAGATCGACAACGAGAAAGTGATTGGCTACCGAAAGGCAATGACACTAGAAAAGCAACCCAAAAGCATGGTTGTGGTAGGTTCAGGCGCGATCGGCGTAGAGTTTGCCTATTTCTACAACTCCATTGGCACCAAGGTGACCATTGTGGAATTTATGGACCGAATCGTACCTGTAGAGGACGAAGAGGTATCCAAAGCACTTGAGAAAATCTATAAAAAATCAGGGATCACCATCATGACCTCCTCTGAGGTGACGAAGGTAGATACCAAAGGAGCAGGATGTAAGGTAACTGTCAAAACAGCCAAGGGCGAAGAAGTTCTGGACTGTGAGGTAGTGCTTTCAGCTGCTGGAGTAGTTTCCAATCTAGAAAATATCGGTTTGGAAGAGGTAGGCATCTTGGTGGACAAGGGCAAAATCCAAGTAAATGACTACTACCAAACTAACATGCCTGGCTACTATGCCATCGGAGATGTGGTTCCTGGACCAGCATTGGCACACGTTGCTTCAGCTGAAGGGATCATTTGCGTAGAAAAAATCGCAGGTCATCACCCAGAAGCATTGGACTATGGCAACATCCCAGGATGTACTTACTGCTCTCCTGAGATTGCCTCTGTCGGCATGACCGAAGCCAAGGCAAAAGCCGCTGGCCACGAGGTGCGAATTGGCAAGTTCCCTTTCTCTGCATCGGGCAAAGCATCCGCAGCAGGTGCGAAGGATGGATTTGTAAAGCTCGTATTCGATAAAAAATACGGCGAGCTCTTAGGTGCTCACCTAATCGGCGCCAATGTGACTGAGATGATTGCTGAGATTGTAGCGATTCGCAAACTGGAAACTACCGGGCATGAATTGATCAAGACGGTTCACCCACACCCAACCATGTCCGAAGCGATCATGGAAGCGGCAGCGGCAGCCTACGACGAGGTGATCCACCTGTAAGAATTGTTATTCCCTTAGCCCGCTCCAATACTGCCTCAGTTAATTCCAAGGCATTTGGAGCGGGCTTTTTCATTTCTTTTTCTCAACTTACAGGCTAGACCTGCTGCTATTTCGATGGAACTCCAACTCTCCACCCCTGCCCTACTTTTTTCAGCCATTACCCTATTGATGCTGGCCTACACCAACCGGTTTTTGGCCATCGCCACGCTCATTCGTGGACTGCATAAAAATTACTTGAAAGCCCCAGATCAGGAAATCATTGTGGAACAGATTCATAACCTCCGCAGGCGATTAACCTTGATTAAGAACATGCAACTCTTTGGCGTGCTTAGCTTTTTATTGTGCGTGCTCTGCATGTTTTTGCTATTTCAAGGCTACACCGATATTGCCAACTGGGTATTTATGGTGAGCATGGGCACCCTGCTGATATCCTTGGGCATCTCCTTGGTAGAAATCCAAATTTCCACCAAAGCCCTCAACCTGGAACTCTCAGACATGGAAGGAGTATTCCAAAACAGAAAAAGTAGCTTAGACCTATTCTTCAAAAAAGACGATAAATCGAGTGATGCTAACGATTGACCTTAGAAGCGATACGCTGACCCAGCCCACAGAAGGGATGAAAGAAGCCATGTTTGCCGCCCCAGTCGGCGACGATGTGTTTGGAGAAGATCCCACCGTCAATGCCCTGGAAACAAAAATTGCAGCGCTATTTGGCATGGAGGCGGCCTTATTTTGTCCCTCGGGCACGATGACCAACCAGATCGCCATTCGCTTGCATACCGGCCCTCAAAAGGAGGTAATTTGCCATCAGTATTCGCACATTTACCTGTACGAGGGCGGGGGGATCATGGCCAATTCCATGGCCTCAGTCAAACTGTTGACAGGAGACTTGGGAAAAATCACCGCTTCGCAGGTGGCCGAATCCATCAACCCAGACGATGTGCATGCACCTGAAACCACCTTGGTTTCCCTAGAAAATACGATGAACAAAGGTGGTGGAAGCATCTATACCCTGGAGGAGATCAAGCCAATTCATGCGCTCTGCAAAGAAAAAGGCATCAAACTCCACCTTGACGGTGCCCGATTGTTCAATGCCTTGGTCGAAACTGGAGAAAGCCCGGCCGATTGGGGAGTACAGTTTGACACCCTCTCCATCTGCTTGAGCAAAGGCTTGGGTTGCCCGATTGGTTCAGTGCTGCTCGGTACCAAGGTCGATATCAAACGCGCCAAAAAAGTGCGAAAAGTATTTGGAGGAGGCATGCGCCAAGCCGGATTTCTGGCGGCAGCAGGAATCTATGCCTTGGACCATCAGGTGGAGCGCTTGAAAGAAGACCACCATCGGGCTCGCGTACTCGGTCAGTTCCTGGTACAGGCTCCCCATGTGGCAGAAGTACTTCCTGTGGCCACCAACATTGTGATTGCGCGCCTGGAGGGAATCAGTCCCGAAACCTACCTTCAGCAACTTGCCGCCAAAAGCATCAAAGGCGTGAAATTCGGCAAGGACCTCGTTCGCTTCGTCACCCACCTGGACTTCGGAGACGATCACCTGGAGCAGTTTGGAAAGCGAATTTCTAGGAATTGAATTAGCCTAGATTGAATTTTTCTCGTTAGATTGACTAAAAGTTAACTCCATGATTACCAAAGACAAGGCAATAGAAGTCATCAAATCACTCCCTGCGGAATTCTCAATCGAAGAATTGATGGACCGATTAATCTTATTGAATAAGGTTGAAACTGGAATCAAGCAAGCAAAAAGCGGCGAAACCTACACCACTGATGAGGCGAAAAAAATAGTGCGCGAATGGTCAAAATAACTTGGTCAAAACAAGCCATTGAGGATATTTATAAAATCCAGCAGTTCTATTCTAGCGTCGCGACTAATTTTTCCATAAAACTAGTAGATCAGATTTTTGAAAAAGAACAATTAATCGCTAATCATCCAGAAATTGGGCGGATTGTTCCGGAAGTAAACAATTCGAGCGTAAGAGAACTTATTTTTAGAAATTTCAGAATCATATATCTGATTTTTGATGCTGAACAAATAACCATAGTAACAATACATGAGAGTTCCCGCCCCCTTTCTAGTAAGTCAATTTTTGATTAAAAAACAATATCGAATGCCTAACGCTGGACGCCGAATATTGAAGTGGACTAGGCTCCAAGCACAATTTGAAATTCATCATTCTTCGATCGACGTTATACATTCGACATTAAAAAAGACCGTATTTCGTAATTCGTATTTCCCACTTCTTGCTTCTAAACTCTAGCATCTCAAAAATGAACCCCACTCCCCTAGCCGAACGGATGCGCCCAAGCCGATTGGAGGAACTGATTGGTCAGGAGCACCTGTCTTCCCCCTCCTCCTTTCTGCACAAAGCCATCAAGTCGGGGAATGTGCCCTCCCTAATCCTTTGGGGCCCTCCAGGGGTAGGCAAGACCACCATCGCAAATATCATTGCCAACGAGATCAAAGCTCCCTTCTATCCCTTGTCAGCGATCAATGCTGGGGTCAAAGATATCCGGGAGATCATCGACAAAGCCAAATTCCAAACAGGTGTAGTCCTCTTTATCGACGAGATTCACCGCTTCAACAAATCCCAGCAGGATGCGCTGTTGGGTGCGGTGGAAAAGGGCATCATCCGACTGATCGGTGCCACCACCGAAAACCCTTCTTTTGAGGTCAATTCAGCACTCCTTTCCCGCTGCCAGGTATTTACCTTAAATCCCTTAGGCAAAGCCGAGATGCTTGCCATGGTGCAGCAGGCCTTGGAAAAAGATGTAGACCTTCGTAAAATCCAAGTGGAGCTGCAGGAAACCGATGCCCTGATGCGTATCTCCGGAGGGGATGGACGAAAGCTGCTCAACCTCCTCGAAATCGTCATCGATGGGATCCAAGAAAACCCCTGTGTGCTTACCGACGAGAAGGTCATGCAGATCGCGCAACAGCAGGTGGCCCTGTATGACAAATCGGGAGAGCAGCACTACGACATCATCTCGGCCTTTATCAAATCCATCCGGGGATCAGATCCCAACGCCGCCGTGTATTGGTTGGCACGGATGATTGAAGGTGGGGAAGACGTCAAATTCATCGCACGCAGACTCGTGATTTTGGCTTCCGAGGACATCGGAAATGCCAACCCGAATGCCTTGCTTTTGGCGACCAACTGCTTTGAAGCAGTAAAAATTATCGGGTACCCAGAAGCACGGATCATCCTATCCCAGTGCGTCACCTACTTGGCGAGTTCCCCCAAAAGCAATGCCGCCTACTTAGCCATCAACCAGGCCCAGGCCTTGGTCAAAGAAACTGGCAACCTCTCGGTTCCTATCCCCTTGCGCAATGCGCCCACCAAGCTAATGAAGGACCTAGCCTATGGAAAGGGCTACCAATACTCCCATGATTTTCCAGACAATTTTGTCGCCCAGGAATTCCTACCTGAGGAGATCAAGGGCAAACTTCTTTATGATCCCGGAGACAACTCCCGCGAAAAAGAACTCCGCAGCTTCCTATCCAAGCGATGGAAGGGAAAGTATGGGTATTGAGTGATTTGGGTTTATTCTTGAAGAGCAGTTTCACCTCAAACATGAGCGAATCTGACTAGATCAAATCAATTTTTATCACCCCATCAAATCCCTCAAATCTGAAAAAAAGCAAAATTCATCCCTCAAATCCGACAAATTTACCTCAAATCAAGTAAAACGAGGAGCGCATCACTTCGGACAGGGAACCCGCCAACTCTTTTAGTGGTACCTTATTTTTTTTATTGATTACCGTGATTACCCCCCAATGGCAGAGTTTAAGAGTGCACCCACACAAGAAAGCAAAAAAGCCACTGCTACCTCGAAGCAAGAGGCTAAAAGTGAGACCTCGGAATTGGAATACTCCGACAATCGATCCAGCACTGCGCAGCTAGTCAGCTTGCAGTCCGCAGCCGATGACAAGGGCAACCGAAGCAATACCACCCAACTGCAAGCCAAGGCCTCTTTCTTTACTGGGACTTCCAGAGTAGCCCAACTGAAAGCAGCTAGTGATGTTCGCCAGCCTGTAGCAACAAGTGCTCCGGTCCAACTTAAGGCTGGGGTCCCCGTGAACAATGATCCGAAATTGGAACGCGAGGCCGACGTGATGGGAGCGAAAGCGGTACAAGGAAAGTTTATGACGGAAAATCCGGTCGCTAATCAAGCCCCGGCTTCCACATCAAAGCAACCTTTTCAATTTGCGGGAGGATTATTTTCAGACCATAAAAGCAAGGAGGAAAAGGCATGGGATAAAAACATCCTAGATAAGAAAGGTAAAAATTTGGATAGTGCCGAAAAACCTGCCTTTAATATTGGAGAGGGGATTGACGATTACCTGGTAAAATTGGAAAATTACATCGGCATTTTTGAGTTGCTTGACTTCAAGGATCTCAAAAAAGAAAAGCAAAATAAGGACAACATGCTAAGGCTTGAGAAAGCTGGCTTGGCTTTAGGTACAGCAGCCCTTGGACTTGGCTTAGCAGCTGGAGTAGCTGCCATACTAGGGACTGGGGTGGGCGGTCTTGCACTCCTTGTTGCCGCAATAGGGGTAACTGTGGCTAAATCAGGCATGAAAATGGCCACTGGTGATAAGAAAGGATTGGCTGATCCGGCTGGTGCTGCAACCTTAGAATCCATTGGCTCCACTGTTGCAGGTGCTGCGGAGGTGGTACCTGGTGTTGGAGCAGGGATGATTGTATTGGAACTTGGTCACCAAGCTTACACGGTAGCCCAATTGCAAAAGAATCAAAAAGAAGCCACCAAGGTATTTAATGATTTGTTGACTACTGTTGATAAAATGGAAACTGACATCAAGACCAATGTTGTTCCAAGAGCCGAAGCTGAACATGGTGAAAAAATTGCTCAAATGATGGCAAGAATGGCTGACCTAAAGGCAAAGATAAAAGAAGTAGATGCCAGTGCGAAAGCTGGATTTGATCAAGTCATCAAGAGCGACACCATCGAATTGTAATAAAAAGGCATCCTCCCCTCCCCTGCGTAGGTTTTAATGTGAATATATTTAGTAACTTCAAGGAGATTAAAAAGTAGCGCGATTTTACCCAAATGGCAGAATTTAAGAGTGCTCCCACAACTGAAACCAAAAAAGCCACTGCTTCCCCGAAGCAAGAAGGGAAAATTGAGTCTTCAGAATTGGAGTATGCCGACAATCGATCCAGCACCGCGCAGCTGGTTAGCTTGCAGTCAGCAGCGGATGATAAGGGCAACCGAAGCAATACCACCCAACTTCAAGCTAAGGCGTCTGTTTTTACAGGTGCTTCCAGAATAGCTCAACTCAAAGCAGCTAGTGACCTTCGGCAGCCAACGGCCAACAGCGCTCCGGTGCAGCGCCAGGAAAACAAAACGGGCATCCCAGACAAGTTAAAGTCAGGCATGGAATCGCTTTCTGGCCTATCCATGAGTGACGTGAAGGTGCACCGCAACTCGGACAAACCTGCCCAACTTCAGGCCCATGCCTACGCGCAGGGTACGGACATCCACTTAGGTCCCGGACAAGAAAAGCACCTCCCCCATGAGCTTGGTCATGTGGTCCAACAAAAGCAGGGAAGGGTACAACCTACCACACAACTGCAGTCCAAAGTCAACATTAACGACGATGCCGGCTTGGAGAAAGAAGCCGATGTATTGGGAGCGAAGGCCATGCAATTCAAGGCGATGCCTGGTTTCCAAGGCGCCCAAACCAACAGCACTTCAAGCTCTTTTTTTTTCAATACCTTTCAATTGGTGAAAAGTGCCGCAGAAGAAGCGTGGAATAAAAAAGGGGATAAAGGAACCGAAAAGATTAATCGAAGAGAAGATGATCAGTGGGCTATCGGCCCTAAAACTGAAGACGGAAAATCCGTTCAAGAAACATCTGACATCGTTACTGAAAATAAGCTAGATGATGATATATGGTTTAAATCATCACCAGGAATGAATTTTGCTGAAGCTACTACAGAAGATTTACCTACCTACGACAAAGGGATTCCCTCAGCATTTCACGTGACCACCCATGAAAAATCTGCAGAGAGTATTCTTAAGCGAATAGATCCAAGAATGCATAATCCTGCGAGCAGGTTTGGAGGAGGTTTTTATGTGGCTACTGAACTGACTACTTCCTACGCGGAAATTGCTGCCCATGAATTCGACAATTTCAAAGAAGGAGGAGATCCTACAAAGGGTTTACTTACCGCCATCCACATACTTGAGTATACCGGTATGGGTGCCACAGATTTAGTTGATGCAACTGCTGCGCCGGTTCTAAAAACCATGGTGCAAAAAGAGCCTTTAAAAATTGAGAAAAAGGCCCGCCAAGAAGGACGTGATGGAATCGTCTTTAACTCTACCAAAGGAAGCGGGAAAAATATCGTGTTCTACAAGAATTATGGGGCTTTGAAATTAGTCGGCACTGGATATACTGGAGCAGCAGATGGGTTCAAAAAATGGAAGGAAGAGGAACAAAAAGGACCTCCGAACACACTATCTCTTTGAGTGTCTTTTGAAGAATTGAAGCCAAAAAAACTTCCTAAAAATCCGACTTACTTGCCCAATAAAAGAGAGGATTTAGAAATCTAAATTTTCCTAAGGAACTGGAAACCCTAACTGTAAAATAGACTAGATTTAGTGCCAATTTCACCTCTGGCCAGCAATTCCTCTTAAACTAATCCCCAAATGACCCTTGAAGCAATAAAAGATTTTTTGGTAAAGCGGAACGTAAAAGTTTCACTGAAGTCAGCGCAAGGCGATCCTGCGGAGTTCTATTTGGAATTGTTTTTCGAAACTAAGGAAAAGGAAAGCTTTGTGATGGAAATTGGCTTCATCCCCGACCTAGAAGAGGAAGTAGATGCATTTCGTATGCTTCAGTTTGTCGTTCCTGTCTTGGAAATCACGCCTGAATACCCAAAATACCTGGATTCCATTCTTCACTTCATGAATAGTGAATTGATTACCCCTGGCTTTATTTGCGATCCTCAGTCAGGACTCGTGTATTTTCGCTACGTCATGCCCCTCTCCAAAGACGAGTCAAAAGTTGATCTCGAACAGCTCGTAGAGATTTTGCAGCTGATGTTTTTTCAAATTAATAATTACGCCCCCCGAATTCGAGCTGCAGTAAGTGAATGATGGGAAGCCTAGGCTAATTTTTTTTAAAAGGAAAAGACCCCTTTTCCCTTTAGTACCAATAAGACGCATTAATATCAGTAACTATGGTAAGGTACCTGATGTTATTAAAGGAAGGGAAGTCAAACATATCAAGAACCCCTCTAAAACAAAGTTTGCCGTTTCTAATAAATGGCTGTAAGGTTGAAGGGGTTCTATTTCCCAGCATTTGCTTTGAAATTTTATACTTGTTGGAGGACAATCTCTTCATTGTACCCCCATCATTAAAGAAAATCATTCGTTGCAAATCAATTTCTGTGATGTTGTTACTATTTCCAAAATTCAGAATAACTGGAATCAAATCTGGATCGCCATCACTTTCCAAATCAATAATGTCATACCCACTCATGTTGTAATTAGGGAAAATTGGCAACTGATTTTGGTCTTGAACTCCTTGAGAATTCACTCTTTCAGAGTTGTAATCACCATTTCCCATATTGTACCAAACAGTTAATCCATCCCTTTCTTGGACAATATCCATTCTCCCATCCTTGTTGAAATCAGCAAACCTTTTACCAGTTGGCATGTAACCCTTAAAATTATTGGTTACTGGGCCTCGTTTAATTCTTGAGTCATCATAGGTTTCTGTAGAAATGGATTGATTTACAGGTTTTCTGAATAGAATATGTTTAGAAAACGTCTTTGAAGTTTTGTCATACTTGAAGTAGACATAATCTTCGTTTAATCCATCCCCATGAGTCATTATTATTTCATCCAACCCATCGCCATTGATATCAAAAACATCCACATCGCCACAGCATCCACCACTTGGAGTGGTAGGCAGTATGTTTTTCATTTCTTGAAAGGTCCCATCGGCCTTGCCTAAATAAACGTGCGGGTTGTCGAAATTATCAGTTCTCGTACCCATATGTGTACCAAGAATATCAAGGATGCCATCGTCATTGATGTCCCCTGCACTAACGTCATGATAAAAACTTTTGGTTTGTGAAATCTTAATCCAGTTTAATCCACTGCCACTATATTTTGCCAAATAAATGTTTCCATAAGGCCATTCTTTATCTGGCCATTCAGGGCCATGTTCACATAAGACTAATCCAGAACCATCTTCAAGAAACTCCCAATTTCGAATGGCATTCATTTCAACTGTGTTAAGTTCTCCTCCAAACTGCCACTTGTCTCCATTTCTCTTAAACTGAACCATGGGCAGCATAAGGTGTTGCGGATTGTTAAACCATTGTGAACCGCCAGAAATTATTGTTTCAACATTATTCCTGGTAAAATAAATTGACCTATCCGACATGACTCTAGCACTTTTTGCAAAACTTTGAGCCGCTACTGTGGGATCAACTAGGGTGTCCAAATAAATGCTGAAGGGCAATTCCTTAAACTTTACGGTTACATTTTTTACTTTATCTACGGTGATGTTTTTTGGAGCTTCAGTACCGGTTAGATCTCCTTCCCAACCCTCAAATGCCCAACCTGATTTTGGAACTGGCTTCAATTCTACTACGGTCTGAAATGGATAAGTTCTTCCACCTGGATTGGAAACTATCTTTTCTTCAACGGTGCCTTCTCCAGTAATGGTAATGTTGAGTGAGTAATCTTTTCTTTTGAACCTAACAGTTACATTCTTCTCTTTGTCTACAGTAATTATCTTAGGAGTTTCATTACCTGTTAGATCCCCTACCCAACTTTCAAATACCCATCCTTCTTTAGGGATCGGATTGAGTTCCACTCGGGTTCCATGGGGGTACGCTCTACCACCAGGATTAGGCACTATTTTTTCTCCCACAGTTCCCTCCCCTTCAATTTTGATATTCAAAGGATAATCCCGCTTCACAAATACGCCAACTACATTTTTATTAGCAGTTAGAGTGAGTTGAAGTGGATTTGTAGTTCCAGTTGCATCACCCTCCCATTGCTTAAACACCCAATTCTCATTTGGTTCGGGAGTGAGTGTTACTTGCGTTCCTTCCACATAATTGGGTTCTTGTGGAGACACACTGATCTTCCCTCCTTCACTGGGCGTTACACTGGTGGTTAGGGTATAGGTTGGAACAGGCTCTTCTACCTCACAGGCAAAAACTGTAACTAAAGCCAATAAAACTGTGAAAACACTTTTTTGGAAAATTTTACTTTTTCCAGTCTTTTGAGTCAGTAAATCCATTGTAAAGCAATTTTTGCTTTTGCAGTTTTAAACTTAAATGTTGCTAATTGCAAGCTCCCCTCTGGCTATTATCCAGACCGCACCTACAACTAAACTTTCAATCCCACTTTTACTCGCATATCAAAATTGCGAATTATCGTGTAGATTTTTAAATAACCTTCAACATTATTGGAATGCTACGCTTTGAAAAATTAAATAAAAAAATCCAAGCACCAATACTGTGTCAATCACTAGGTCAAGTGCAGAATTAAAAAGCAAAAAAGTCCCGAAATAATCGGGACTTGCTATGGGAGTTGATCCCGTAGAATTACGGGAGAGTTCCCGAGCCTATAAAACAAAAAAACCTCGAATTTCTTCGAGGTTTGGTGTGGGAGTTGAGGGATTCGAACCCCCGACCCTCTGCTTGTAAGGAAAAAAAGACCCATTTCCAGATTTTCAAAACCCAGTCAATATATTGATTATTAATTACTTACATAGTATTGAGATCGACTTGATTTTCTGTTTTTTCAACCTTTTTCCTTCTTTTTTTGCACTTTTTTTGCAAGAAAATTCTCACTGGTCACTAACTAAAAAAGACCCTTTCGGGTCCTTTTTTATGGAAGAAAATTGTTGATTTCATGTATCTGTTCTTGGTCAAATGAATCCAAATAATGCTTGGTTACAGCAGTACTTGATTGACCTAACATCTCTGCAATCGCTTCAATGGAAACTCCCGACTTTTTAAGGGTTGTAGCGTATGCATCTCTTGCAACCTTCGTAGTCAATTTAACAGAGAGTCCAAGCCTTTCGCCTAACCTAATCAAGTTACAATTCATGAATTTACCAACCTTCGATTTCTTGTTCAGAATGGTTGATTCTGAGGGGTTTTTATTCAAAAAACCTAAGACATAAGGACTATTTCTATCCCCAATTTGATCTAAAATACTCTGCAATTTAGGAGTGATAGGGATTCTTACTAATTGAGGATTCCCTCGCATTGTATTTTTTGTTTTTTCCCGTCTGATAACAAAACTTTGGTCAATTTGGTCTGACCATTTAATCTTAATTAAGTCCTTAAGGTTTACACCGTTGCAGTAAAACTGAAATACCCAAAGGTTTCTTGCAAACTTCTCGTCTTCATTTTCAAAATGCTCATGGGTGAGAATTTTTACAATCTCATCCCGTTTCAATGTTGTTTTTGCCTTTCTTACTTCTGGAATGATATATCGATATCTTCCAAAAGGATAGATTACATCTTGTGGGAGTTTCCCTTGACTAATAAGTTCATTAAAAATTGCACGAAGGGGTCTTAGGTAAATTGAAATGGAAGAAGTCAAATTTCCTTCATTTCTTGAAATGTACCAGGATTCAAATTGTCTTAGAAACTCAGGTGTAACCTCATCAATTTTTAGATTGGGACGAAACTTCAATAGGATGCTTTTTGAAGATTTGTATGAGGTTGCAGTCTTAAAACAACCATCATTTGTCTTCCTGTCGATTACCATATCAAACAAATCACCCACGTACATCCCAGTCCTTTTTTTGAAGTCCTTGTTTGAGAACAATAAATCCTTGAACACCTCTAAATTGAATGGTTTTAGAGTTTTTTCAATTTCTTTTGCTCTTTGAAGCCAGTGATCTGCCATCGATCTAACTTCTACATATTCTTTTTTAGGATCCTTTATAAAAATGGATTTGTACTCTAACTCCGTAAAGTCCCCTTTTAATGAGACGAATCTCACCTTATTGTAATCAGTAACCTTTAATTTCAAAGGATACTTTCCATTTTTCTTTTGAGTTCTTTTATCAAGTGTAATTTCAAATCGTACCATTTCTTTTCAACAATTCATTTCAGTATTTTTCTACAGTTATTAAAACTACTGGGCCAAAATAGCCCAGTAGTGAGGTTAACGAACCTTAGTACAAGGAGGGAACTCTAAGAATTTCCATAGCAGAGGGTACTATCCGTGTACACTTCCCTGCATCACCATTTTCAACAAATTGAATCAACTCTTCTTTCTTGAAGAGGAGGTTGCGCCCAAACTTGTAGTGGGGTATCTTACTGTTCATTGTCAACTTGTACAAGGTACTTGTGGAGGTTCTCAAGAATTGACTTGCCTCATTGATTTTCCAAAATGTATTTTCCATGTTATTGTTGTTTTTATTTTTGAGTTTAGTCTTTTTACCAAAATCTTGGTCCTCTAAATCACTTCCACCTTTTCCAAAAACAAGTGGAAATATCTCTTCCTTTCAACGGAGGAATTTTCCTCAATACTTATAGGGATGACATTCTCTTTTAAGAATTCAATCATTTCCTCTTTTTTGAAATATACTCTATGCTCATTCCTGTAATGGGGAATTTTTCTTTTTGTTGTCATTTCATACAAGGTGCTGGTTGAGGTTTCCAAGAATTCACTTGCCTCTTCGATGTTCATAAAGTTGTCTTTCATTGTATTGTTGTTTTGATTGTTATTTAGATTTTTTATTTAAGCCGCTTTGTTAAAATCATGATTGTAGAATAATTCGTTCTCTTCTTGTTGAGAAAGTAGTTGACTCAATTGGTCTTTTCTGTAGAGTAGTTTACCCCCAAACTTGTAAGAAGGTATTTCAGATGAACTACTCAATCTGTAGAGTTCCATGATAGGAATTCCTAAGTATAAACTCGCTTCCATTGCATTGAGATATCGATTTTCCATAGTGATGTGATTACGCCGCTTGATTAATAATTTGACCTTCAGGTTGTAGTTTGGTGTGGCCCTCCTCAAATAATTTGAGACGAACCTTAGATTGTTCTATGTATCTGGGATTATTGTCTACTCCAATGAAATAGCGGTCCTGAGAAATTGCAGCAAGTCCAGTAGTGGCAAGTCCATTGAATGGATCTAGTACGGTATCTCCAACTTGGGTGGTAGACAATACCCCTACATTAGGAATCTCAAATGGCATCGTTGCAGAATGATCCAAAGGATACCCAATCTTTTTCATGACATTCGCCAACTTCACATTGTTAGCAGAGTTAGTTTGTACAATCTGATTTCTGTAATCAAAGAAATTCTTCAATTGCCGATTCTTCCCACAGTCACCGAAGGTAATCTTACCTTCAAATTCAACATCTGACATCCAATCCGTATAGTATTTGTAGTCAAGAGTTTTTACAAAGTGGTAAATTACTTCGTAACAAGGTTGGGGTCTTTTCCCCGTGATTGGCATCCCATTATTTTTTACCCAAACAATCTCACTCACCAACATCAATCCCTTATCGATGAGGGCTTGCTTCAACTTCCCTGGAACATTCAATAGAACACCATCCTTATAGGAATCCATGATATTGATGAACATGGAGGCTTTAGGTTTCATAACACGACTGCATTCCATAAAAACTTTCACTAAATTTTCGATGAATTCTTCCACCGTCTTTTCATTACCCAATTGGATTTCTCCAGTTTCGTAATCTCTTAGATTGTAATAAGGAGGTGAGGTAAATACCAAGTCAACAAGACCATCCTCCAAAAAAGATAGATTCATCGCGTTCGCTTGGAAAATCTTGTAGAGGTTTTCTGTTACCAACTCTTGGACAGTTGTAGTCCCTTTTGTCAACGTCGATTGGGTGAGACGCTTTCTTACTTCCTTGTGAATAGAGGAAACACTTTTTCCCTCATTATCCATTCTATAAAGTTCCTTCCATACTTGTTGTTCATCACCCTTGTATAGGTCAGACAACATCTTTTTGGATTCCTTAAGACGATCAATCGTGGATTTAGACCTCAATTTGATTAACTCACCTCTTTCTTTTTGACCTTGAATTACTAATGGGTCTTTTTGGTTTCTCCCCTGCTTAAGGTCAAATGTCTTTGTAATGATTTCGATCTCACGGAAAATCTGAACAGAAGATTTAACTCGCTGTTGTTGGTGGCTAATTACCATGTACTCATCAACCTGTTCTTGGGAAATAGGAGAGAATACAACAGGGATTGCTTGTAGATCCAGTTGTTTGGAAGCATAGTATCTTCTCATTCCTGAGATGATGAAAAAATCACGACTAACCACAAGTGGTTCGAGAACTCCCTCTAGTTCAATACTAGTCTTTAGGGATAAAAAATTCTCGTCGTGGTTGAGATCTCCATACAAGGAGAAGGAAATTGGATTTGGTCTTAAAAGACCGATGTTAACTGTGTTCATTTGGCGAAGGGTTTAGACTTTGCCAAGGTTACTCGCCCTTGGTATAACGGGCCGTAGGGTTTTAAGTCAGCCGACTATGACTGCCATTGGTTAACCCCAATGGAGGGTAAAATAAATCCAAGAAATTTGGGTGACGGTCTACCGATAAAATCAAAAACCGACCAACGATTTGGAGCGTTTCTCCATATCGATTACAAACGTAGATAAAATTTTTAATGTTTCAAATTTATTGATACATTTTTCAAAACTTTTTTAGAGTTTATAAAAAGACCGCAATTTTTCACGTATAAGTTCCTTTCCCTTATCTAATGCAAAGGGGTCTTTATCTCCTTTTTCAAAATTCTGTACTGAACCTAAATAAGCGCTAATCCACTTTGTCTTACCAAAAGCATCCTTCAATGATGTTCTTGCATGTAAAAAGGTGTTGCCATATTTGTCCTTGTAAGTACTCAAATAAATCTTTTGGTGAAGAATTTTGGAGTAGGTTACAAGTTTTTCAATCTTCAGGAAAACTTCATTAATGCTTCTGTAGTAATCCCTATGATTTTCAAATTTTTTGGGACCAACAATAGCCTCATGTGCTTCTTCTGAAATTTTCACCATCTCCTTGTACTCCTTGGTATGGCTAAACTGACTTACGGAGAAAAAACCAGGAACTGATTTATCCATCATCAATTCGTAAAGGATATCATTATAATCAGACATTTTTTTTTTGAATTGTCCCGAATATTGGAGGCAATAAAATCACCCACCACTTTGTTTCATACCCCCAAATATGGGAAGAAAAAAATAAGTCTCTTCGGATAAACTTTGATAGCGAGACAATTCAAGAAAACACCAGATGGAAGTGAAACACTTTTTAAGGACTATTCCAAATCCTATCTAGAACCTAAATGATAAGGATTTCCCCAATTATGGTACCACTTATAGCCCCCTGCCTTCCTCCCCTTTTCAATTTTTAGGGGTATCCTCCGTCCTGCCGGGGGGTGTATTTGAGTTTTGGGGGAATAGTCCAGTCTATAAAACATGACCCCATAAATAAAAAAGTGGTGGATTCTCTGAAAAAAAATTTGGCTAAAAATTCATCAAAAACAGGTCTTCTCCATTCCTCTGTACTATTTATAGAGAAACCAACTTACTATGGATGAACTCAAATATGTAATAGAACAATTCATCGATGATTTCGAAGAAACTTACCACTTCCCACTTAAAGAAAGTGCCTTGCTTACCGCCGACCTACAAAACCTCTACTTTGCCCAAAAACTGGCCATTTCCACCAAATTACCCTCGCCCTTTATTAAGATAAATGTTTCGGTCGATTTATTCCCTGAACAAGCCCACCTATTCTCCCTAAGTGGAATTAAGTCAATCCTCACAGAATTACTCAGAGACATTACCCAACCCGAACTCCTTGACGAAACTTCCATTTTCTTGAAAGTGATCTTTGAGAAAACCAAGAAGAAAACACTCCTCTTAAAGATGAACCTCAACATCTATCTGATTGGTCCTAATATCTTGAAGGTAGAGAAATGGTTGCAGTCGAATCTACATGGAAGAGTCAAGCACATTACGGGAACCAAAGGGAAAATGGAGAACGGGACTTATTTAAGGTGGGTGGATTTATTTCAAGAATTCAGACTCCCTCTTGGGAGTTTTTCTCCCATCTCCTACTTTGAAGAAAAAAAAGTTGATGTAGACTTTACCGTAAAAGAGTTTGAACAAGTGGCTCTTCTCCTTTACAATCCAATATTATTAGGACAAGTATTCACTCCTAATCATGGATTATATGACAAAACCTATCGCTTCAATCCACTATCACAGAAAGCAGAACTTCAAAATGAAATCTTCCTTTGGTTTTATGGATTACCTATTGAAGATATAGAGTAGAAAAACAGTTTCTTAACCCTCCCTTTACCTCCCTTTTTTGCTAAGAAACGTTTTTCTAAAAACTATTCAATTGAGGATTTTTTCCGAAAAAGGGGGCAAGGGGATTATCCCCTCCATCAAACGCAAATGAAATATCATAAATTACCGCTCCCACATACGCAGCGTATTGAAAACTACTTGATTAACAATAGTCAATCCGATGCCATCTATTTGAAAATCCCCAACTCACGAATTCAGAAACTATTTGAAGGCAATCCTGCTCACTTTTTTAGAATGCTCAAGAATGGACTTCATTCGTTGGGAGGGGTGAGTAACCGAACCTTTTTCAAGGGTTTCACAGGCATCTACTTCTATATCTCCAATTTGGACACTATGGAGATGATTATCCTATATGAGGGAACCTATCCCTACCAAGAGACCAAGCACCGAATCAAAAAACTATTGGGAATAGATGTGGAATTGGAATTTGGTAAAGCAGAGGCCTTCAAATCCAAAATTGAAGAAATCCTTCAAGTAAAGACCCAGTCCCAATTCTTTGGGGATGCCTTCTTTGAAAAAGAAATGAGTTAGTTTGACTAATTAATACATGCTAATTAACATGCCATCTCTACCTTAGCCAAACAACGGACAACCTGATGGATGAAGCAACCTTAATTCGACTATTCAAATCCCTTGAGAAGAAGATGATCCATTTCCATCCCATCTTCTCCACTGTGGACTTACTCATCCATTACCATATTGGGTGGACGTGTATTGATTTGAGAAATATCCCTGCTAAAGTCATCATCCATATCTTCACCCAGAACTCTTCAAATCCTGCTGGTATAGATTTGTACTACGAACTACACGATCAATTCACCATTTACCTCTATTTCTTTTCTATTGATAATGTAGAATTTGTTTATTCCACCAATCCAGTTCTTGACGATGGAATTCCCCCTTTGGAGCAGCGAATTTTCCGAGTGATTGAAAAACCATTGTTTCCTGAACTTCGACTACACGAGGATTTAGATTTTTAACTTTACCTATCAATAGTCCCAAGTAAGCCCTTATAATTATTCAAAATACAAAATAACTCCCAAACAATTCCAACTGAAGAAGGAATACCCAAATACATCAACATTATAGGCGGACCTGGTTGGTCTAGTGGTAATCCAGTCCAAACATCCTCATATCCCCATTTGAAAAGAAGCCTAATTCCATGAATACCTCCTTGAAGGTCTCCACCCTCAATAAATCCCATAATGAAAAAAATAATAGGTGAAAAGAACAATATCATAGTAAATGGATATACAACCAATGCACTTAAACCATAAATAATTTGAAAAAAAATAGGGATGTGGTCATTAGGCAAAATTTTTGAATATTCTTCTTCTTTAACGGAATCTAATGCAAGGGCAGAATTTAGAACGATAATAAACCCTAAAAGGAACACTGAAATTGGAATAATGTAGGAATAAGGGCTTGAAACAGGTAAATTGATATAGAAATAAATTCCTGGAAACATCAATAAAATTCCTAAAAGGTTGCTGATTCTAATAAATTTAAGTTTTCTCATACCTATTAAATCTATTTATAAAACAAATCCTGATTTAGTTAAACATAATAAAAATGACCTACACTATCAAATTATCTTTCTACCCTTTGAACCCTAAATTTAATCCTTGCACTTTCTTCTTCTAGAATCGTATCTGCTAATTTTTTGAATTGGGTTTCTGTGACCAAAATCAACACCTTTTTATTTCTGAGTTCCTTTTCCATACGTCTTTATCATAAATAGACAAAACAACGCTTAAGGATACTTGGCTGACTATTCACGTGAATAATTTTATTCTGATGATTCAATAGAAAACCATTTAGAATATCCCCTTTTTAATCCATTGAGGAATGGGTACTGAACTATTTGAAAAAAAATGAAAAAAAAACTCTTTACTTTTTTTTTGACTTGATTATCCTTCCAATAGAAATTTCCAGTGCGCGCTCTTATCAATTCCTTTGCAAATGATAATTGAAATCAAATTGGCAATAAAGATTTCTTGAATTTTAATTTTCCTGCTAAATCATCCATATCATCATTGTACATAGCATCAATAATTCTTTCATACTGTTCTATGAAGATTTCAGTGAATCTATTTCCATCAATTAATTGAATTTGCTCTCTTTCTTTATCTCCTGCACTTTCAATAGCCTTTTTATTGAATGTAGATAGCGTAATGAAGCAACCCTGAAAATCCTTCTTTAACGCTCCTCTGAATCCCCTTATCTCTTTCTCTCCAATAACACCTTTATCATATCGCTTCACTTGAACCTGTAAATTGATTGAAGCAATACCTGAGACATCCAAAATCCCTTCAAAATCAATACCTCCATCTCCAACCTTTCCTATTTCTTGCGTTGGTTCAAACCCGAGAGTTCTCAATAAATAAGAAACCAGATATTCAAATTCAGTTGCCTCCAGTTCAAGAAATTTCTTTCGAATCAATTCAAAGTTGGATTCTGGCAATAGTAATTTATCAGCCACATCCATTTTTTGCCCATTTGATAAGCCAAGAAGCACCAAAATCTCATGTGATGCATTGACTCTAAAACAGGTTAAAGATGACCTAAGCGTGTTTTGCAACGGAACAGATAGCGTATGCCTGTCAATTCTTTCCTTAAACCATTTAACTTTTTTGCGCCAAGGGTAAGGTGAAGTAGAATCAGATTTGAAAAACAATTCACTCTCTATTCTCCCCACCAATAAACTAGCATCCATGAATGGTGAAATCACCAAGTCCCCAACCTTTAATTCATTTACGAATCGATGGATTTGACCCACATTCTGATTTATCCTCATATTTGGGTCATTAGGGAATAATTCTCTGTATTTGACCTTCAACAAATCCTTATCAATTAAATCCCATCCAATGGGGTCTTCTGTAAACCAACCTATACCGATATAACCCTCTTTTTCAAAAGTGTCTGTATACCGACCAAAATCAGCCCTAAGGACAAAAACAGATGGATTCATAGCGTTGTAGATTACTCTCCCCAAATTTTATTGATTCTGTCCTGAATTTTTTGGGTGTAGATTTGAATTAGTTTTTTATTCCCTTCAATGATTTGTCTTTCACTTTCAATTCTTTCAACTATTGATTGTTGAACTGCAATTGGAGGGATAGGGAATTTAATTTTCTTTAATGTTATAATGGTTAAAGCACTATATGCTGCTCCATTTGTATATTTTTTGAAATCTCCCGAAAATATTACATCTAAAGATTGTTTCAGAAAATAACTTGATATCATGTTGTTGTTAATTTTTCTCAACCACAAAAGATTCCCGTCTTTGAAATAAAAAGGTGAATCCTTATTAATTAGATAAGACACACCAATCGTTCCAACTGCACTTAAGAGAATATCCCCTTTTTGGGGGACTTCATATTTGGATTTAATTTCATTAAACTTTTCAAAAGAAATAAAAAGTTCCAATTTTATTTCTTCACCTTTATTTAACTCTACAATCTCTTTTGTTCTATAAAAAGGTATTCCTTCACTCACATACTCTTCTTGAAAAATCCTTTTGCTTGATGTTATTTCACAAATCTCACCCAACTCCTTCATCTCCCAACTTGGGTCAATGTCAATAACGGGTTTGTAGTTGTCAACTACCTGCTTGGCACCATCAATAATCTTTTGGTATTGCTCCAACTCCCGAACAATTTCCTCTTGGACTTCTATTGGTGGGAGGGGGATTTTTTCTTCACGAATCATTGGGATTGTTAATTGAGGAATTGAATTTCCATTCCTATAAACATTCAGTGAACCAATGATTGATTTTAGATAGTAGAGGTTGATTAATTGGGGATTAGGTATAGCGACAATTAATCTTACAATTGGCAAAAATGGGGCTTCCCTTATTTTTGTATACCCAATAGTTCCCCTTGCCGAAATAGTTACAGCATTCTTATCTACCCTTGAAACATTAGAGAATCCATACAAACTATTTTCACCTACTCCATTAGAATAAATAGGAATTGTATATTGTTTGGTTTTTTCTTTTGAATATTCCTTAGGAGCATCACCCCCAGCAAATAATTCCTCACAAACATCACTCAATGATACTAATTCGTATTTAGTATTAAATATTTTCTTTGTTGAATACCTATCAAAACTTAACCCTATATCACTTGAACCTAATATTTGTTCTTTGGAAACATAAGTTAGTTTTTCGCTTTCAAAAAATATCCCTTGTCTCAATCCATCCAAGTAAATTGTAATTTCCTTTGTAAGAATTGGTAAGTCATTCTTCTCAATCTCTCTTCTCTGAGCACCCAAGTCAAATCCATCATTCTCTACTTTACTGAAAAATATCTTATTCGTCTTTTGAGAAAGTTCCTTATCCAAAATTAGGATAGAGGTCTTCACCCCACTATAAGGTTGAAATACGCCACTTGGAAGTGATATAACCCCAACAAGGTGTTTCTCAACTAATAATTTACGAAGTGATTTGTACGCTATTCCTGATTGGAAGATGATTCCCTCTGGTACCACTATGCCCGAACGACCTTTTGGTGTCAAGTGCTCCATGATGTAATCCACGAACAGAACTTCGGCACGATTTGACTCAATAGAAAACCTCTTATGTGGTTTAATCCCTCCTTTTGGTGACATAAAGGGAGGGTTTGCCAAAATCACATCATAATATTCGTTCCACCTATCTTCACTTGTCAGGGAGTCGTATTCGTATATTTTGGGATTACTGAAATTATGGAGGTAAAGGTTCACTAAGGACAACCTCACCATGTCGGGAGAAATATCGTAGCCACTAATATTCTCAACCATCTGATTTCGCTCACCCACAGTAATCAAATCCCCAAGATTGTTCTTGGTATTGTTTCTTAGGATGTGCTTGTATGAGGAAATTAGAAAGCCTGAAGTACCACAGGCAGGGTCTAAGATTCGGTCAGTTTTTTTCGGTTGCAACAACTCGACCATGAAATCAATAATATGTCTCGGGGTTCTGAATTGTCCAGCATCACCTTGACTTCCTAAAACCGACAAAAGGTATTCAAAGGCATCACCTAACTTCTCACTGTGGGAATAATGAAACTCATTTATCCCCTTCAAAAATAATTTTAGTGTTTCAGGGTCACGATAAGGTAAATAGGCGTTTTTGAAAATATCACGGAACAACTGAGGGATGTTTGGATTCAAGTTCATCTTTACAATCCCCTCACCGTATAGCGTAATCATCTCATTTCCACCAATGCGTGGATTGAATATATTTTTCCAACTATACCTTTCATATTCACCAACGAAATAGGTGGCAATTCCTCCCATTTCGATAGATTCCAAGTCCATGTCGTACATGAACTTATAAATCATCGCAATCGTAATCTGCTCTACTTGGGATTTGGGGTCAGGAACTTTGCCTACAAGAATATTTCGACAATCGTCAATCCTCTTTTTTGTTTCTTGGTCTAACATGGTAATTGTGCTCCAACTATGAAGCAAACTTGTTTAATGGAATGTAATTTTTAATGTACTCAGGGATAATTTTCCTGTATTCCTCTGGTACCTTTTTGAAAAATTGACCTGATGGATGTGTATTCAGTAAACCGAACTTTTTACTTTCCACTATATCACGCAAACCACCATCTACAAGGTACGACTCAAAAAACCCTTTTACTGAATCATAATCTTGGCTATTTGGCAAGTAGCGGTCATCAAACTTATCGAATTCCTCCTCTACTAATTGACTCTTTGTTTTGATAAATGGTATTTTTCCAAATACAAGTTCGATTAATTCCTTTGCCGTGATTTTTCGGTCAATTTCGAGCGACTTCCTCAATTTTTCTAAATTGAAATATTCATTCGGCTTGTCAAACTTCTCTTTTACCAAGTAATCTTCTAAGCCATCCCAATCCTGTTTTTCAACCATGGCAATAACCTTAGAATCGTTTCTCGTTTCATTTTCAAATTGCCCAAAATACATCTTGTCAATCTTCATTCCCCCGGCTCCAACTTCATTTTCCTTCATGGAAATCAAAGGGTCAGGATTGATATTGAGATATTCGTCAAGTGAAATTGTAGGGGGCGCTCCTGGTATTTTGGATTTCCCCTTTCCCAACGGAAGTTTCAATTCTTCATCGTAATTGAACTTCTCTTCAAAGTATTCACAATTCCCAAAAAAGTCGAACAACTTGAATTTGACCTTATTTGGCTCTTCAATTTCGGGCAAACGAATTTTATCAATCCACTGGTTCAAAAAGTTGTGTTTTCTGGTTCCACGTCCTTTCATCTGAACAAAATCGGAAGGAGAAAAAACTGGCTTCATCAAACACACATTCAACAAATCAGGACAATCATAACCAGTAGTCATCATGCTACAGGTTACACATATCCGAGTCTTTGAGGTGATGTAGATTTCATTAAAATTCCCACTTCCATTTAGATTGTTGTTGGTAAAGTTGGCTGTATACCTCTGTGCATCATCAACATTTGAGGTTACTTGAACCGCAAAATCACTCTTGTACTTATTGGGGAACATTTTATCCGCAAACTCATTCAGAATCTGCGTGATTTTGGTAGCGTGCTTTTGACTGACACAAAAAACAAGTGTTTTACCCACCTCACCTGTAATGGGGTCTCTAAAACAATTATCCAATAGGGTCTTACAGAAAATCTTATTGGTTTCATCACTGAAAAACTTTTTTTCAAAGTCTCTGACACCTAATACTTCCTCTACATCGTTTCCATTCTCGTCTTTGTCTGTAAAGGAGAATCCTTCATCACTTAATAATTGAGTGGTGATTTCAGTACGAGCATCAATGACCACTGGATTTATCAAAAACCCATCTTTTACTCCATCTAATAAGGAATATCTAAAAGTTGGATTACCACTATCACATCCAAAAGTGTGGTATGTATCCAAAATCATCCTTCTCTCCAATTCACGAGGGTCTTTTTGACTGATATTTTCCCTTTCGATTCGCTTTAGGTAATCTTTTGGGGTTGCGGTCAATCCTAACTTATACCCTATAAAATACTCGAACACAGAACGGGAATTACCTCCAATACTTCGATGTGCTTCATCACTAATTACAAAATCAAAATCATCAGGTTGGAAAATTCTCTTGTATTTATTCTTGAACATGAAGGATTGGATGGTAGAAACAACAATCTCCGCCTTTTTCCAATCGTCCCTATTCTCTTTCCAAATCACACAAGTGTAATCCTTCTTCAACAGGGTATTAAATGATTTTTGGGCTTGCTCCTCTAATTCAATCCTATCTACAAGGAACAATACCCTTTTTGCGTTTTCTGTTCTTAAGAATAACTTGATTATACCAGCCGAGGTAGCGGTTTTACCTGTTCCAGTAGCCATTTCCCACAAGAACCTATCATTCCCCTCCTTGATACTCTCCTGAACTGACCTGATTGCGCGTATTTGATAATCTCGAAGAAAACAGAGTTTATTATTACTGATGAAACCTCCCCTGGTACCTTCGTTGATATAATCGGGGGCATGTTTATAGTTTGCAAACTGAGTTTGGACTATAAAATCACTCTCAACAATCTCATTTATAATTAATTCCTTCTTTGGCTTATATTCTTTGTATCCAATCAATGTCTCTTGTGTTGGAAATACATTGATTATTCGAGGATTACCATTTTCAATATCCCACAAGTAATGGGTATTTCCATTGGACAAGATGATAAACCTTGCCTTTATGTTTATGGCATAAGACCTTGCCTGTTCCTTACCTACTAATGGGTCTTTATCCTCCCTTTTGGCTTCAACAACAACTAAAGGAAACCCTTTTTTATCGAGCAATAGATAATCAATAAACCCATTTGAGCCATTATCCTCAATTTTGACTTTGGGCTCAGTATCTACATTCTTTATTTTCTCATCAGTAGAAACTAAAACCCAACCACTATCTTCAAGTAGTTTATTGATTTTTAATCTTGCTTGTGATTCTTTGGTCATGGATTATTCAATAATTAAATCCGAAATCTTTACTTCAAGGACTCTTGCAATTTCAGAAAGGGTAATTAATGATGGCATATTCTTATTGGTGCACCAATAATTGACTGTAACCTTTGACTTATGGATTTTTCGTGCCAATTCAATCTGAGAGATGTTCTTATCTCGTAGTACTTCATCCAATCTTAGCCTGAGTGACATATTAGCGCGTTTGATTCTCAAGTTAAGGTGATTTTTGAACAATTGCCAGTTTATCATCAATCACCCAAACAGGAATAATTGATAGAGGCAAGACCGAGGCACTTTTGAGATTTGCTCAATAAAAGAGTCTACCTTTTTTTGATATTCTTTTTTGGCTGAAAAAGGCCTCAAAATGCAGCATAGGCCGTTTTTAGGCTTTAATTTTAGCATATAACCCCGCTATTCTAAAAATGAAGCCAATTTCCATCCTCTACGTCCGAATCTCAACAGCCGACCAAAAGACCGACCGTCAGCGAGTCAATGAATCTTCATTCGACAAAATCATAGAAGACACTTGTTCAGGAAGCATCCCTATGTTTGACCGAACAGGTGGCATTGAACTCAAAAAGTTAATTGATGCAGGAGTGGTTGGCTCCATCTCCGTTTGGCAGATAGACAGATGCGGAAGAGACCTTCGTGACATCATCAACTTTATCTATTACACAGCACAACGGAAAGTTCCCATCCACTTCATTAGTCAGGGACTTGTCACCTTAGATGAAAAAGGGGAAGAGAATCCAATTTCAAAAATGATTATCTCCATTTTGGGGGTAGTTGCTGAAATGGAACGGAAACTAATCAAGGAGAGGCAGTTGGAAGGTATTGCGATTGCCAAACTTCAGAATAAGTATTTGGGAAGAAAACCTGGCTCCAAAGAAGATTCCCTCACTTTCCTATCCAAGCCCAAAAACAGAAAGGCAATCACCTTACTCAAAAAAGGGTATAAGTTGACTGAGGTTTCCTCCATTGCAGGGGTCTCCCTCAATACTGTGATTAAGGTTAAAAAGTTGATGCTGAATTAAGTGGAGGACTTACTCTTGATTCAGGTCCTCCGAATCAAAGATTTCAAGGAATTGTTTTTCCTCCTTCGGTCTTGACATAGATACATAAGATGGGTAGTTCTTTCCATCCTTTACCCTAAACCCAAACTTTCGGAAGAAATTGGTTTGCTTGGAGATGGTGGTTACTTGGGCATTATCCCCCAATCCAACAGAACCTGTACATTCCAAGAATAGTGGAGGGATGTACCCAATCGAATCCATCACAAACTGAAAGAACATTTCCATCATCGCAGAACCAAGTCCTCCATTGAGATGCTGAGGATTTACCCAAATACGACTTACTTCTAGTCCATCTGTTCCATAAGGAGAAAATCTAAAGTGGGATCCATCAGGTAGTTCAAAAAAGAGATAGTTGTGAACCTTTAATTTGTAACCACCTTTCATCTCTACAGCAGTGAAGATTTTATCCATTAGGATAAGTAATGGCAATCGGGTCTCACTGATTTCAGAAAAATAGGATTCAAACGAATCCTTCAGCCTTAGAAAAACATCGTTGTCATTTATCTCTTCAACTAATACAACCTTAATACCATTGGATGCTTTGAGAGAACTAATAATCTCCGCGTACTTATTCAATAATTGATTTGACATGTGAACCTCCTTTTTCATAAGTATAAAGGAGGATTCAAAAAAGTAAAGGCGAGGTTAGATTGAAAAACTTTCCATCAACTTAAATCAAATTGTTTATTACATCCTAGAAACCAAGTTAAACCCATTATTTTTTCCAGACAGTTTTTAATTTTTGCTGAAGTCTTGGGGATGCGTATTGAAAAGCATCCCAATGTTTTTCATCTGCAATTACCACTAAATCATAATTGTCTTTAAGTCTTTCAGAAGCAAACTTCAGGGCGCTTCCATCATTAGATACTGCAACCTTTACAATTTCATAATCATCTTTTAGCCTTTCTGAAGCAAATTCTAAGGCCCTACCTTTTAGCGATACTGCATCATAAACTAATTCTTCATTATCATTTAGACTATCTAAAGCAAACTGAAGCGAGCATGGACAATTTTTTACAACTTTTGAGACAAATTCTTTATTTTTTTTGATTCGATCTGATGTGTATTCCAGTTTAGGATTATTCCAATAACACTCACATTTACTTTCTAATGAACAAAATAGTACATTCTCATCATCTCTAAACTCCCAAGGAGCATAACCCAACATGTTTGATTGTGTACTTACTGCACATTTAATTAATTCAATGTTATTTTTTCTAATAGATAACCAAGCATCTTTATAATTTTCTGCGTCT
Organism: Cyclobacteriaceae bacterium; assembly: GCA_947458475.1. Taxonomy (GTDB): domain Bacteria; phylum Bacteroidota; class Bacteroidia; order Cytophagales; family Cyclobacteriaceae; genus Algoriphagus. The sequence goes on along the minus strand of CANGZP010000001.1, from coordinate 29,098 downwards.
ATTTTTACTGCCTCCATCATAAAACCATGATCTGATTTTAATCCTTCCCCAACGTTTTTTATTGGAGTTCTTAGGCACTTTTCTCGAGAAATCCGTAATGCAAAAATTGCAACTTCATAGTCTGATTTTAATTTCCCACTTGCGTACTTTAATAAATGTCCACCATGGTGGTTTTTAGACATTAATTCCATGAACTTCACTTTATTATTTCGATAAAATAAAGCCAAAATAAAAATCCTTAATTCTCCTAAAGAAACATAAGCAACAAACAAAACCAAAAAAATAGAAATTCCCCCAACTATAAAACCAAAAAAATAGTCAAGTCCATCTATCAGTGTTTCCATAATTCATTAATTTTTTGGTTATTCAATTCTACACAATCTTAAATCAAATGGAGAAACTATTCAATTGAGGATTTTATTGAAATGTTTTTTTTCTTAAAAACAGGATTCAATTCACTTAACCTTAATCAAGACAACATATTTTGAAATCTCTTTAATTTGTTCTGTCAATGGTAAATTTTCTAACCTACGGTCTGAAGGTAAGATTATAGAAGTTGGAATTGCATCAATCAGATTATAGACATAGTTTGATTTAATAGAATATCCAACATTATCAGCAATATCCTTTCTAATAGCCGAGGAGTTTATTCCTATCAAATTCCCTTTTTCATCAAACAAAGGCCCTCCACTGTTTCCGCCTTGAATCGCAGCAGTAATTTGGTAGGTAGTGATATCGCCATTAAATCCAGATTTAGAACTTATAATTCCATCAGTCACCTTTAATTCTTTTCCCATTATTGTTAGAGCCATTGGATATCCGAAAGCATAAACCTTCGTTCCAACCTCACTAGTTCGAGAAGCAAAATTATAGCCTAATTCACTTAAACTTGTAAAGTTCGAATCTGAAATCTTAATAACTGCCAGGTCATTAACTTGGTCAACTTGGACTATTTGAGAATTGAATGATTTGAATTCTTGATTTATCATCAAATCAACCTCAATAACCTTTGCATCTTTTACCACATGATAATTGGTAACAATATGGCCTTCTTTTGAAATAACTATACCCGAACCATTTCCCAACCATTCACCTGAGTTTGAAGCAATATTTTCAGGAGTTGACCTTCCAGTCCCATTAGGTGTGTATTTGTAACTATATGAGGTAAGACCAGAAATCGAGTTCTTTATTGCTGTTGATAATAGTCCACAACTTTTCCCCTCCCTTTGAAGCAATAGATTTCCTTCACTGTCAAGAAGATTGGCATAAACTGTAAAACATCCACCAATTATTTCTTCAGCAACTAAATAAAGTCCTAAATCTGGGTTTTCAAGTAAATCTTTTGGTAATTCTTCGTGAGTTTTAAGGGGTTCTTTAAGGTTCACTACGTTATAACCTCCATCTTTTAGATTTTTTGTATAAAATCTTCTTACCTCCCCTGAGTGCTTACCAATAATTTCATCAACAACGATATACTTGTATCTATTTATGTTAATGTTCCTAACGGATTGGGACAAGCAAGTATGGCTTACAAAAAAAATCAAAATAAAAATCTGGTATAATCTCATTTTTCTTGAGTTCAATTCTAGTGACTTTGTTTTAATAAAGGAAGTAAGAAAAAACGATTTTCCCATCCAGAAAACTATCAAATTTTAACTTCCAAATTCATATTTCTTCATCTCTCTAAAATCCACCACTTAAGCCTAAATCTAATCCCTTAAAATTTGAACGTAACTGAACTCAGAAGCCCTTTCCTTTTGCAAATCCCTTCCCTTTTTTTCCAGAATTTTTTGCAAATTTTTTGCAAGTGGATTTGATGAACGAATTCAGGTCTAAAAATTTCAAGAGTTTGCAGGGATTTTAACTTGAAAAAATACCACTTTAGAATCCTAAATTTTTGAATTGAAAAAATCTAAAAACATCGAATTTTGAGTTTTTAAGAGGTTTTTTGATTGATTTTACTGAATAATCCTTACGGTTTTTGAGACAAAAAAAAGTCCCGAATTTCTTCGGGACTTGATGTGGGAGTTGAGGGATTCGAACCCCCGACCCTCTGCTTGTAAGGCAGATGCTCTGAACCAGCTGAGCTAAACTCCCATTCATGTTCTTTCCAGAAGGGATTGCAAAGGTAATCTGAATCAGATTTTATGCAATAGCCTTTCCTGTTTTTTTTCTCGATCTCTTTTTAAATTATTGAAAATGAGTAGAAAAAAAGAAATCCCTATCCCAAATTCAACAAAATACCTGCACGAAACCAGCATAAAGTACCTTTCAACTAACCCTTTCTCCCTCCTTCACGTAAAAAAATTCGTCAAAAGCAGTTTTGTTCGTATTTTGAACCCAAATACAACGCAATCATGAAAAGAATACTCCAACTGGGAGGACTTTTGTCCCTCTTTATTCTGAATGCTCCTTTCCCTACTTTTTCGCAGCAAGGAAAGGACAACAACCAAAAAAACTTTGCAGAGGTCATCGACCGAAGAGGAAATAGCTACCGCAGCGCCTCAGGCAAGCCCGGTGAAGCCTACTGGCAAAATGCCGCCGACTACCAGATGGAAGTCGCGCTGGACGAGGCAAGCCATACTCTATCCGGTAAGGTGACCATCACCTACACCAACAATAGCCCAGAGGCACTAGACTTTGTATGGCTGCAGCTGGAGCAAAATCGATTTACCCCCACTTCTCGAGGAACGCTCACCACTCCGGTGCAGGGCAATCGCTACAGTGGAGATACCGACGGTGGCTATCAAATAAGCAACGTGCTGGCCAAGGTGGGTCCCAAAGGTGCTACCTCCACGAAGCACCTCATCGACGACACACGCATGCAGGTTTGGTTTGCCGAGCCTATACCCGCCAAAGGAGGAAAAGCAACGGTATCCATGAATTTCTCCTTCAAAGTGCCTCAAAAAGGCATGGACCGAATGGGAAGACTAAAAGTAAAAGAGGGTTGGATCTATGCCTTTGCACAGTGGTATCCCAAAGTTGCCGTATTTGACGAAACCGAAGGATGGAACATCGAACCCTACCTCGGTGCCGGTGAATTCTACCTGGAGTATGGCAACTTTGACTACAAGGTCACCGTGCCCTACAACCACATCGTCGTAGGATCAGGCAAACTGATGAACCCAACAGAAGTGCTCAGCAAGGAACTTTTGGCACGCTACACCAAAGCATCCCAAAGCGAGGAAACAGTCTACCTGGTTTCCCCTGAGGAAATCAAAAATACAGCACTTACCCGTCCCAAGCAGAGCGGTACGGTGACCTGGCACTTCCGCATCCAAAATGCGCGCGACGTGGCCTTCGGTACCTCGGACTCTTTCATCTGGGACGCTTCACGAATCAACTTGCCTAGCGGCAAAACAGCCCTAGCCCAGTCTGCCTATCCCATCGAAAGCAACGGACAGGATGCATGGACTCGCTCTACGGAGTACAGCAAGGCTTCCATCGAATACTACTCCAAACAGTGGTTTGAATTCCCTTACGAGACTGCCACCAACGTGGCCGCAGAAATCGGCGGGATGGAATACCCAGGTTTGAACTTCTGCCACTACCAATCCAAGGGAGAATCGCTTTGGGGCGTGACTGACCACGAGTTTGGACACAACTGGTTCCCGATGATCGTCGGCACCAACGAACGCCGCTACGCCTGGATGGATGAGGGCTTCAATACCTTCATCAACCACTACAGCTCCAATGCATTCAACAACGGAGAGTATCCCTCTACCCTACAGCAAACCCGTAACTTCAACAACTACTTCACCAGCGACAATCGGGAAGGAATTGACAACTATCCAGATGTAGTAGATACCCGCAACTTGGGAATGGTAGCCTACATGAAGCCTGCAGTAGGCTTGGTGATGCTTCGCGAGTACATCTTGGGCCCAGAGCGCTTTGACAATGCCTTCCGCTCCTACATCAAGACCTGGGCCTACAAGCACCCCCAGCCAGGAGATTTCTTCAATCACATGGAGAATGTGGCCGGGGAAAATCTGTCTTGGTTCTGGAAGGGTTGGTTCTATGGCAATGGAAACATTGACCTAGGCATCACGACAGTGCAGCCTTACGGCGAAAACCAGGTGATTAGCCTCGTGAACAAAGGGGATTTCCCGATGCCAGTTACCCTTGAAATCACCTACACAGACAATGCAACCGAGCGAGTACAGTTGCCCGTGGAAATATGGCAGCGTGGAGATACCTGGACTTACCTCCACAAGGGGAGCAAGAAGATCAAGCAGGTGGTGATCGATCCCGACAAAGTAACCACCGATATCAATCTGGGCAACGACAGTTGGCCCGTTACGATCTACAAATAAGCAAAAAGGTCCCGCTCGCACGGGACCTTTCTTTTTATGGTATTTTCAAAAGTATCCTCGAGGGAAACTTCCCCCTAGGATAAAGTTCGAAGTTCAATTAAATGGGCTGTTGACCGTGGACCGTCGTCTGTTAGCTATCCTAACGCCTGCTCCATATCTTCGATCAAATCGTCGATATGCTCCAGTCCCACCGATACACGCAGTAGATTTTCCGGAGTAGTCGTATTTGGCCCTTCCACGGCGGCCCTGCGCTCGATCAAGCTCTCCACTCCACCCAAACTTGTGGCATTGGCGAAGAATCGAAGTTTGGACAACACGCGATCTGCCTCGGTCGCTCCGCCTTTGACGGTAAATGAAACCATTCCACCAAAGCCATGCATCTGCTGGGCAGCCACCGCATGATTGGGATGAGAAGCCAATCCTGGATAGTATACTTTTTCAACTTGCGCATGGGAAACTAAGAATTCTGCCAGGGCTTTTGCATTGCTTGCATGCCCCTTCATGCGGTAAGCCAGCGTACGGATACTGCGCGTCAAGTAATAGCAGTCTGTAGGGGAAGGAACTGCACCGCCAATGCGCTGCACGTTTCTGATTTTTTCCCAGAAGGCATCCTTTTTCGCCGTAACTAAGGCTCCTCCGAGAATGTCGGAATGCCCACCAAAATACTTGGTACTGCTGTGCATGACGATGTCCGCTCCCAGGTCAATGGGATTTTGGAAAACAGGCGTAGCAAAGGTATTGTCGCAGGCCAATAGCGCCCCCTGTGCTTTAGCCAAAGTAGAAATCTGACGAATGTCTGTGATTTTCAACAGCGGATTGGAGGGAGACTCCACCCAAAAAAGTGCCGTATTGGGTCGGATGGCATTTTTTACGGCTTCGAGATTACTCATGTCCACAAAGGTCACCTCGTGGATGCCCGCAAAGAGTTGCACCATGGAATTGTGTAGCCCGTGGTACATGTCATCCGGGGCCACGATATGAGATCCTGGCGCAAGCGCCTGGTAAACGGCTGTACCGGCGGCATTGCCCGAGGAAAAAGCCGCAGCATCCTCCCCTTTTTCCATGGCAGCCAAAACCTGTTCCAAGGAATGTCGGTTGGGATTGTTGGCGCGCGAATAAAGCATGCCCGCCTCGTTACCGTGTTCAAAGGTGGTACTCAAGGTGATGGGCTGCACTACAGCGCCGTGACTCTCGTGAGTCCCATTGCCGAGGTGAATGGTGAGGGTTTCAAATTTCATAGAGAAGCGGTGGGTTGCTGAATTGAGAAGAAGCAAGATACAAGAGCCAAGAGAAAAAAGTACTACCGACGAAATACAATTGAATTAAACCGAAAAATCTCGGTGAAATAGAAGATTCTGCTGCAGTTTCCACTTATTTCAGGAAGCACAGTGGAAACTATTTCTACTTATTTCACGCAGTCTATTTCCACCCTATTTTTTCTAGGTGGAAAATCACGTTTATTCTATTTTTTTAACGAATCCGATCTACGGAACGCACCAGCGCCTCGTCCTTTTTGATAAAGCGATTGGCAAGCATGTTCATGACCATAGATACCAAAATCGACCAAAATCCTATGCCGTAGTCACCCCCATCTTGCGCTTTGATGGCTTCATTTATTCCGTTAGTGGTCAAGAAAGTTGCGGCAACAAGAGTGACCATTACCAGAGAATTGATCATGTTGAGTAAAAGCTGACGGGAGCGGAGTTTGTATTGGAAGATGGAAGCTAAAGCCAATAGTGCAGCAAGAGCTGCTAACGCTCCAAGGTACCATTTGGAAGAAGATTGAATCACCTCACCGCCCTGGTCCAAGTTAGACATCACAAAGGCAGATAGGGTCCAAGAATCCCCTGCAGCTCCCCCTTGACTCCAAAGTTGCGTACTCAGGGTCAGCCCCATGCCTACGGCGATCAGAAAAAGAAAAATAGTTTGTACACGCTGAATCATAGCAATCTTTTTTTTAACAAAGAAAACCCCTTCCGATGGGAATATCAAGAAACAATTCTTGTCCGTGGATTTCAAGGGGAATAGTATCTTTGCGCTGCAATGAACGACAACACCCAACGGTATTTTCTAGAGCTGAGCTATAAAGGCAGTCCATTTCATGGCTGGCAGGTGCAGCAAAATGCATTTACCGTTCAGGAATGCCTTGAAAAAGCACTGAGTACCTACTTCAGAACAGCCATAACGGTCATGGGCAGCGGACGTACCGACACGGGAGTTCACGCGCAACTGCAGGTCTGCCACTTTGACTTACAGGACATGGAGCTTGGAGAAAATTTTCTCAAAGCCCTCAATGCCATTCTACCCAAGGAAATTGGCATTCATGCCGTCCGAAAAATGCAACCGGAAGCACATGCCAGGTTTTCGGCCCTCAGGCGTTCCTATTTTTACCGCATCAACTTTTCAAAAAATCCGTTTTTACTGGACCTTTCTTGGCAACTTTTTCAGCAGCCGGATGTTAATGCGATGAATGAAGCGGCCAAAATTTTGCTGGACTACGAGGATTTTGAGTGCTTTAGCAAGGTGCATACCGAAGTGAATCATTTTCGTTGCAAGATTTACGAAGCGTATTGGGAACCAAAAGGGGATGAATTGCTTTTTCACATTACGGCAAACCGATTTCTGCGAGGTATGGTGCGCTCCATCGTAGGCACCTTGCTGGAGGTTGGCATGGGCCATCGACCAGTGGAAGACCTGCACCGGGTGATTGCTTCCAAGGATCGAAATCAAGCCGGAAAAGCAGCCCCTGCCAAAGGATTATTCCTCAGCAATATTGAGTACCCAACACACATTTATTTAGACTAACCCGCATTGAGCTTAGAAAAAGAGAAAGAGTCGGCAGGAGAAATCCTAGACATGAAGGTTTTGAGACAGCTATACACCTATGTAAAGCCGTACCAAAAGCAATTCTATTTTCTGGTGTTTCTCACGCTGGCACTGGCGATTTTGGCGCCTACCCGTCCCTACCTGATCCAAATTGCCATCGATGAGCATGTGGCTATCGGGGATTCGGCAGGACTCATTCGAATCATTTACATTCTGGTGGGGCTGATGATCATCCAAGCCCTTGCCCAGTGGGCACACACCTACTATTCGGGTTGGATCGGTCAGGTGATCATCAAAGACATTCGCGTACGCCTGTACAAGCACTTACTCAAACTTCGGCTCCAGTTTTTTGACAATACCCCCATCGGAAGGCTGGTTACCCGAAATGTATCCGACATTGAAACCCTCGCGGATGTATTTAGCGAAGGGCTTGCTGCCATCATCGGGGACCTGCTTCAAATCGTCACCATCCTAGGCGTGATGTTCTACATCGACTGGAAGTTGACCTTGGTCAGCTTGTGCACCCTCCCCTTGTTGATCATCTCTACCTATGTGTTCAAGGAAAAAATCAAGGTAACCTTCAACGACGTGCGCAATGCCGTGGCCAACCTAAATTCCTTCTTACAGGAACACATCACCGGCATGACCATCGTGCAACTTTTTAATCGGGAAAAACGGGAATACGAGAAATTCAAAGAAATCAACCGAGAGCACCGTGCCGCACACATCCGTTCGGTGCTCTACTATTCCGTGTATTTTCCAGTGGCCGAGATTATCCAAGCCATCGGAATCGGACTCGTAGTCTGGTATGGAGCAGTAGGCGTGCTCGGCATGGATTTGCAAATCGGCGTTTTGATTTCCTTCATCATGTACCTGCAACTCTTTTTCCGTCCGATCCGAATGATTGCTGATCGGTTCAACACCCTTCAAATGGGAGTCGTAAGTTCCTCCCGAATCTTCAAGCTGCTTTCCTCCAGCGAGCACATCGCCAACGAAGGCAGCTTTAGCCCAGAAAAAGTTCAAGGAAATGTCCGCTTAGATCAAGTCTGGTTTGCCTACAAAGAAGAAGATTACGTGCTCAAGAACATTTCTTTTGAAGTTAAAAAAGGACAGACCATTGCCCTAGTCGGGGCTACAGGAGCAGGCAAGTCTTCGATCATCAATTTGATTTCACGATTTTATGAAATCAACAAGGGCGCCATTACCATCGATGGGACCAATATTCAGGACTTTGAACTGTCTGCGCTTAGAAAGCATATTGGTGTGGTGCTGCAAGATGTATTCTTGTTCTCCAGCAGCATCCACCAAAACATCACCTTGGGCAATCCCAACATCACCAAAGAGCAGGTGCTGGCAGCGGCCGAACTGGTAGGCGCATCCAAATTCATCGAAAAGCTACCCGGTGGACTGGACTACAATGTGATGGAACGCGGTGCTACCCTATCTGTGGGACAGCGCCAACTGATTTCCTTTGTGCGGGCCATGGTTTACAATCCCGAGATCTTGATTTTGGATGAGGCCACCTCTTCCGTGGATTCGGAAACGGAGGAATTGATCCAGGAGTCCATCGAAAAAATGATGCAGGGTAGAACTTCCATTGTCATCGCCCACCGCCTTTCCACGATTCAGAAGGCAGACCAAATTTTGGTGCTCAACAAAGGCGAAATCGTAGAAACTGGCACCCATCAATCTCTCTTAGAAAAGGGAGGCTACTACACCCAATTACACCAAATGCAGTTAAAAATGACTGCTATTTAAGTCTCTATTCGGTAATGAAGAAACTACTCATCGCTGCTAGCATACTGCTAATTCTTGGGCTCGGAGGTTATTTGGCCTTCGATCATTTGGGAGGCAATCGGCCCGTAGAACTGAGCCTCGAAGCCAAATCTCCAGATGCCCTATCTGGTCAAACCTTCCGAGGCACCCCCCAAGAAAAGGGCATGGAGCAACTATTTCAAAAGATTCAAAGCACCCAAAAACTGCATCCAGGGGCCAAATTGCATACCATCTATTACACGGAGCCCGCTGGAAAGCTGGACACCCTAGAAGTGTTTGCTGGGATCAACCTCCCCTTTGGAGCACCTGACTTGGAGCTGAAAGAATTCTCTGAAAGCCGCTACATTCTAGCCAAGGTCACAGGCAGCAAATGGGTCATGCCTAGTCCCGAAACCATCAAGGAAAAGATTCAAGACTATGCTGCGGCCAATAACCTCACCTTGAGCGGCTACTACATCGACAAGATTGTCAGTGAAACCGAAGTGCATGTCATTGCACCTGTTCGCTGAAAAACTTCCTCAATCCAAAAGTCCAACTGTGGCCTATTTAATTATTCCATTTTCGAATACAGTTTCTGATTTCTTTTCCACTCCTATCTTTGCGCCATGATACTCCAAAACGACCTGCTGCTTCGCGCAGCGAGAGGTGAAAAAACCGAGAGAACCCCCGTCTGGTTGATGCGACAAGCAGGAAGAATTCTTCCCGAATACCGTGCCGTCCGGGAGTCAGTATCTGGCTTTATCGAGCTCGCACAAACTCCTGAACTAGCCGCTGAGGTGACCATTCAGCCCGTGGATTTGCTTGGAGTAGATGCTGCGATCATTTTTTCAGACATCCTGGTCATTCCTGAAGCCATGGGCTTGCCCTATGAAATGGTCGAAAAGCGAGGACCTTGGTTTCCAAATACGGTACGATCCCAAGCAGATCTCAAAAAATTACGCATAGCCGAAGGAGACAACGACTTGCAATACGTGATGGATGCCATCCAGATCACCAAGAAAAACCTAAACGGTCGTGTTCCCTTAATCGGATTTGCCGGTGCTCCTTGGACGATTTTTGCCTACATGGTCGAAGGCAGTGGCAGCAAAACCTTCTCCCTTTCCCGAGAAAAATTGTATCGTGACCCGGTATTTTCGCACCAGCTATTGCAGCTCATTACCGATTCCACGATCAACTACCTCAAAGCACAGATCCGAGCAGGCGCTGATTTAGTCCAGATTTTTGACAGTTGGGCGGGAATTCTAGGCCCAAAACAATACGAAGAATTTTCTCTGAAGTACATCGCGCAGATCTGCGATGCGATCACCGAAGTACCTGTGACCGTTTTTGCCAAAGGCGCCTTTTTTGCGCGTGAGTTGCTGGGCAAACTCTCCTGTGATACCATCGGCTTGGACTGGAACATGGGTATTGAAGAATCCAGTACCCTTATTGGACCTAATAAAACGCTACAAGGCAATCTAGATCCTGCAGCACTTTACGGCAATCCAGATCAGGTGCGCAAGGCTACGCAAGACATGATGGAACAGTTTCGTGGCAAGCGCCACATCGCCAACCTAGGACATGGAGTATACCCTGACATCGACCCAGAAATGGTCAAGGTGTTTATTCAAACGGTAAAAGAGTTTTAAAGTCCAGTACCTAGTTTCAACTAGGTTACAGCTGTTGAATCGGATCCCCTACTCGGACTATTCCAGGAGCTAAGGCTACGGAATTTTGTCCGAAATACACCTTATTGTTTACCGTTCGGTAGGTGGCGAGTGTAGCAAGGGGCTCCTTTCCTTTCTCACCCGTTTGCTGATTGACGGTGATTAGTACACAGCGTGCACAGGGCTTCACTACCTGAAAGTCTACCTCCCCTACTTTTATGCGGGTAAACTGATCCTCTTCAAATGCCTGACCCCCTGAAAAAACAAGATTGGGCCGAAATCGATCCATGCCCACCGGATCTGCAAGCCTGCCGTTTAACTCATCTAAAGAAGCTTGCCCAATGATTACATAAGGCATTCCATCTGCAAAGCTGACCGACTCCCCCTGTACGGCATAGCGGGGATCCATTTTGCGGTGTGAACTTTCAGGCATCACGACAAGATCCAGTTCCATCTGCAAAAAATCACTGAACCATTGACTCAGCTCAGCCGATACTACCCGGGCAAGGACTTGATCTCCCCAGATGCTCACCTGCAGTTCCTGATTTGAAACCAAATCCAAGTCAAAAGCAATTCTCCTAGAGGGATCTCCCTTAGAAAAAACTTCCAGCTGCGTTTCACTGAGCGCAACCTGCAGCAAGGCCAGTTGCGGATGTTGCCGCTGCGTCACAAAATCCCCCTTTTTATCCACCAACATCCAGCGTCGATCGTAGCGGAAACCCCTTTCTTCCACCAAAGCTTGGCTGACAGAAATGCCCCCCAAGGATTTGATGGGATAGAGGTAAATATCTTGAAGGACAAGGGTGCTGCTCATGGCCTAAAACTACAGGAAAAATTGGAGCTGTGCCAATTCTAAACTACTTGAGGGAGAGCAGAAAAGCGAAGCATGACAGAAAAGACAGGCATCAACTCCCAGTTTGTGACAATTTTTAGCCCTTAAAGGGAGTTTTTCAGCCATTATTCTGACAAACTGACACCAAAAAGTAGAAAAGGCAAGATGGCATAACCCTTGAATAAGGTGCTTTGTCTTTCAAAAAGAAAACATACAAAACCAACATACTCATGGGAAAAATTATAGGCATTGATTTGGGTACTACCAACTCCTGCGTAGCTGTAATGGAAGGTAACGAGCCCGTAGTCATTCAAAACAGCGAAGGAAGAAGAACAACTCCTTCAATCGTTGCTTTTCTTGACAATGGAAATGGCGAGCGAAAAGTAGGTGATCCTGCCAAGCGTCAGGCGATCACCAACCCTGCCAACACTATTTCTTCCGTAAAGCGATTTATGGGAAAGAAATTCAGCGAGGTATCTGCTGACAAAAAACATGCTTCCTACAAAGTGGAACAAGGAACCAACGACACCGTTGTGGTGAAAATCGGAGACCGTTCCTATACCCCACAAGAACTTTCCGCGATGATTCTTCAGAAAATGAAGAGTACAGCAGAGGATTTCTTGGGACAAACCGTAACCGAAGCGGTCATCACCGTACCGGCCTACTTCAACGATGCCGAGCGTCAAGCCACCAAAGAAGCGGGTCAAATCGCCGGCTTGGAGGTAAAGCGAATCATCAACGAACCTACTGCTGCTGCCCTTGCTTACGGCATGGACAAGAAAAACCAAGACATGAAGATTGCAGTCTATGACTTGGGAGGAGGAACCTTCGATATCTCAATCCTTGAACTAGGAGACGGAGTATTCGAAGTAAAATCCACCAACGGAGACGTGCACTTGGGTGGAGACGACTTCGACCAGGTGATTATCGACTGGTTGGCATCTGAGTTCCAGACTGAAGAGTCAATCGACTTGAGACAAGATCCAATGGCGCTTCAGCGCTTGAAGGAAGCAGCTGAAAAAGCAAAAATTGAACTTTCCAGTTCAGCTTCTACAGAAATCAACCTGCCGTACATCACTGCTACGCAAACAGGTCCAAAGCACTTGGTTCGCAACTTGAGCAGATCCAAGTTTGAGCAGCTTTCCGAAACCTTAGTAAGAAGATCCATGGATCCTTGCATCAAGGCTTTGAAAGATGCGGGCATGACTGCAGCAGATATCGACGAAGTGATCTTGGTGGGTGGCTCTACCCGTATCCCTAAGATCCAGGAAGAAGTAGAAAAGTTCTTCGGCAAAAAGCCTTCCAAAGGGGTGAACCCAGACGAAGTAGTAGCCATTGGTGCAGCCATCCAAGGGGGTGTATTGACTGGTGAAGTGAAGGATGTCCTACTTTTGGACGTAACCCCACTTTCTCTAGGTATCGAAACCATGGGCGGAGTATTCACCAAGTTGATCGAATCCAACACCACCATTCCTACCAAGAAGTCAGAAGTATTCTCTACCGCAGCGGACAACCAGCCAGCAGTAGACTTGCACATCCTTCAGGGCGAGCGCCCTATGGCAAAGGACAACCGCTCTATCGGTAGATTCCAACTTTCTGACATTCCACCAGCGCAAAGAGGTGTGCCTCAGATTGAAGTAACCTTCGACATTGATGCAAACGGAATCTTAAACGTGTCAGCTAAGGATAAGGGTACTGGCAAGGAGCAGAAAATTAAAATTGAAGCTTCTTCTGGATTGTCCCAGGACGACATCGAACGCATGAAGCGTGAGGCGGAGTTGAATGCTTCTGCAGACAAGGCGGAAAAAGAGACCATCGAAAAATTGAACCAGGCGGACAGCTTGATTTTCCAAACGGAGAAGCAGCTGAAAGAATATGGCGACAAACTTTCCGATGGCAACAAAGCGAACATCAGTTCGGCAGTTGAGGCATTGAAATCTGCCCATGGATCTAAAAACATGGAAGGAATCGATACAGCCATGGCTAGCCTAAACAGTGCTTGGGAAGCAGCTTCTACCGAAATGTATGCAGCCAGCCAGGGCGCTGGAGCAGGTCCAGGCTCTGAGGCTGGAGCGGACTCAGGTACCACCGGTGACGGGGTGTCTGATGTGGACTACGAAGAAGTGAGCGAAGACAAAAAATAAGGTTTCAAAAGCGGCACCAATCTTGGATGGGTGCCGCCTTTTTTAAGGGCCAAGAATCATAACCCCACGTTCTGACTCTTGGCCTTTCTTTCATTCAACCAGAAGCGCATGCAATTGACTGCCGACAACAAATTGAAAAAGCTAATCATTGTGGGAGATCGGGTCTTGATCCGACTGAAAAAACCGCACGAGAAAACCGGCTCAGGACTCTACCTCCCTCCGGGGGTGCAGGAAAAAGAAAAGGTGCAGCAAGGCTATATCATCAAGGCAGGACCAGGTTATCCGATCCCTATGCCTATGGAAGATCAGGAACCCTGGATGGAGACCGAAGAAAAAACACGCTACGTCCCACTTCAAGCCAAAGAAGGGGATTTGGCCATCTTTTTACTCAACGGCGCTCACGAAGTGGTCTATGAAGGGGAAAAATACTTTATCGTCTCCCAGGGAGCTATTTTGATGCTGGAGCGGGAGCAGGAATTGTAAAAAAAAGCCCGATATCGACAGATTTTCGGGCTTAATTTTTTTATCAATGGATCCACCTTTTTCTTGGTCGCATGGACTTTGGTTCTTGGTAAGCCGCCTTAGTTGAAACTTTAGTCTCCTTGTTCCTACTCGGTTTTGCGTTTTTAGATTTTGGTCCAGTAAATTCAGATTCTCCTGAAGTGAACTCAATAGGACTGCCTTTTTCCAGATTTTTAGTCCAAGGAGATTGATTTTTTGCCTTTGGACCTTTTAGTTCTGGCTTGGAACTTTGCGTTACAAACGGAATTTTTAGGACTTTAAATTTACCAAAGAGTCCATTTTTTGCTTTGAAACTAGGACTTATTTCTTGAGCATGGCCCATGTAGGCAATGCTTAGTGCAAGTAGAAAAAAACTAAATTTTTTCAAGGTGCTTCATTTGGGTTTATGGCTTATATACCGAAAACCAGCAAAATTTGTTCCCGAATTAAAAAATTTTAATGCGATAACCTCTTAGGGCATAAAAAAACCAAGGCGATACCGCCTCGGTCAATTTAATAAAGACTGGATTACATCTGATTAAAATGAAAAAACTGCAGCGAGAAGGAAAGAAGCTAATCCCTTGCTTCCGTTTAAATCTTTTGTAAGAAAAAATTCCTCTTTCATGCTATCTACCCGAAGCTCGGGTATCAATTTCAAGTTGTCACCTAACTGAATATTTCCAGAAAGGGTAGCGGCAAATACCGATCCATTTCCCTCGGAATTCAATCCTACTACCTCCTCTAAACCTGTATTGAAGACAGAAAAGTATTCTCCTCGAAATCCAATACCAAAAGTATCAGATGGTTTGGCCTGCAAATATCCTGCAAGTCCAAAAAAACCAGCTCCATCTCCTTGAACATCCTGAACCTCAGATTGAGTAAAAACCTCCCCCGGCGCAATGGTTTGGTAAGTTGTATTTACACCCACATAGAATGCTGGGTTAATGTCTACACCGGTAGTTAAATCAATTTGGAAGGTTTTGCCTAAAGAAGTTGCTCCAGTCACCAAATCATCCCCGTTGTTTAGTTTACCATCTTGATCACCATATACCACATTCAAATAGGTATTGCCAGCTGCAGTAGAGTAAGCAAGTTGACCGCCAAAAGTATAAGTTCCATTTAGATTAAACTCCGTCATATCTGTGGGATTCATTACCGCTCCTAGTAGCGACCAGTTTTCTGACAACTTAATGTTTGCTTTGAGTCCAGTATGAGAAAATGGCCCATAGGAAAACATGTAGGAAGTGGAATAATGGAAGTTGGCCGTAGGTGAAATAACTTCGTAACCCAAGAAGGTATTGAAATTACCCATGGTAAGCGTGACTTTATCGGAAACATTCCAATAGACATAAAGCTGATTAACCATTTGGGAACTTCCTGCCATCCCCCCACTGTAAAGGGGAGATCCAAATACGGCATCTTCTCCTCGTGGACCAAAAACAAGGTCTACCACCGCCCCAACTTTTTTAGTTTGATAAGTTGCAATGATATTGGCCATGCCGAGCGAAAACCCTGGCAAATTGGCAAAAGAAGAAGCTGGCGCTTGAAAATTATCTCCTGAATTGGGACCATTAAGATTGGAACGGAAGTAGGCGTCTACCGATCCCGAGAGCGTAAGCGTTCCCTCTTCTTTTTGTTCCACTTCTTGACTATGCAAAAATGGGACTAGGCTAAAGAAAAGGAACAATACGGTTAAGATTCTTTTTTTCATCTTAAATTTGAGTGTTGGTGAATGATAGAGTTGACCAATAGAGCCCTTATCCGGTCGAAAGAGAGTCGCATTTTTTTCACCGGACGGGGTTCTTCTTTTTTAATACTTTGGGAAATGCTTCTTAAAGAGCAAACCTGATAGGAGTTGCTTCATCCACGAAAGTGGAAATTGGCAAATCCTGGCAACAGGATATCGGAAAGCAACTGGGATTTACCCAAACCAACCCGTAGCTAAACCTGAGCACGGGTGGAAAAAAGATCAGGCTTAACCTGATTCTTTGCTTAAAAATTGTTCGTATCTCATAGGTCGGTATTGAAATAGGTTGTGTAGAGAGTCCTTCTGCATGCTAATCCAGAAGTTTTTCGAATGTAATTATTTTATTAATTAAAAAACAAACCTATTTTTATATTTTTTTCATTATTTTTTTATTTTTATTATCATTTTTAAACCTGTTTTTTATTTTTTTTTAATTTTTGTCAAATAATTGGCTCTTTTTTAAACCTGTTTTTCTAAAAATACTGGAAAACTCTAAATCACTTCTCAAAAGCGGAAAGTCATGCGATAACCCTCCAACACTGGATTAGAAATAAAAAAGCCCCAAATCTTTTTGGGGCTTTCTACATTCATTCTAAGTATTTTTATTCTTAATGATTATCCGGTTTTTTCACGACTACCCAAAGAAAATAAGGCTTTAGGATCAATTATGTGAGCTGTAGACCATGGACTGCCAACTGTGGGCGATTATCCGCAGTGTTTTTAGGTGTTTATTGAGCCACTGGCCTAATTGCGGATAATCCTATTATTTTTGCTGCCTCGCAAAATCCTTCGCGAAGTAGGTCAGAATCACCTTCGCCCCTGCCCGTTTGATGGAAAGTAACATCTCGTTCATGCTGCGTTCGTAGTCCAGCCAACCTCGTTCTGCAGCGGCTTTCACCATGCTGTATTCGCCGGACACATTGTAAGCAGCAATGGGAAGTGGATGCGCCTCACTTAGGGACTTGATGATATCCAAGTAGCTCAAGGCAGGCTTCACCATCAGAAAATCGGCTCCTTCAGCCACATCCAAGGCTGCCTCTACCAAGGCTTCTCTGCTGTTGGCAGGATTCATCTGATAGGTTTTCTTATCCCCAAACTTAGGAGCAGAGTCCAAAGCATCCCGGAACGGTCCATAAAAGGCACTCGCATACTTGGCCGTATAGGACATGATTGAGGTATCCGTAAATCCATTTTCATCCAAAAGGTTACGGATAAATCCCACGCGCCCATCCATCATGTCAGAGGGCCCAAGAATATCCACCCCAGCATCCGCTTGCGCCAACGCCATTCTCCCCAGGATCACCAAGGTTTCGTCATTCAGGATCTTGCCATTTTTGACCAAACCATCGTGACCATCGCTGCTGTAGGGATCCATGGCCACATCGGACATCAAGCAAAGTTCAGGGAACTCTTTCTTGATTTGTCGTAACCCCTTCAGGTAAAATGTTTCCGGATTGTAACTTTCGGAGGCTACTGCATCCTTCAAAGATTCAGGATAGGCTGGAAACACATCGAAAGTAGTAATTCCCAACTTCATGCATTCCTCAATTTCCCGCAAAGTCCCATCCAAAGACCTTCTAAAGATCCCCGGCATGGAGGCCACTTCACTTTGCTGGCCGCTGCCCTCTACGAGAAACAAGGGGAAGATCAAGTCCTTCACAGACACCTGGGTTTCTTCAACCAAGTTGCGTACTGCTTCAGATTTACGGTTTCGACGGGGTCTACGGGAGTTCATCAGGGGATCAATTGGTGAATCAAATCGGGGCGAATTTCGGAATAATCCTCGATATACCAGTCACAGGGAGGTAAATCGGATTTTTGATGGGAGGAAAGCACGGCAACCACCTTCATGCCCGCATTTTTTGCAGCGCTGACTCCAGAAAAGGAATCTTCAAAGACCAGACAGCGGTCTGGAGTCAGTGACAGGTTGGCCGCAGACTTCAGGTACACTTCTGGGTCTGGCTTGTGCTTGCTCACCTGCTCACTCGCTAGCGCGGATTCGAGGTGGGGAAAAAGATCCAGTTTCCCTGCAATCAACTCCATGTTGGCAAAGGGGGCAGAGGTAGCAATGCCCGTCTTCAGTCCTGCTTGCTTTAGCCCATGGAAAAACTCCAAAAACCCAGAGATGGGATCCACGTGGGCTTGGTAAATCTCTCGAAACAAACTCTCCTTTTCAAACTCCAGGTCAAGGAGCTCCTGCCCCTCAATTTTTCTCCCTAGAAAATGACTTAAGATATAGCCGTTATTTTTCCCATACATGTGCTGAAAATACTCCTCCTCCGTTGGAAAAAGGTTACGTTTCTCAAAAAAGCGGGAAAACGCTTGGGCATGGAAGGGGTTGGTATGGCAAATGACCCCATCCATATCAAAAATGACTGCTTTAGACATCAGTAGGATTGTTTGAAGGGAAACTATGGGTAGCAGGGTTTTGTTGAGATCAACCGTAGGTGGCAACCACCGACTCGATGATATCGACGCATTCATGGAGCTGCTCCTCGGTCAAGACCAAGGGCGGCGCAAAGCGAATGATGTTGCCGTGGGTAGGCTTAGCAAGGAGGCCCGCTTCGGCTAGTTTCACACAAATATCCCAGGCGGTACTGCTCTCGGGACTATCGTTGATAACCACGGCGTTGAGCAATCCCTTCCCACGCACCAGGCTAAGCACCTTGTGCTTGTCTACCAAGACCTGCATGCGAGAGCGGAATAAATCGCCCAAGTGACGCGCATTTTGTGCCAAATGTTCATCTCGAACAACTTCAAGCGCAGTCATTGCCACCTTGGCAGCTACTGGATTGCCCCCAAAGGTCGACCCATGTTGGCCTGGCTTGATTACATTCATGATGTGATCGTTTGCCAAAACGGCAGAAACCGGGTAAAATCCACCCGAAAGCGCCTTGCCCAAAATCAAAATATCGGGTTGCGTATAGGATGCTTGCTTTTCGCAGTGCCCCTGGCAGCTACAGTTGCCACAGACGGCAAGCAACGATCCCGTACGGGCGATGCCTGTTTGAATTTCATCGGCTATGAGCAATACGTTCTTTTTGCTGCAGGCTGCTTTTGCCTTGCTTAAGTAATCGGCTGCAGGCGTATATACCCCCGCCTCTCCTTGGATGGGCTCAATCAAAAATCCAACCACCCCATCCAATTCTAGCGCGCTTTCAAGTGCTGGAATATCGTCGTAGGGCACGGTGATAAATCCTGGGGTGAATGGGCCAAAATTCTTTTTGGCAGAATCATCTGTAGAGAAAGAAACAATCGTGGTCGTGCGACCATGAAAATTACCAGCTGCCACAATGATTTTTGCCTCGTTTTCAGCAACTCCCTTGATCTCATGTCCCCACTTACGGGCCAGCTTCAGAGCCGTCTCCACTCCTTCCGCCCCAGTATTCATGGGTAGCACCTTGTCAAAGCCGAAGTACTCCGTAATGTACTGTTCGTAGGGCCCCAACTGGTCGTTGTGAAATGCACGGGAAGTAAGGGCAAGCGTCCCTAACTGGGCAATCATGGCATCTTTGATGCGCGGATGGCAGTGTCCTTGATTCACGGCAGAGTAGGCAGACAAAAAATCATAGTAGCGCTTGCCTTCCACATCCCATACAAAAACGCCTTCTCCACGGGTAAGTACCACGGGTAAGGGATGGTAATTGTGCGCTCCGTACTTTTCTTCCAATGCGATCGCTTGACTACTTGAGGTGATGGTCTCCATGATTTTCTTAATTTTGTGGCAGTTCAGGCTACTGACTGCTTACAAATATAGGAAATGCCCTTGGGCTACACCATGAAAAACGAAAAGAAGCCCGTACCTCCCTTGACATCGGAAGATTATTACATAAATGCCCAAGGGCTACTGGTTTTTACAGAAAAGTACCATTTGAAACGGGGTTACTGCTGTGGAAGCGGCTGCAAGCATTGCCCCTATTCGAAATCCTGAAAAACGAAGGAATATTTTTAAAATAGTTGTTGCTACTATCCGAAAAGTTCCGATATTTGCAGACCCAATACAGAAACGCATACCACTAAGGACATATTATCATGGCAAAAGTTTGTGACATTACCGGCAAAAGACCTCGAGTAGGTAACAACGTGTCCCATGCAAATAACAAGACGAAGCGTAGATTTTCCCCAAACCTTCACAAGAAGAGTTTCTACGTTCCTGAAGAAGACGCATGGATTACGTTGAAAGTGTGCTCTAAGGCATTGAAGACAATCAACAAAAATGGCATTACTGCAGTTTTGAAAAAAGCGCAGGAAGACGGCATGATTGTAATCAGATAATCCAGTCACAGTCCCTTAAATCAACACAGAGATGGCTAAGAAAGGCAACCGAGTACAAGTGATTATGGAATGTACAGAGCACAAGAACTCTGGCATGCCAGGTACTTCTAGATACATCACCACCAAAAACAGAAAAAACACGACTGAAAGATTAGAGTTGAAGAAATTCAATCCAATCTTGAAGAAGATGACTGTTCACAAAGAAATAAAGTAATTTTAGCTCGGGACCTTGTCCCCTAAACAAAAAAGCAATGGCTAAGAAAGTAGTAGCAACCCTAAAAAAAGAAGGTGGCGTATCTTACGCCAAAGTAATTCGTGCGGTAAAGTCTCCAAAGACTGGCGCATACACCTTTAGAGAAGAAATGGTCCCTTCGACTGAAGTTCAGGCGACCTTGAACAAATAATTTTACCTTCCTCGTGATGGTTCTAAAGTCCCTCTGATTAGTTCAGCAGGGACTTTTTCATTACCTTAACTTCCAATTAGCGACAAATCCCATGGGAATTTTTGGTTTCTTCTCCAAAGAGAAAAAAGAAAGCTTGGACCAAGGTCTTCAAAAGACCAGCGAATCCATTTTCTCCAAACTCAGCAAGGCAGTAGTCGGCAAGTCCAAGGTCGATGAAGAAGTATTAGATGAGTTGGAAGAGGTCCTCATCGGCTCAGACCTAGGTGTAGAGACCACCGTCAAAGTAATCCAACGAATTGAAGAGCGCGTAGCGCGAGACAAATACCTCAATGCTTCGGAGCTAGACAGCATTCTTCGCGAGGAAATTGCCCTGCTACTGGAAGAAAACAACACACAAGACCTGCTAGACTTTGACCTGCCTGCAGAAAAAAAGCCCTACGTGATTCTCGTTGTTGGCGTCAATGGCGTGGGTAAAACCACCACCATCGGCAAACTAGCACACCTCTTCAAAAATGCAGGTAAATCTGTAGTCCTTGGCGCTGCCGACACCTTTAGAGCCGCAGCAGTGGATCAATTGATTCTTTGGGGCGACCGAGTGGGCGTACCTGTCGTGTCCCACGGCATGAATACTGATCCTGCATCTGTGGCATACGATACCATGAAGCAAGGTGTAGATACGCAAGCAGACCTGGTCATCATCGATACCGCGGGTAGACTACACACCAAGGTGAACTTGATGAACGAGCTCACCAAGATCAAGCGCGTGATGCAAAAATTTATCCCCGATGCGCCGCATGAGATCCTGTTGGTCTTGGATGGTTCTACTGGGCAAAATGCATTTATGCAGGCCAAGGAATTTACCAAAGCCACCGAGGTGAGCTCCCTAGCCATCACCAAACTAGACGGCACTGCCAAAGGTGGTGTGGTCATTGGCATCTCAGATCAGTTCAAAATCCCTGTCAAATACATCGGCGTGGGCGAAAAAATGACCGATTTGCAGCTCTTCAACCGAACCGAATTTGTGGATTCTCTTTTCAAAAAGAAGTAAGCGCCACAACGCTGTTCGTCCTCCGGAAATTTCGGAGGATTTTTTTTGCCAAATCACAAACAAATTTTCTATGTTTACGTATTCAATATGATATCATATTAATATCAATTAAACATGGAAAAAATTACCAAACCCTCCTCTGGCTACCTTTGGCTAGTACTCACCCTGGCAGGCCTTGCAGCTGCTAGTTTTTGTCTTACACAAGACTTCCCCTACCCCATCGTTGGTGGAGTACTGATGGTTCTCACCCTCATTACTATGGGTGGATTTTTTATTGTCGATCCCAACAAGGCCATGGTACTTCTACTATTTGGAGCCTACAAAGGCACCGTCAAGGCAAATGGCTTTTTTTGGGTCAATCCTTTCATGACCAAAAAGAAGATCTCTTTGCGGGTTCGCAACTTTGAAAACAAGCCGCTCAAGGTCAACGACAAAATAGGTAACCCGGTCATGATTGGTACCATTGTCGTTTGGCAGGTAGAAGATACCTTCAAGACTAGCTTTGACGTAGAGGATTACGAGAACTTCGTTCATCTTCAAACAGACGCAGCCGTTCGGAAAATGGCAGGACTCTACTGCTACGACAATTTTGACGACAACCACAACGAGATTACCCTACGCTCTGGAGTAGAAGAAGTTAACCATTCCCTGGAAAAAGAAATTGCAGAGCGTCTTCTCCAAGCAGGCATCAAAGTAATTGAAGCGAGGATCTCCAACTTGGCCTATGCGGCTGAAATTGCTTCTGCCATGCTTCAGCGGCAACAGGCAACTGCCATTGTGGCGGCAAGGCAAAAGATTGTAGAAGGCGCTGTTGGCATGGTGGAAATGGCCTTGGCCGACTTGAAGATGAAGGACATCATCGAGTTTGACCAGGAGAAAAAAGCAGCCATGGTGTCCAATCTGATGGTGGTACTCTGCTCAGACCGCAGCGCTTCCCCAGTAGTCAATGTAGGCACGCTCAACCAATAAAGCATGGTCGCACAAGAGCAGCAAAGCTTTAGGGGAACCATCGTCATGTATGGCATTATTCTACTGGAACTCCCGACCCTGACGCTCATTTCCGTGCTTTATTTCACGGATAAACTAGGGGCAGATGGATGGATTCCAATGCTCATAGTAGGCACCTTGATTCCCCTTACATTTGTGCTCCTGATGAGCATCACCTTGGAAACACGCATGGATGACCAGTCCTTTTCTTACCGAAGCAAGCCATTCCAAAGCAATTGGAAAAAACTAACCAGAGAGCAGATTCAGTCCATTGTTGTACATAAAAAGGATGGACTTCTAGACTATGGGGGCGTAGGACTGCGGTTTTCTCGCAAAACAAGGGCCTATATCTTCTTTGCAGATCACGTCATTGAAGTAGAGCAAGGAGATAAAAAGCTCGTATTCTCCACGGCAAAGCCAAAAGATTTTGACGCAGTCATCAACACTTGGCAAGCCAGTAAAACTTAATCCATGACCCCTCCAATTTTTAACGAAACACAGCGATTTAGACAGGTTTGGGTCTGGGCAATCCTCCTCAGCGTAACAGCAGCAGGCATCGCCTCTGTGAGCTATGCAGTAGCCACCCAGCCAAATCTATCGTTTGTGGATATCATTGTTCCTCTGGCACTCCTGCTCTTAGTGAATGCCCTGTTTTATTCTCTAAAACTGACTACACGAATTACCGAATCAAGTCTTTCTTTTCGATTCAAGCCCTTTTTAGGAAATCGTACCTATCGATTTGAAGACCTAGAATCCATGGAAATCATCTCTTACAGCGGACTGAAGGAGTTTGGCGGCTGGGGCATCAAATGGAATGGGAGCTACTGGTCCTATACCACTGGAGGAACCCACGGAATTCTAATTAAAACGAAAGACAAAAAATTCCTTTTGGGAACTCAAAAACCAGAGGAGGCGAAACAGGCAATTGCACAGTTCAACGAACAGAAATCCAGATATGGCCGCTAAAAAACCATTTGTACTGCGATTGGATGAGGGCATGATGAAAGCCCTCGAAAAGTGGGGAGCAGACGAGTTTCGCAGTACCAATGGGCAATTGGAATGGATTATTCGAGAGGCTTTAAAAAAGGCTGGGCGACTTCCAAAACCCAAACCAGAGGACAAAAACTCCGGCTAGCTCCATTGAAAAATTTGTTTCCCCGCAAACCCTAGAGAAGAAGCCCCTCTTTTGGTAACTTGCAGTCGCATACCTAGTCCTATGAAATCCATCATCAGTTTTGTCATCCGCTATGTCCCTAGGCCTATCCTTCAAACGGTAAGCCCGCTAGCGATGAAGGTCCTCTCCCAACTCAATCGCGGCTCGGAAGTCAGCTGCCCTGTCTGCTCCCATTCCTACAAGAAGTTTTTGCCCTATGGCCGCATCGCACGCGAAAACGCGCTTTGCCCCAATTGCCTAGCGCTGGAGCGGCACCGCCTGATGTGGCTTTTTCTAAAGGAGAAAACCAATTTTTTTACCGCTCCCCTCAAGGTGCTTCATGTCGCCCCAGAGCATTGCTTTATTGAGCGATTTGAGGCGATCCCCAACCTAGACTACATTACTGCTGACATTGAGTCTCCACTCGCCAAGGTGAAGATGGATGTACACGACATCCCTTTTGACGACAATACCTTTGATGTGGTCTTTTGCAACCACGTGCTGGAGCATGTAGAAGATGATCTTCGCGTTTGTTCAGAATTTAACCGCGTCCTGAAACCTGGGGGCTGGGGGATTTTGCAATCACCCGTTTATCCTTTGGAAAAGACACTTGAAGACAAGACCATCACCGATCCAGCAGAACGGGAACGCCTTTTTGGACAGCGGGATCACGTACGGAAATTTGGAAAGGATTACGCGGCTAGACTTCGGCAATCAGGGATTCAAATCGAAGAAAACCAATTTGTGAAGGAGCTTGACCCTAAAAAAGTGAAGCAGTATGCATTAGCAGCAGACGAGGTGCTTTTTGTCTGCAGCAAAGGAAACTAACCTTTACGCCACTTTAGCGCAAGTTCCACTAGCAGTCCCGACCCGTAGCCACAAAGCTGTACGATGGAGGTTAATAGGGACAAATGACCCACCAACAAGGAGCGGTACTTCCAATAGGCTTGGTTGATCACAAGAATAGCCCAAACCCAAAAGATAAGTAAGTGAGGGATGAGCAGGAACTGAAGAAAAAATACGTTCACTCCAATCGAAACCAGAAAAAGAAGAAAGAAGCTCGGCAAGGCGTGCACCAGCTTGATGGCTTCGGGATGAAAGCGAGAGACATTGACCCGATTTCTCCCAAAGGAAAAGGCCTGCTTGGCAAATGACAAAAGTGTGTTTTTTCGCTTGTGGTAGACAAAAGCCTCCGACACCAATTCCAATCGGAATCCAGCCTTCTTAATCCGGATACTCCATTCGATGTCTTCCCCCCGGTTAGGGTCCACAAAACCGCCCAGCTGCTCAAATACGCGTCTTGAAACCCCCATATTAAATCCCCTAGCCTGGTAAGCTGCGGGATCCTTAAGTTTGCCGCGAATACCTCCGGTAGTCCAGAATGAAGTCATTGCAAAGTCCATCGCTTTTTGCAGCGGAGAAAAATCCGTAGCTGCTGCATCTGGACCTCCAAATGCATCTAGAGATCGGCTGGATATCGCCTTTTCAAGCACTTCAAAATAGGTAGGTGGTAGGAGCACATCCGAATCGAGGATCACAAAAAAATCTCCTTTAGCTTGTTTCATCCCAAAATTACGGGCAAAGCCTTGACCGGTATTCTCTTGAAAAAAATAGTGGATGGTAAGTTGGCCTGCAAAAGCATCCACTACTTCCTTGCAGCGCAGAGTGGAACCGTCTTCGACCACAATTACCTCAAATTGGGTGTTGGTTTGGGGAAGGAGACTGCCCAACAAGTCCTTGATTTCACCCGGTCGATTGTAAACAGGAATGATGCAGGAAAAGAACATCAAAAATCTAAATTGATTTCCTCGTCAATTTTGTATTCAGGCTCTTTGGATTGGTTGGAGGTCATCAGCTCCGCAATGAAGCCTGTCAAAAACAACTGTGCTCCAATCACCAAGGCTACCAATGCCAAGAAAAACACGGGCTGATCTACTACCTCTCTCACTTTTATGCCTTGGCTCAGCCCATAGATTTTTTGAATAATCAACCAGGCTGTGATCACAAATCCAGTTAAGAAGGAAAGTGTGCCTAGCAAGCCAAAAAAGTGCATGGGCTTCTTCTTATAGCGATGCACAAAGGATACGGAAATGAGGTCCAAAAAGCCATTGAGGAAGCGCTCCAAGCCAAACTTGGAATAGCCGTACTTACGGGCTTGATGGGCTACTACCTTCTCCCCGATTTTAGGAAAACCATTCCACTTTGCTAAAAGCGGAATGTAGCGGTGCATTTCACCATAGATGTGGATGTTTTTTACCACCTTATTGCGGTAGGCTTTCAGTCCACAGTTGAAGTCATTCAATTGAATTCCCGAAATCCAGCGGGTCACCCCATTGAAAAATTTGGAAGGGATGGTCTTGGAGATGGGATCGTGTCGTTCTTTTTTCCAACCCGATACCACATCTAGTCCTCCTTTGATCATCGCGTAGAGGCCAGGGATCTCGTCTGGACTATCTTGGAGATCTGCATCCATGGTGATGACCACTTCTCCAGAGCAACGCTTAAAGCCCGCATCCAATGCGGCAGACTTCCCATAGTTGCGGGTGAAATTGATCCCTTTTATGGCGGTATTGCTCGCTGAAAGCTCCTGAATCACTTCCCAAGATCGATCCGTACTGCCATCATTGATCAGCAATACCTCATAGGTGTAGGCATTCGCCTGCATCACCCGATGGATCCATTGGGCGAGTTCAGGAAGGGATTCATCTTCGTTGAATACTGGAACAACTACGGAAATCTGGATCATGTTAAAAGTCTAGTGACTTGTCTTTCTTCTTAAGAATGGCTCCTAAAATTAAAGCAATGATGGCATAAGGAATTAAGATTATACCAAAACCTTTCAATTGACCAATTAAGGTAAAATTAGAGGCTGAGGCTTCTCTCATTTCATCAAGAACTTCAGTTGGCAAAGAGTCTGGATTTTGACCAAAACCCTCCATCATCTCCAATTGAGCTTCAAAGGTTAGTTCACCAAGAACTTGTGGCAAGGAAGGATCAATCACATGGAACAGGAGCATATTTCCAATCAATCCAATGACACCAGAAATTAAAATGGCAAAAAAGCTGAAGTTGAATGCGGTCCCAAAAGACATAAATCCCCCCACTTCTTTTCTGTACTCTTTCCCAAAATAAATGATGAGTGCAAAGAAAAGCACCAAAACAACCAGCCCAAAATAGCCAGAAGCTAAATAGGAGGAATCAATGAAGTAGGCAAGATACGTAAGTACCAAGGAGACAAGACCTAGAATTATTCCTGGTCTTACTGCAGATTGAATTGGAGACTGTGCTTGTTCGTTCATGACGTTAGTTTATTTTTTCTTAAAATTATAGAAATAAGGATGCTAAAAAACATTCCAGGTAGGATTTTCCAAATGCCATCGTTA
Organism: Cyclobacteriaceae bacterium; assembly: GCA_947458475.1. GTDB lineage: Bacteria > Bacteroidota > Bacteroidia > Cytophagales > Cyclobacteriaceae > Algoriphagus. The sequence goes on along the minus strand of CANGZP010000001.1, from coordinate 2,063 downwards.
AGCGCAATGTCCCATGGACTAATACTTTGCAAATTGGTTTGGGTGACTTCAAAGGAAGCCAAGCCTACTTGGGAAATAATTACCTCTTTATTTTTTTCCAACACTGCCCATTTGGCGGTTTGGATAGCTGAAAACAAGGAAGAGGAACTCTCCAAAATCCCCCAAATAATGCCCGTAGAAAGAAGCGCAAGCAACACGAAACTCACTGCTCCTACTGACATTCCTTCAGAGAAGGAAAGGTAACCGTCGTTGCTGTATTCTTTGAAAAATTTAATGGCCAAGAACACGGTAAAAGGGGTGATTAGGTACCCAAAAACCAAGTTCAGGTTGGTCGGATCCGAATAAAATAGGGAGAGCACATAAAAAGAGAGCCCACTCAACAGTCCACCAAGTGCCCCAAATTGATAGGCTGTCTTGAAGTATTTAGTCATTGATTTGAATCAAATGCCCTTTTTGAATGCAGTATTTCACCTTACCAGTCAGTTCCTGTCCAAACCAAGGATGGTTGGCAGAAAGGGAAGGATTGGTTTTATCGTTGTAGGCCCACTTTTCCGTTGGATCAAAAATGGTCCAAGAATCAGTGCTTTGGCCTACTACTTTTTCAGGTCCTGAGGTTACTTTTTCTAGAAGTAGCTCCCAACCTAGCTCTTTGGCTAGCTGCACCATGGCAGGGAGGAAAGCAGTTAATCCTGCCATTCCAAAAGCAGCATGGTCAAACTCACAGAATTTGGAATCATAGTCTTGCGGCTGGTGATTGGACACGAGCGCATCAAGGGTTCCATCGCGAAGACCTTCCAAGAGTGCTGTCCGATCTGCAGTTCCTCGGAAAGGAGGTTGCACCTTTAGGTTTGTATCAAAAGACAGCAAGTCCGCGTCTGTAAAAATCAACTGGTAGATGGATACATCAGCAGTTACCTGCAGGCCTTCTTTTTTCGCTTGTCGGATCAGGTCCACTCCTTTAGCGGTGCTTAAGGTTTGAAAGTGTACTCGACCACCTGCATAGCGAAGCAAATCTAGATTTCGTTGGATGGCTACTTCTTCCGCAAGGCTAGGAATTCCCTTCATGCCCAGCTGAGTAGAAATTTCACCTTCGTGCATCTGCCCAAAAATCGCTAGCAAGGGATCGTAGGCCTGGTCGAACAGGGTGCCTTCAAATTTCTGAAGGTATTGTAAGATTTTTAGATAGCGATCGGCATTTGCTAGGGGATGGGTTCCGTCACCGAAAAATTGCACCCCTGCTTCAAAGTGCATGTCGAGCATTTCGGTGAGGTCTTCTCCTTGAGCGTTTTTAGTAACTGCACCGAGGATGACTAATTCCTGGAGGTAGGCTGCTGCTTTAGCTTTCAGGAAAGTAACTTCTGTTTTGGATTGAATGACAGGATCCGTATTGGGGAGGACCACTGCTTTGGAAAATCCTCCGGCCTGAAGTGCGGCACAGAGGGAAGCGACTGTTTCCCGGTATTCTTGTCCTGGTTCGCCTAGACCACAGCGCAAATCCACCCATCCTTTGGAGGCCAGGTAGTTGGAGCAGTCAATAACCTGATCGTAGGAAATCTTCTCTTTTTCATTCGCAGGGCTCAGTGTCCCGTTGGAAAAGGAATAGTCTTTAGGTGGTGAGAACTTACCTTGATGTAAAAGTTTCAGGTGTTGAAGTAATACAGCCATTCCAAGAAGATTTGCTGCAAAACTGCAATTTATTCGGGGAAAAGAAAAATGAAAGGGGAAAGAAGATGATTGAGGGTTGTACGAAGTACCAAGTACAAGGTACCAAGTAGCTTCAGAAGTGCCATATGAGTCGGCACACAAATCCCCACTTCTTCATTCATCAATCGGAGTTCAGCGTTCGATATTAAAATAAGAAGCAAGAGCCGAGAGACAAGACTTCATTTCATTGTACAAAGTACGAAGTACCAGGTACCAAGTAGACTCAGAAACGAGATTCAAGAGACAAGAAGCAAGATTTTACATTGTACCAAGTAGCCTAAGGACCAGGATACTAACTCCATACTTGGTACTTAGTACTTCGTACTTTGTTCTGTCACCCACTTCTTCATTCTTCGATT